>JAPLPF010000096.1 GCA_026400325.1 Rhodobacterales bacterium
AGATCGTCTCGATGTTCTGGGCGCGGGCGTCGCGGGGGTCCTTGATCTCGACCTCCTCGCCGTTGATCAGGATCTGGCCGGCGTCCTTCTGATAGGCGCCCGACAGGCATTTGATCAGCGTCGATTTTCCCGCACCGTTGTGGCCCAGAAGGCCCACGACCTCGCCCGGATACAGATCGACAGTGACGTGATCGACGGCCTTGATTCCGCCGAACGAGATCGAGATGTCGCGGAGTTCGACAAGCGGGGTTCCGGTTCTGTCTACCATGATGTCAGCCCCTTACTTGATGCGTTTGCGGTAAACGATGTCGAGCCAGACGGCCAACACCAGAGCGACGCCGATGACGATGCGCTGGTAGGACCCGTCGCCAAAGCCGATCAGCACCATGCCGGTCTGCAGGCTGGTCAGGATCAGCGCGCCGATGATCGCGCCGTAGATCGTGCCGACGCCTCCGGCGAGCGACGTGCCACCCACAACAGCAGCAGCGATGACATAAAGCTCGTCCAGGTTGCCCATGGCGTTGGTGGCCGAGTTCTGCCGCGCTGCGCCGATCACGGCGGCGACACCGGCAAGGCCGCCCATCAGGGTGAAGATCTTGACGGTCATGATCCGGGTATTGATGCCGGAAAGGGTGGCCGCCTCGGGGTTGCCGCCGATGGCAAAGACATAGCGGCCAAAGCGGGTGCGGGTCATCAGGATGGTCATGGCGATGGCCACGAAGATCATGATGAGAACGGGATAGGCAAAGCCGTGGCCAAAGCTGGCGCAGACGTCGCTGTAGATGTCGCCACCCTTCTGCGCACAGGCCGGAACCTCTTGCCCGATGGACGCATAGTATTTCTGGATGTTGCCGATCGGCCAGACATAGGAGTTCACCACGGCGGTCGCGCCAAGGATAACGGCGCAAACGAGGCCGATGACGAAGGTCTCGGCCCAGACCGGGCGCAGGGTGAAGCCGTGCTTTTTCCGTGACTTGCGGCCGTTCAGGAAAGCCCAGATCACGAAGACGCAGGCAATGATCGCGAAGATCCAGCTTCCGGTCTTGCCCAAAGCGCCAAAGGACCCGCCGCCGATCAGGGCGAAGCGGTCATCCAGCGGCGCGATGGTCTTGCCGCCCGCGACCAGGAAGGCGGCGCCGCGCCAGACCAGAAGGCCGCCAAGTGTGACGATGAAGGACGGGATGCCAAGGAAGGCGATCAGCACGCCCTGGAACGCCCCCAGAAGCGCCCCCATCGCGATGCCAAAGACGACCGTGATGATCCAGATCGACGGATGACCAAGGCCCAGCGCCGGGGTCAGATAGCTGATCTGCAACAGGCCCATGTACATGCCGACCATGCCCATGATCGAGCCGACGGAAAGGTCGATGTTTCGTGTGATGATGACCAGCACCATCCCGGTCGCCATGATGCCGATATAGGCGGTCTGGACCGACAGGTTCCAAAGGTTGCGCGGCGTCAGGAAACCGTTCGCCTCGGCCTGGTTTGCGCCCAGCAAGAGCGAGGGTCGCCCAAGCACGAAGGTCGAATAGGCCTCGAACGCGACCCAGATCAGAAGAAGCGCGCCGACCATGCCCAGAAGCCGGGGGTCGATCTCTGTTGCGCGCAGAAAGCGGGTAAATCCGCTTTCATTGGGGACCTGTGGGGAATGAGTCTGGGGTGTGTCGGCCATGTCCTCGTCCGTTCTAGAGAGGGAGGTCAGGTCTTGGGTGGCCGTGCGCGACAGCCGTGACCCACTTGCCCCCGATGCGGGAGAACAGACCTGCGAAGAAAGAGAAACCGGTGCCACCCGCAGGGGTGGCACCGGACAGTCAGGTCACTGGCAGGCAGCGACGCCTTCCATGGCACCTTCGCAAGCCGCCTCTTTCGAGATGTGGCCTGCGTCGATCGCCAGGTTCAGCGTGTCCTTGGTGATCGGGGTCGGGTTCAGCAGGATGGCGTTCATTTCAACGCCCTTCTCACCACCCGAGAACTTGGTGGCGTTCGGGATCGCGTCCAGCGCGGTGCCGTCGGCCAGCATGCCGGCGATTTCGCCTGCTGCCTTGCCAAGGTCCATGGCGTTCTTCCAGACCGAAACGGTCTGCGTGCCACGGGCAACGCGGTTGATCGCCGCAAGGTCACCGTCCTGGCCACCCAGCGGAACGTTCAGGCCCTGCGCTGCCAGAGCAGCAGCAGCACCACCGGCCATGCCGTCGTTCTGTGCCAGAACGGCGTCAACGGCGTTGTTGTTGGCGGTCAGGATCTGTTCCATGTTCTTCTGGGCGTTCTCGGGCTTCCAGCCGTCCGAGTTTGCTTCGCCGACGATCACGATGTCGCCCGAGGCAACAGCGGCGCCGATGACTTCTTCCATGCCCTGACGCAGGAAGCCGACGTTCGGGTCACCCGGGTCACCCTTGATGATCGCGTAGTTGCCCTTGGGGGCCACGGCGAACACCGATTCCGCGATGATCCGGCCGACGCCGACGTTGTCGAAGGTCAGATAGAAAGTGCGGTTGTCTTCGATCAGACGGTCGTAGCCGACGACCGGGATCCCTTCGGCGGCGGCTTTCTCGATGGCCGGCCCGATGGCGTCCTTGTCCCAGGCGTTGATGATCAGGGCGTCGACGCCCTGCGCGATCAGCGCGTCAACGTCCGAAAGCTGCTTTTCGGCCGAAGCCTGCGCGTCAGCCGAGACGTATTCGTTGCCGGCAGCCTCGATCGCGGCCTTCATCGCGGCTTCGTCGATCTTCCAGCGCTCTTCCTGGAACTGGGCCCACGAAACGCCGATCTTCTTTCCTTCGGCCAGTGCGGCCGACGAAAAACCAGTCACCGCCAGAACGGCGGCGAGAATTGCGGTACGCATAGTATCCTCCCTTTGGACATCGGCCAGCGTATGGCCGGCTCGGCAGATTCGCCGGAACAGGCGGAAAATAGCTGCTAATAATTTCAGTTGTCAAAATAAAAATAGTGAACCAAGCTAAATGCGCCCAGAAAATACGCATGTAGTCGCTGCAACGCAGCATTCTGCGGGCGCAAAATGATGGTTTTGGCCGGTTTTTACTTCGGAGATCAAAGTAATGCGTCCGCGGGTTACCCGGCACGACAGGACCGAGGGGCGTGGCGGCGTCGGCCCGCTGATTCCACCGCTGCAACACGCGCTGCGCCCGTTGCGCCAGCAGGTCTTTGAGCATGTGCGCGCCGCGGGGCTTGTTCCCCGGGTGCAGGTGGCCAAGGATCTGGGCATCAGCCCGGCCTCGGTGACGACGCTGACGCTGGAGTTGATCGAAGCCGGGCTGATCGTGGAAGTTGCCGCCCCGCGTGACGGTGAGGCAGGCCGTGGGCGCCCGGCCGTGGCCCTTGGGGTCCGGGCCGAAGCGCACTACGTCGCCGGAATGAAGCTTTCCGACCGCGAACATACCGCGGTCATCGTCGATTTCGCCGGGACCCTGATTGCCGACGACGTGATTCCCCGCCGTCCCGGGCCGATGGCGTTGAGCGAGATCCTCGAATCGCTCGAAACCCTGCTGACCCGGGTCTGCGCCAAGGCCAACATGACCCGGACCGATCTTTCGGCGGTGGGCATCGGCGTGCCCGGGTTTGTCGACTGTGCGGAAGGGGTGGTGCTGTGGTCTTCGGTGCTTCTTGACCGGAATATGCCGCTGGCCGCGGCTGCAGTTGCGCGGCTTGGACTTCCTGTCACCATCGACAACGACGCGAACCTGGTTGCGCTGGCCGAACTGTGGTTCGGTGCCGGGCGGGGTCTGTCGGACTTTGCTGTTGTCACGATCGAACACGGTGTCGGCATGGGGTTCGTCATGAACCACCGTATCTATCGCGGAGCACAGCGGCTGGGCCTGGAACTGGGACACATGAAGGTTCAGCTGGATGGTGCGCTGTGCCGCTGCGGCCAGCGCGGTTGCCTTGAGGCCTATGTGGCCGACTATGCCCTTGCGCGCGAAGCGACGACGGCCCTGAACTGGGGGCACAAGGAAAGCCAGCCGATCAACATTCTGCTTGAAAGCCTGTACGACCATGCCAAGGCGGGAAATGCGACGGCAAAGTCGATTTTCCGCCGCGCCGGGCGCTATCTGGCCGTGGGTCTGTCCAACGTGATCAACCTTTTCGATCCGGCGCTGATCATCCTTTCCGGCGAACGCATGCGCTATGACTATCTTTATGCCGCCGAAACCCTGGCCGAGATGGACAACCTTGCGATCAACACCGGTCGACCGCGTCCCCCGATCGAGATTCATGCCTGGGGTGACCTCCTTTGGGCGCATGGCGCGGCGGCACTGGCCCTGTCGGCAATCAGCGAGGCGATCCTGGCCCCCCAACCGGCCCAGCAGTCGCGCGAGATTGCGGCCCAGTGAGTGGCCCCGACCTTGGGGGGTGTCACACCCCCCAAACCCCCCGTGGGATACTTCCGCCAGAATGAAAGGGTGGTTGGATCACGAGCCCGTTTCGTCCCGAAGCAGGGCAGCAAGCCCGGCCGGGTAGTCCGGATAAAGCAATTGCACGCCAAGCTCGTCCTTGATGCGGCCGTTTCGAGTGCGTTTCGATTCGCTGTAGAAACTGCGGGCCATCGGGCCAAGATCCGCGGTCTCGAACGGAACGGCCGGGGGGTCGGGCAGGCCAAGAAGATGGGCAGCATGGCTGAGCACCTCTTCCGGCGGGCAGGGATTGTCGTCGCACACGTTGTAGGCGGCGCCAGGGTTCGGATGCCGGATCGATGCCTCCAGCACCTGCGCGATGTCATCGACATGGATGCGGCCAAAGACCTGACCGGGCTTCATGATGCGCCGGGCGGTGCCGTCGCGCACCTTTTCAAACGGGCCGCGGCCGGGTCCGTAGATCCCTGCCAAACGGAAAATGTGGACCGGAAGGCCGGTGGCCCGCCACTGGCTTTCGGCGATCACGCGCTGCCGACCACGGTCCGAGTTTGGTGTAAGGGGCGTCGTCTCGTCGACCCAGCCACCCTGGTGATCGCCGTAGACTCCCGTGGTGGACAGATATCCGACCCAGGCCGCCCGCGACCGCGCGATTTCGGGTGCCGCCCGAAGAAAGGGGTCGCCAGTGGGGTCCGGGGCGGCCGAACACAGGATATGCGTCGCCTCGACCAGCGCCGGTCCAAGATCGGCGGGCCAAAGCAGCGGCTCTACCCCTTCCCTTCGGAAGATCTCGGCCTTTGCCGGGCTGCGGGTGGTGCCGATGACCCGCCAGCCATGCGGGACAAGGCGTTGGGCAAGGGCGCGGGCGGAATAGCCGTGGCCAAGGGAAAGAAGTGTCGACATGGCAGCGACTATCGGGGGTGACAGGACGAGGTGCAAGAGGCCGAAGCCGGGGAGCGCGCGGCTGTCGCAATCCCTTCACTTGCGGTGCCCTGCCGGTTTCGGGTTATATGCCGGACCAAGTACAGGACCGAACATGCCGGACGACCTTCCGACCGACCCGCTGACACCCGACGCCCCAGGACCGGAAAGTTTTTCCGATGCTGCTGCGGCCGTGGACCTTCTGGAGAAGCTTTACACCCAGGCGACCGTCTTTCTGGCCCAGCAGTTCCAGATCACGCTGAGCCATGGTCATCCGGGCCATCGCGTCCGCGCCTTCTATCCGGAAATCCGTCTGACGGTCACCAGTTTCGACAAGGTCGACTCGCGCCTTGCCTTTGGGCACGTCTCGGCCCCCGGCACCTATGCAACGACCGTGACGCGGCCGGATCTGTTCCGCAACTATCTGATCCAGCAGATCGGGCTTTTGATCGAAAATCACGGAGTTGAGGTCCAGATCGGCCTTTCCGATACCCCGATTCCGGTGCATTTCGCGGTGTCCGGCAACCCGGACGTCTCGATCCCGCAGGAAGGGGTGATGGACTTCTCGCTCCGCGATGTCTTTGACGTGCCGGATCTGGTGACCACGAACGATGACATCGTGAACGGCACGCTGACGCGCTACGATGACGGGTCGGCCCCGCTGGCCCCGTTCACGGCACAGCGGGTAGACTATTCGCTGGCGCGCCTGTCGCACTATACCGCGACGGACCCAACCCATTTCCAGAACCACGTCCTGTTCACCAACTATCAGTTCTATGTGGACGAGTTCGAGGCCTATGCCCGCGCGGCGCTGGCGGACCCTGCCAGCGGCTATACGTCCTTCGTCGCCACCGGAAACCAGGAGATCACCGCGCCTGACGGCGTGATCGAGCCCGCGACGAAGATGCCGCAGATGCCGACCTATCACCTCAAGCAGGCAGATGGGCAGGGGATCACGCTGGTCAACATCGGCGTCGGCCCCTCGAACGCCAAGACTGCGACTGACCATATTGCGGTTTTGCGCCCGCATGCGTGGCTGATGGTCGGGCATTGCGCGGGACTGCGCAACAGCCAGTCCCTTGGCGACTTTGTGCTGGCGCATGCTTACCTTCGCGATGACCATGTGCTGGATGACGATCTGCCCGTGTGGGTGCCGATTCCGGCGCTGGCGGAAATCCAGATCGCGCTGGAGCGCGCCGTGGCGGATGTCACCCAGCTGGAAGGGTATGAGCTGAAGCGCATCATGCGGACCGGCACAGTCGCCACCATCGACAACCGCAACTGGGAGCTGCGCGACCAGTCCGGCCCGGTGCGCCGCCTGTCACAATCCAGGGCGGTGGCACTGGACATGGAATCGGCCACCATCGCCGCCAACGGGTTCAGGTTCCGGGTACCTTATGGCACGCTTCTCTGCGTCAGCGACAAGCCGCTGCATGGTGAGCTGAAGCTGCCCGGCATGGCATCCGACTTCTACAAGACGCAGGTAAGCCGCCATCTGCAGATCGGGATCCGCGCCATGGAACGCATCCGCGCCACGCCGATTGCACGTCTTCACAGCCGGAAATTGCGAAGTTTCGAGGAAACGGCCTTTCTCTGACGCGCGAAAAAGGCGTCAAATCCACAGGAGGTTCGGTTCCGGGGTTGATTTTGGACACAAAACTGTGTGTTTGGATTCTGGCCTCGTTTCCGGGGCTGCGGCAAACCGACTGGTGCGGGCCGCAGTCATGCCCAACTAGATGCAGATAACAACAAAGGATGACCCGATGTCCAAACCGATGACCAAGACCCAGCTGGTGGCCGCTGTCGCCGATGCCATGGGCAGCGACAAGAAAACCGCGAACGCCGCCCTGGATGCAATTGCCGAGGTCGTCTCGCGCGAGGTTGCCGCCGGCGGCACCGTCACCATTCCCGGCCTTGGCAAGGTTGCCTGCAAGGCCCGCCCCGAGCGTATGGTCCGCAACCCGGCAACGGGTGAGCAGATGAAGAAACCGGCCGACAAGCAGGTGAAATTCGCAATCGCCAAGGCACTCAAGGACGTTGTGAACGGCTAAGCCTTTCCGGAAGACCGGATTTGTGAGAGGGTCGCCACAGTGCGGCCCTTTTGCTTTGGAAGGCACGACGATGGCACGGGTGACCGGGATTGGCGGCATCTTCTTTCGGGCGGCGGACCCCCTGGCCCTGAACGGCTGGTACCGCACCCACCTTGGCATCACCCAGCCCGATGTCGCGGTCTGGCAGCAAGAGGCCGGGCCGACCGTGTTTTCCCCGTTTTCGGCCAGCACAGATTATTTCGCGCCTGACAAGCAATGGATGCTGAACCTGCGGGTTGATGACCTTGTCGCCCTTGTCGCGCAGCTTCGGGCGGCAGGCATTGCCGTGGAGACGCGCCCTGACTGGGATGGCGACGGGAGCTATGGCACCTTCGCCCGCATCCATGACCCCGAAGGCACCCCGATCGAGTTGTGGCAGCCGCCTGGCTGACACCGAGCAGGTTGGCAGACGCGACCCTTCCCGACTTGACCTTCGCCAGCCACAGGCGCACCACCCGTCCATGGACATCTGCGCCTTTCTTCTTGGCACCGTCTTTGCGGCGATGTGGTCTTCCGCCTTCGCCACCGCGCGGGTGATTGTCGCCCATGCGCCGCCGCTGGCCGCGCTGTCGGTGCGGTTCCTCATTTCAGGACTGATCGCGATCATCATTGCGCGGGCCCTTGGCCAGACCTGGCGACTTGCTCCACAGCAGGCGCGCGCGGTCATCCTGTTCGGCCTGTGCCAGAATGCGCTGTATCTGGGCCTCAACTTCATCGCGATGCAATGGGTCGAGGCGTCGCTGGCCGCCATCATCGCCGCCTCGATGCCGCTGATCGCCGCCGCGCTGGCCTGGGTGGTTTTTCGCGAAAAGGTTCCGGCCTTGGGCATTGCCGGTCTGGCTGCGGGCTTTGCGGGTGTCGGTGTGGTCATGGGCTCGCGGCTTTCCGGTGGGGCTGATCCAGTCGGAGTGGCGCTTTGCATTGGTGGCGCGGTGGCGCTGGCGGTTGCGACGCTGACGGTTCGGGGGGCGTCGTCGGGTGGCAATCTGCTGATGGTCGTGGGCCTGCAAATGCTGGTCGGGTCAGTCGTCCTTGGGCTGGTTTCCGCCATGTTCGAGACTTTTTGGATCGCCTGGAGCCCCGCCTTCCTTGCCGCCTTCGTCTATCAGATCGCGGTCCCCGGCCTGACAGCGACGCTGATCTGGTTCGCGCTGGTCGGCCGCATCGGCAGCACTCGTGCCGCGACGTTTCATTTCCTGAATCCGTTCTTCGGGGTTGCCATAGCGGCCGCACTGTTGGGCGAGTCAATCCGGCCGCTTGACATCCTTGGCGTGGCGATTGCCATGGCGGGAATCCTGGCGGTCCAGATGTCGCGCACGACGGCGGGGGCGGCACCAGCCACCCCCGATTGACGGCACGGCAAGAATTTTCTGCGAAAATCCTTGGGCTACGCCGGCGTCCGCGCGGTATCGAAGGCCTGCGTCCGCGCGACTGACGGCCTTGCCTGACAGCGCGCCACCCAGTCACGGATCGCTGGCACATCCGGAACGGCGTCGGGCGCCCAGGCGAAGACCCCGCTGATCAGAAGGTCCACCGCCGTGTAACGGTCGCCCATCAGCCAGGGCCCGCGCTCCACCGCGGTCTGAAGGGTTGCCGTCACCTCTGCCATGCCACGGAAAACGTCGTGGTAGGCCGGATGGGTGATCCCGACGAACTGGCCGATGAAGACCGGCTCCATCACGTTGCCATAATAGGCAAGCCAGGAAAGAAAGGTGCCACGCTGGGGGTCGCCCGGGGGAATGCCCATCCCGGCAGCCGGGAAAAGCTCGGTCAGGTACAGCATGATCGCGTTGCGCTCGCGGATCATGGCGCCATCGTGGATCAGAAGTGGCACCTTGCCTTCGGGGTGCGGGTTCGCAGGGTCCGCAGCCCCGGTGCCGCTGCGCAGACGGCGGACCGTTACGGTCTGCACCGCCACCTGGTCCAGCGAGCCCAGCTCGTCAAGAAGCTGGATGACGCCCGATGATCGGGATTGCGGGGCGTGGATAAGGGTCAGCATGTGTTCTCCTTTGCGGGTTGATGGTCTTGGTCTACACTTCCCCTCCTGTCAGAACCTGTCAGGATGTCATGCCCCGCGTCGACCGCCTTTTTCGCCTGCTGTCCGCCCTGCGGATGCTGCCGCAGCCAGTCACCGCCGCAAGGCTGGCCGAGGAGACGGGGGTTTCCGAACGTACGCTTTACCGTGACATCGACGCGCTGCGTGCCGGGGGTGCGCTGATCGACGGTGCGGCAGGGGTGGGGTACACCCTGACCGAAGACCCCGCCCTGCCGCCGCAGATGTTCACCAGGCTGGAGGTCGAGGCGCTGGTTCTCGGGCTTGCCGAGGTTACCCTTTCCGGCGACCCCGCACTGGCGAAAGCGGCGGCCGAGGCGCAGGCCAAGATCATCGCCACCCTGCCCGACCGCGTGCAGCGTCAGGCGATCCATGCCGTCAGCCGCGCCTACCGTTACGAACGCCGCCCGCCCGCGCCCCCGCATATTGACACGCTGCGCGAGGCTGCCTGGAACGAACGCGCGGTCGAAATCGGCTATCGAGACCTGAAAGGTCAGATCACCCAGCGTCGGATCTGGCCGCTTGGTATCGCCTTTCTTGACCGCGAGGTGGAGTGCCTTGCCTTTTGCTGCCTGCGTCAGGACTTCCGTCGCTTCAAGGTTGCCCAGATGGACCTGGTAGCCCCGACCGACGAAAGCTTTCGCCCGCGCCGCGTGGCGCTGCTGCGCGCCTACATCGACCAGATGCGCAACCGTCGGGACGGTGCTAACCTGACGCCATGACCAGCCTCTGTCGTGATTGCCTCACTTTGACGGACGAAGCCCATGCACGCTGCCCCGCCTGCCGGTCGCCGCGCATGGTGGCGCACGCCGAGCTGACGCAGTTGTCCATCGCCCACATGGACTGCGACGCTTTCTATGCATCGGTCGAAAAGCGCGACAATCCGGCCTTGCGCGATCAGGCGGTCATCGTTGGCGGCGGGCAGCGCGGGGTGGTGTCCACCTGCTGCTACATCGCCCGGATCAAGGGCGTGCGGTCCGCCATGCCGATGTTCCAGGCGCTGAAGCTGTGCCCCGAGGCGGTGGTGGTGAAGCCCCGGTTTGCCGCCTACACCGAGGCCAGCCGCGCCATTCGCGCGATGATGGAGGTGCTGACCCCCGCCATCGAGCCTTTGTCGCTGGACGAGGCGTTCCTTGACCTGACCGGCACCGCCCGCCTGCACGGCGCGGCCCCTGCCGCCTTGCTGGCACAGCTTACAAAGCGGATGGAGGATGAGTTGGGACTTACCGGCTCTGTCGGCCTGTCTCACAACAAGTTTCTGGCCAAGATCGCCTCAGACCTCGACAAGCCGCGCGGGTTTTCGGTGATCGGAAAGGCCGAGACCGAAGCCTTCCTCCGCCCGAAACCGGTTCGCATCATCTGGGGCGTGGGGCAAGCCACCCAGACCGCGCTGGAAGGGGCGGGCATCCGCACCATTGCCGACCTCCTGCGCTGGGATCGCGCCGATCTGGTGGCAAGGTTCGGCCAGATGGGCGACCGGCTTTGGCACCTTGCGCGCGGCCTTGATACGCGGCGGGTGAACCGGGACGAAAAGCTGAAGTCGATCTCGAAGGAAACGACCTTCTTCGAGGATACCTCGGACCCGGATCTGCTGGATGGCCATATCTGGCGGCTTTCCGAACAGGTCGCCGACCGTGCCAAGGCGAAACGCCTGTCGGGCCGCACTGTGACGCTGAAGCTGAAGCGCGGCGATTTCCATCTGGTCACTCGCCGCCATGCCCTTGGCGACCCCACCCAACTCACCGACCGCATCTATCGCGCCGCCCGTGATCTTTTCGATCATGCCGGGGCGCAGGGGCCGTTCCGGTTGATCGGGGTTGGAATATCCGACCTTGCGGCCGAAGATCAGGCAGACTTGAGCGGCGATCTTCTTGACCCCGACGCCCGCCGCCGCGCCGCCGCCGAACGCGCGACCGATGCCATCCGCGCCCGCTTTGGTACCGAGGCGATCATCAAGGGCCGTGCCCTGCGCTGAGGCTCATCGCCCGCCAGATCACTGGCCTGGATGTCGACCTTTGACAGGGTGGCGGCCCTGATTGACCTTGCAAGGTTCCACCCGGACGCTGTCAATGGCAGGGATGAATCGGAAAGGCGGATGGGTCTTTCCGCCGCAAACAAAACAAGGGACACCGCAATGTCGCTTCTTGCTGATCTTGCCAACTGGAGCCTCTTTGCCTTCGCCGCGCTGATGTTCCTCATCCAGGTTGCCGCGCGCGAGTTGGGCGGGTTTTTCGGTAGTCGATCTGCCCGGACCGATACCGGAAATGAAGGGGTCGGCGTCATCGTCAGCAGCATTCTTGGTCTGTTGGCGTTCGTTCTGGCCTTGACGCTGTCGACCGCAACCAGCCGCGTCGCCGACCGGCGCAGCGGCGGACTGGAAGAGGCCAATGCCATCGGCACAGCCTGGTTGCAAGCCAAGGCGCTGGATGATCCGCGGGCCGAAAAGATTGCCGCCTTGCTTGAGGACTATATCCTTTCCCGGATGGCCTATGTGGACGCGGATCGTGGGTCAGAGACGATCAAGCAGGCGACGGAAACGACAAGTGCGCTGCAAACCGAAATCTGGGGGCAGATTTCGGCACTGGTGCGTGATCGCCCCGATCCGGCAATCACGTCGCTGATGAACGCGGTCAATCACACCTTCGACATGACCACCACCCAACGCTTTGCCGTTGCCCTGTCCCTGCCGGAACGGATGATCTGGCTTTTGCTGTCCTTCACGGTCGTCGGCATGTTCGCACTGGGATATCAGCTTGGGCTGATCAAGAAGCCAAACCGGGGCATGGCGATGGTCCTCAGCGTGCTGTGGACAGCCGTTCTGGTTCAGATCCTTGACATGGGGGCGGCACGGCTTGGCAGTTATCGAACCGACCTTCAGCCCTATCAATGGACAGTAGAGAGCTTTTCAGCCATTCCCGTGCCGTCGGCGTCACCATGACACCGATTCCGTTCGAAGACCGCAGGCCCGGGTCGTCGAAGCGGCTTCAGTGCCCGCCCAGAACAAGGGTCGTGAACGGCATCTGCAGCGCCTGACTGCGCAGCAGGATAGCGTGGACAAGGCCAACAGCATCAACGGCATGCAGCCAGATGCGCGTTCCCGTCGACATCACTTCATCGGAATGAAGCCGTTCGTGGTTCGAGGTATAGGCGTTGACGATGCAGCTTGATCCCGGTGGGACGCGGTCGAAACCGCCTTCGAACATCGGCTCAAGATAGACCACCACCGACCCCGGGGCCTGGGCCGCCGTCGGGTCGATCAACCTGTCGGTCGCCTGGACTTGGCCGCTGGCAATCACCGACTGCACCCCGACAACCACCATCGGAATGACAGTGAACGGTTGCGAAAGGCAGACGGCTTCGGCTGTCATGCCGGGGCGCATCACCTGTGCCTCGATCTGGTTGAAACCCGCCTCCAGCGCGCCTTTTCCGGCATTGGTCGGGATCAGCACGCCCGCTGTCCGCACCATCGGGTTCAAAAGATCGCCGGGCCGCAAGGTGAACTGGGTCAGCGTGCCATCAATGCTGGCGGTCACGGTCCGGCGATCCAGCATGACTTGCGCCTCGTTCACCGATGCCTGCGCGGCAGCAAGCTGCGCGGGCAGCAAGACAGTGATCTGCGCCTCAAGTGACGCCTTTTCGGTGCGGGCGGCCTCAAGCCCGGCCACACGCCCGTCGACAAGGTTCTGCAAGCGGTCAATCTCGCGCTGAGGAACGATTCCCGGGCTCCGCTCTTGCAGGGTCACCTGGGTGGCCAGTTCGTCCGTTGCCTGCTTGAGTGCCGATTCGGCCTGGGCGATCTGCGCATCGGCAGTGGCAAGTTCGGTTTGTGACACGGCGATCTGCGCCGTCACCTCGTCTGCCTTGCGCTTTGCCGCCTCAAGCGCTGCTTCCTGCTGGTCACTTTCCAGCCGGAACAGCGGTTGCCCTGCCACCACCTCTTCGTTCAGTCCGGCATAGACCTCGTCCACGCGCCCCATGCTGTCGGCCATGACGGAAACGGTGCGGAAATAGGCAACTGCGGACCTGGATGAGGGGTGGTAGTAGAACACGACCGTGATCAAGGTGATGGTCAGCATCAGGCACAGCGTGATGCCATAGCGCAGTTCGTACCAGATCGTGAAAAGCGTGATCTCGCGGCCAAGGCGTTTGCCCTGAACGTAGCGGCGGATCAGGAAGTCGGGAAGAATGGTCAGGGACGAACAGAACAGAAGCTCGAACATGGCTCAACCCTCACGCTGTTCGTCGGTCGGCGCGACCGGGATGACTGCGGCGGTCGGCGTCGCCTCGGGCAGGGCGGTGCCCGCCTGTGCTGCCGAGGGTGGCTGTTCGGGCGCCGGGATCAGCCGTCGCAAACTGTCGGAGATGGACTGAAGCGGGGTTTCGAAATCTGGAAGGCGGATGAAGGCCAGCAAAAGCGCCATGACCCAGAAGATCTGGTTATGGGTGAAAAGCGCCAGCAGACCAAGCACCGCGACAAGGCCTGCCTGGGCCTGGCTGGTCCGGTGCGACATCCGCTCGGGCAGGGAATGCAGGTTCAGGTAAAGCACCCCGAGCGAAATGACGATCAGGACAAGGAACGCCGCCGTTATGCCAAGAAGCGTGTCGGTCTGTCCGGGCGCGGTGATGAAGGATGGCAGGTCATGCGACGCCAGCGGATGAAGTTTCGGTTCCAAGACAGCTTCTCCGGACAAGTGTTCTGCAATGCGCCAACCGGATCCCGACATGCAGTCAGGGGCGACATCGTCTCGCCTGCCACAGCCGGCATCACATACTTTGCTTATCGCCAATCATCTGACCTGCCAACATCCTATTGCGGGCCAGGTCTGCCTGCCCCCCGGACACCTATTCTGCGGCAAGGGCTGCGGCGGGTGGCTGGACAAGCTCTGCCACCACACCGGACAGCATCTCGCGGAACGCGGCAAAACCCTCCAATGGTTCCACCCGCGCCTCATCCATGTAGAGTGCCCGGTCAATTTCGACCTGAACGACATGCACGCCGCGTGACGGTCGTCCATAGGCCTGCGCGATATATGCCCCCGCAAAAGGGGCGTTCCGGGCCACCCGAAGGCCTGCACCCGCGAAGGCCGCTTCAACCCGGTCCATCACATCGCGACCGGCGGCCACGCCGTAGCGGTCGCCCAGCACAATGTCCGGTCTGGGATGGCCGGGGCGGGAATGTGCCTCGATCGCTTCGTGCGGCATGGAATGGCAGTCAATCAGAACCGCTTGACCAAAGCCCCTGCGGGTTTCGTCGATCAGTCCGGCAAGCGCCTCGTGATAGGGGTGCCAGTAGCGGCTGATCCGGGTCGTTGCCTCGGCCAGGGTCAGCTTGCCGCGATAGATCGGGCGTCCGCCCGCCACAACGCGGGGAATCACCCCAAGGCCCGACGACACCCTTGGATTGTGCGGCGCGCGGGCGATGCCGTCGATGACCGCGGGGTCAAGCTCATCCGCAGCGCGGTTGAGGTCGATGAAGGCGCGGGCGGCGCAGGCGGACAACAAGGGTGCACCAAGCCGGGGCGCCGCGTCAAAAAGCCGGTCGACAAAGGCATCTTCGGACGACCGGATCGCCTGTCGGTCCAGCGCGGCACGGGCCAGAAATTCGACCGGATAGTCCCTTCCGGAATGGGGGGACGCAAAGATCACCGGGCCCGCCTGCCGCTGCGGGCGCTGCAACAGAAAGGCATTGATCGGGGTATCCGGCACGGGCAATCCTTTCGTTACCTTCAGATATAGACAGAGTTCTGGCAAAAGCCAAAACCCCTTGCAGGCCCGAACACGACTCAGTATAGCACCGCCCTGACCGACGCGG
>JAPLPF010000030.1 GCA_026400325.1 Rhodobacterales bacterium
AGCGCTGGCGCCACCGTAATACTGTCGCCGGTGTGCACGCCCATCGGGTCAATGTTTTCGATCGAGCAGATGATGATGCAATTGTCCGCCTTGTCGCGGACCACCTCCATCTCGAATTCCTTCCAGCCCAGAAGGGATTCGTCGACCAGCACCTGCGCGACGGGGCTTGCCTCAAGGCCGGAGCGCACAATGGCCTCATAGTCGTCGCGGTTGTAGGCGACGCCCCCGCCGGTGCCGCCAAGGGTAAAGGCGGGGCGGATGATCGCGGGCAGGCCGACGTATTCGATTGCGGCAATCGCCTCGGCCACGCCGGCGGCGATGTCATATTTGCCCGAGGCCAGCTTGGGGGCCGCGATGATCGTGGCCTTGGGGTTTTCCAGGCCGATCCGGTCCATCGCCTCGCGGAACAACTTGCGATCTTCTGCCATTTCGATGGCTTCACGCTTGGCCCCGATCAGTTCTACCTTGAACTTTTCCAACACGCCCATGTCGGCCAGCGCCAGCGCGGTGTTCAGACCGGTCTGCCCGCCCATCGTCGGCAGGATCGCGTCGGGGCGTTCCTTCTCGATGATCTTGGCCACAACCTCGGGCGTGATCGGCTCGATGTAGGTGGCATCGGCCAGGCCTGGGTCGGTCATGATCGTCGCGGGGTTGGAGTTCACCAGGATCACCCGGTAACCCTCTTCCCGCAAGGCCTTGCAGGCCTGAGCGCCAGAGTAGTCGAACTCGCACGCCTGCCCGATGACGATGGGGCCCGCGCCGATGATCATGATCGACTTGATATCGGTCCGCTTCGGCATCCTGGCCCCCATCCAACGCGCAAAATTGTGCGGGTTATAGACAGAAGCCGGGGGCGCGCAAGGGCGGAATCGGTTGTTGGCGGGCGAAGGCGCCGCCACGGCTCATCCTGGCGCAAGCAATCCGTCAAGCGCGTCGAACTGTTCGGGATAGGCCCCGTTGGCACCCGATTCCATGGCCTCATCCAGTGCTTCGACCGACGGGTAAAGCTCATGCAGAACCAGCCTGGTCCGGCCGCCCAGATCCTCCAGGGTCAGCGTGGAGACCTGGCCTTCGGGGCTTTCCTCATTGGTCCAGACCAGCTTGGCGTCCGGGACCACCTCAAGATAGCGGCCATGAAAGGCCATCGGTTGCTCCGTGGCCGGGTGCCCGAAGACAAAGCGGTAGCTGCCGCCGGTGCGCGCGTCGATGTCACAGGACAGGAAGGTGATGCCAAAGGATTTCGGGGCCCACCAACGCAGAAAAAGCGCGGGTGTCGTCCAGGCCTTGAAGACCAGATGAGGGGGGGCGTCGAAAATCCGGGTGACCACCAGTTCGCGGGGTGAGGGCCGTTCGGTTGTGGTGGCAGGTGTCATTGGCTACTCCCGTGAGCCGGTGCTTTGCTTGAGGTCGGCAAGGACCGCGTCCAGCGCATCAAGGCGCGCGGCCCAGCGTTGGCGGTGGGCTTCCAGCCAGGCCGCCTCATCTTCCAGCCGCAGGTCGCCAAGCCGGCAGGTCCGGACGCGCCCGACCTTTTCGGTGGTCACAAGACCCGCCTGCTCCAGCACGCCGACATGTTTCTTCATGCCGGTCAGGGTCATGTGAAAGGCATCTGCAAGCGCGGTGATCGAAGCATCGGCCCGTCCCAGACGCTCCAGCACCCCGCGCCGGGTTGGATCGGCAAGGGCGGCGAAGGTTGTATCGAAGCGGGTGGCGCTATACTGAACCATTTGGTTCACTGATAAGTCACCTGCAGAACCTTTGCAAGCGGGGCGGCGATCTTCTCACCCGTTGGCGGGCCCTCGAAGCGGCGGTTCTCGACCACAAACCAGAGGATCAGCGCCAGCGCAAGGAAGCCGAGGACGACGTAGAGCACACGCTCGTTCGGCGGGGCGACGGCGATGAACAGGATCACGCCCATGCCCACGACGGCCAGGACTGTAACCAGCTTGTACAAGCCGCCCGACATCGCCCAGGGGCCGGGTGTCGGCCATTTTGCGGTGCCATAGGCAAAGAGGCCTGCCACCAGCGGGATGGTGAACGAGAGGAACAGGAAGATCAGCGTCGAGTTCACCACGATCACGTAGATCGAGCTGCCGTCGATCTTGATCGACATCGCCAGCACCGTGTAGAGGATCGCCAGAACCGTCGCGGTCCAGATCGCATTGACTGGCGTGCGGTACTTCGGCGACACCGAAGCCAGCGCCTTGGACGCCACCGGCATCCCGTCATCGCGGCTGAAGGCAGAACTGCGCGATCAGGATGCCAAGATAGATCACCGTCGTCAGGCCTGCCGGCAGGATCGCATCCATCGTGGCAAAGAACATGCCCCAGCCTTGTCCGGCGGCAACAGCCAGGTCAGGGATCGCCAGCGTGATGGCGCAGATCATGATCCAGCCGATCAGCGAGGACCAGAACACCGCATTGATGATGCCCTTTGGCACTGAGGTGGCGGCAGCTTTCGTTTCCTCGGACGTGTGCGCCGAAGCGTCATATCCGGTGATCGTGTAGACCGGCAGCAAGAGGCACAGCAGGAACAGGTAGGCCATGTTATCGTTCTGCGGGAAGACGTTCCCGCCTGCTTCGCCCGAGAAGTTGGTAAAGGTCCAAAGCCGCGAGATGTCGATCGCCGGGGCAAAGTAAATGCAGGCCAGCACCAGGACGGCGGTGGTCGCAAAGATGATGTAGCCCGAGATGTCGGTCAGCATCGTCGTCACCTTGATGCCAAGGTGGTTGAACAGCGCCTGCAGGATGGTGATCACAGCCACAAAGGTCACGACCTGCATGTCCGTGCCGGTAAAGCCGAACATCCCGCCAAAGGTTCCGGCAAAGAAGTAGGCCGTTCCGATGTTGATCGCCGCCAGAACGGTGATCAGGCCAAGCAGGTTCAGCCAGGCCGTCAGCCAGCCCCAGAAACGTCCCCCCAGAATGGAGGCCCAGTGATACAGCCCCCCGGCGGTGGGAAAGGACGACGCGATCTGCGCCATCGCAAGGGCGAACATCCCCGACAGAAGGCAGCCGACAATCCAGCCGATGCCGGCTCCAGCACCCCCGACCGCACCAATGGCCTGCGGGAAGCTGTTGATGCCGCCCGAGAGGATGCAGATGATCGAGAACGAGATCGCGAAGTTCGAGAATTTGGACATGGAGCGCGACAGCTCCTGGGCGTAGCCCATGCCATGCAGGACCTTCAGGTCCTCATGCTTGTCCTTGTCCGTGTAGTCATCAGAAGCCATTTTCCGTGTCCCTCTCTAGCGTGTTGGACAGTTATTGTTGTCATTGACGCGCGGTCCACAACATGTGGCGCGCGCTGCGCCCGCATAGGGAAGCGCGAATTTGATCATCTGGCAAGCACGGACTGTGGGAGAGGGCGTCCACAGTGTCGCTTTCTACGCCATTTGCATGCCAAAATGGCTGGAAGCACGGTCGGGATCAGCCTATGTCCCTGCAGAGGGCGGCGACAGGCAGAGGGACGACAGCGTTGATCCTGGTCGAGCATGGCCCGCAGGGGCACCCGGCGCTGTTCGCCGCTCCGCGCGCGGTGATCGTCGCAAAAGCTCCGGGCGAGGTGGGTCCCGCGCTGGCAAGGGCCGAGGCCGCCCGGGCCGCAGGGGCCTGGATCGCGGGCTACATCGCCTATGAGGCGGGGTATGCGCTGGAACCCCGGCTGCTTCCCCTCATGCCGCGGCAAAGGCCGGGGCCGCTTGTCGTGCTGGGTGTCTTTGACCGCCCCGAAGCGGCCGATCTGGTGCTGGCGCAGGCCGCCGAAGAAGGCAGGGCCACGACGATGACCGCTCCGGAGCCCCAGGTTGGCTGGCCGGACTATCAGGCCGCAGCCCGCACGGTCCTTGACTACATCGCAGCGGGCGACTGCTATCAGGTCAACCTGACCTTCCCGATGGCGGCGCGGCTGCTGACCGGCACGCCGCTTGGGCTTTACGGCGCGTTCCGGCGCACGGGGGTGGTCGGGCACGGGGCCTATGTGAACCTGGGCGCGGGGCCGGTGGTGGTCTCACGTTCGCCCGAACTGTTCTTTCGGGTTGAAGGCAACAGGATCGTGACCCGCCCGATGAAGGGCACGCGCCCCCGCGGGCGCGATCTGGCAGAGGACTGCAAGATCATTGATGAGCTTGTCGCCGCCGAAAAGGACCGGGCCGAGAACCTGATGATCGTTGATCTCTTGCGCAACGACATCAGCAGGCTGGCGCAGGTTGGCACGGTGAAGGTTCCTGCGCTTTTTGCAATCGAGACCTATTCGACCGTGCACCAGATGACCTCGACCGTCGAAGGCGTGCTTGACCGGCCCCCGACGCTGTCCGGTCTGGTGTCGGCGCTCTTTCCCTGCGGGTCCGTGACCGGCGCCCCGAAGATCCGCGCAATGGAGATCATCCGCGAGGTGGAGCCTACCCCGCGCGGCGTCTATTGCGGCGCGGTGGGCTGGATGTCACCAACAGGCGACGCTGATTTCTCGGTCGCGATCCGCACGCTGTCGGTCAGCGGGCAGGACATCGTGATGAACGTGGGCGGCGGGTTGACGCATGGCTCGACCGCGACAGGTGAATGGGAGGAGGCGCTGTGGAAAGCGCGCTTCGTGAAGGCGGCCGTGAGCCGGGGCTGAGGCTGATCGAGACGATCCTGTGGGACGGCCAGCGCGCGCCGCGCTGGGCGCTGCATCTCGCACGGCTGCAGCACAGCGCGCGACTTTTGGGCTGGGGCTGTCCAGCGACCACCCCCGAAGGCCCGGATTACCCGGCGCGCCTCCGGCTGACACTGGACGGCATCGGCGCTGTCAACTGGACCGTCGCCGACCTTCCGCCCCCGGTGACCGAATGGCGGCTGGGACTTGCTGACCAACGGTTGCGGTCGGATGACCCCTGGCTGCGGATCAAGTCCACCCGGCGCGAGGTCTATGACACAGCGCGCGCAACACTGCCGCACGGGCTGGACGAGGTGATTTTCCTGAACGAACGCAGCGAGGTCTGCGAGGGATCCATCACCACGGTTTTCTTTGACCGGGGTCAAGGCCTGCGGACGCCGCCCTTGTCCTCGGGCCTCTTGCCGGGGGTGCTGCGGACCGAGCTTGGCTGCCCGGACGAGGTTCTGCGTTCCGAAGATCTTCCGCATGTCCGGCTTTGGGTCGGCAACGCGCTGCGCGGCCTGATCCCTGCGGATTTCATTCTGGCTCAAATATCCCCGCCGGAGGCTTCCGGCCCTGCCACCTGATGCCTCCGGCGGGGATATTTGAGCCAGAATGAAAGGCAGGGTGGGGTTGACTTGGCCCCCCGGGCAAGGTGTATCGGCCCGGATATCGCAAAAACCCTCGGAAGGGGAACCAGAATGCACGCCTATCGCAGCCACACCTGTGCCGCGCTGAATACGGACCATGTCGGCCAGACCGTTCGGTTGTCTGGCTGGGTCCACCGGGTGCGCGACCATGGCGGGGTGCTGTTCATCGACCTGCGCGACCATTACGGGATCACGCAGATCCTGTGCGACGGCGACAGTCCCGCGTTTGCTGCGCTGGAAAAGGTGCGGGCAGAATGGGTGATCCGGGTGGATGGCCAGGTGAAGGCGCGGGACGCGATCCTCGTCAACGCCAAGATCCCGACAGGCGCGATCGAGCTTTACGCCACCGAGGTTGAAGTCCTTGGCGCGTCCGAGGAACTGCCGTTGCCGGTCTTCGGCGACACCGAATACCCCGAGGAGACGCGGCTGACCTACCGCTTCCTCGATCTGCGCCGCGACACGATGCACCAGAACATGATGCTGCGGTCAAACGTGGTGCGCTGGCTGCGCAATGCGATGTGGGACCAGGGCTTTACCGAGTTCCAGACGCCGATCATCACGGCTTCCTCTCCAGAAGGCGCGCGCGACTTCCTGGTGCCGTCGCGCCTGCATCCGGGCAAGTTCTATGCCCTGCCGCAAGCCCCGCAGCAGTTCAAGCAGCTGATCCAGGTCGCGGGCTTCGACCGCTATTTCCAGATCGCCCCCTGCTTCCGCGACGAAGACCCGCGCGCCGACCGCTCGCCCACCGACTTCTACCAGCTGGACGTCGAGATGTCGTTTGTCACCCAGGACGACGTCTTTGCCGCCGTCCAGCCAGTGCTGCAGGGATTGTTCGAACACTTCGGCAAGGGCCGCAAGGTCCACGCCGACTGGCCGCGCATCGCCTATCGCGACTCGCTGAAATGGTTCGGGTCGGACAAGCCGGACCTGCGGAACCCGATCCGGATGCAGGACGTCTCGCAGCACTTTGCCGGGTCTGGCTTTGCCATCTTCGCCAAGCTGCTGGAGCAGGACGGCAACGAGGTTCGCGCGATCCCCGCGCCGAAAGGCCCGTCGGGCGAACCCGTGGGCCGCAAGTTCTGCGACCGGATGAACGCCTTTGCCCAACAGCAGGGCCTGCCGGGGATGGGGTATATCTTCTGGCGGGAGATTCCAGTGGGGTCTTATGGCACGCAAATGCCGGAGGGTCATGGATATGGGTTCTCCGAAGACTCCAAAGACGATCCAGAAATAATGAAGCAACTCGCCGAGATTGGCGTGTTCTATGACTATGAAAAGAAAGCCTACGTCGAAGCGGCAGGCCCCCTTGCGAAGAACATTGGCCCCGCACGGACCGAGGCGATCCGGCTCCAACTTGGCCTTGGCCTTGGCGACGCGGCCTTCTTCCTGGGTGGCAAGCCGGAGGCCTTTGAAGGCATCGCCGGGAAGGCGCGCAATGTCATCGGCGAGGAGCTGGGCCTGACCGACAAGGACAGCTTCCGCTTTGCCTGGATCGTCGATTTCCCGATGTACGAGAAGACCGACGAGGGGAAGATCGACTTCAGCCACAACCCGTTCTCGATGCCGCAGGGCGGCCTTGAGGCGCTGAACGGCGACCCGCTGAAGGTCTATGCCTACCAATATGACCTGGCTTGCAACGGCTATGAGGTGATCTCTGGCGGCATCCGCAACCACAAGCCCGAGATCATGTACAAGGCGTTCGAACTTGCGGGCTACCCGAATTCGGAAGTCGACAAGCGGTTCGGCGGTATGGTCAAGGCGTTCAAATACGGCGCTCCGCCGCATGGTGGCTGTGCTGCCGGTATCGACCGGCTGGTGATGCTGCTCGCCGACACCCAGAACATCCGCGAGGTCATCATGTTCCCGATGAACCAGCGCGCGGAGGATCTTCTGATGGGCGCGCCTTCCGAGCCGATGAACGACCAGCTGCGCGAGCTTCGGCTGCGGGTGCTGCCGAAAGACGCCTGACCCGGCGACTTCGGGCACCCTGACCTGCGCCACCTCTGACGCCTTTGGCCAAGGGGTCGCTGCGCCTGATCTGCCGCCGATGCGCGGCTTTCGCCGATTTTGCGCCGAAGGCCTGCAAGGCGCGCCGGAAACCCGGAGAATTGCCGTATAACCCTGGCGAATGACCTGACGAAAGGCTGCGGCATGGACCCCCAGACCTATGCGATCCGCTTCGGCTATGGCCTGCCCGCACCTGACCCTGCGGTGGCCCTGACTGGCCCCGATCTGACGGCAGAGGCCTGGCCGGGGACGAGCTTCGCGCAAATCGGGCCAGTGCTGGCAGCGTTCCGTGCGGCGAAAACGGACAAGGACGAAGCGGGGATCAAGGCGGGGCACCGCGCCTCGGACATGCTGGCCTTGCGCGGAGCCAAGGCGATCTTTGCCCGCGCAGCAGGATCGGAAGATCCATTCCGCGAGCGGCTGGTGGCCTTCTGGGCCGATCACTTCACGGTGGCGGCAAAGACGCGGATGGACCGTGCCCTGCCGTCCATCCTGATCGACGAGGCGATCCGCCCGCATGTGACAGGGCGCTTTGCCGACATGCTGCGTGCGGTCATCACACATCCCGTGATGCTGATCTATCTCAACCAGGAGGCATCTTACGGCCCGTCCTCACGCAAGGGGATGCGGCTGAAGAAGGGCTTGAACGAAAACCTTGCCCGGGAACTGCTGGAGTTGCACACGTTGGGTGTCGGGGCCAGCTACAGCCAGACGGACGTGCGCGAACTGGCCGAACTTCTGACCGGGCTTTCGGTCACTTCGGAAGGTTTTGACTTTGACCCAAGGCGCGCCGAGCCGGGGCCGGAGACCGTGCTGGGCGTGACCTATGGCAGCGAAGGGCTGGAACCGATCCTGCAGGCGCTGGACGATCTGGCCGCAAGGCCCGAGACGGCCGCGCATATTGCGGGCAAGCTTGCCGTTCACTTCGTCTCGGACACGCCCGACGCCGGGCTGGTTGCGGCCCTCTCCGGGGTCTTTCAGAACACCGGCGGCGATCTTCTGTCGGTCGCCAAGGCTCTGCTGGCCCATCCCGTCGCCGCGCCGGCAGGGGCCAAGGCCCGGCAACCGTTCGATTTCATGGTGGCGGCCTTGCGCGGCCTTGGCATCAAGCCCGGGCATCTTGTCGCGATGCAGCCGAAGGTGTTCAACCGGCTGATCCTTGCCCCGCTGACCGCCATGGGCCAGCCCTTTCAGCAGGCCCCCGGCCCGGACGGCTGGCCCGAGGCGGCGGCCGACTGGATCACGCCGCAGGGTCTTGCCGCCAGGATCGACTGGGCCATGCAGGTGCCCCAACGGCTGCAGCGGCCCTTGCCCGACCCGCGCGCCTTTCTGGCAGCGACTTTGGGGTCACGGGCGGGGGAAAAACTGGTCTGGGCGGTTTCAGCGGCGGAATCGGCGCAGGACGGGGTAGGGCTGGTCCTTGCCTCGCCCGAATTCAACCGGAGGTAGGCGCATGGACCGAAGGATCTTTCTGAAGGCAATGGGGGTGCTGGGCTGCTCGGCTGCAGCGCATCCCTGGTTGACCACTTTGGCGCTCGCCGCAGCGCCGGGTGAAAACCGTCTGGTTGTCATCATCCTGCGCGGGGCGATGGACGGGCTGGATGTGGTGCAGCCGCGTGGCGACAGCGGCTTCTTGCCGGCGCGCCCCGGGGTCCTGAGCCCGGGCCTGGACCTTGACGGCTTCTTTTCGCTGAACGAAGGGCTTGCCGGGCTGATGCCGCTTTGGCGGGCAAATGAGCTGGCCTTTGTCCATGCGACATCGACACCCTACCGCGACAAGCGCAGCCATTTCGACGGCCAGGACCTCTTGGAAGCGGGCACCGGAACTGACCTTCTGCCCGCGGCGCAACGGGATGGATGGCTGAACCGGCTGCTGCAGGTGATGCCCGGCACCGGGTCGGAAACCGCCTGGGATGTCGGGCGCGGTGCGATGCCAGTGCTGGCCGGGGCCGTCCCGGTGCAAAGCTGGTCACCGGACCAGGACATGGCGATTTCAGCCCCCGCACGGACGCTGCTTCAACAGGTCTATGAGGGTGACCCGCTTTTTCATGCAGCATCGGCCACCGCTTTCGATCTGGCCGGGATGGGCGGGGGCGAGGGTCAGGACGCGGGGCAGGATGCGGGGCGGGATGCGGGGCTGATCGCAGATTTCGTGGCCGAAAGGCTGCGGGGGTCTGCCCGGATTGCAGCCTTTTCCCTTACGGGCTGGGACACGCACAAGGGGCAGATGAACACGATCAGAAAGCCGCTGCACCAGTTGCAGACGGCGATCCTTCAACTTCAGGCCGGGGTAGGCCCCGAGATCTGGGGCAAGACCGCAGTCCTGGCGATGACCGAGTTCGGCCGCACCGCATACCAGAACGGCAGCGGCGGGACCGATCATGGAACCGGCGGCGCGATGCTGGTTGCGGGGGGTGCGGTCCGGGGCGGCCAGGTGCTTGGGCGTTGGCCGGGGCTTGCGGAAGCCGAGCTTTACGACCGACGCGACCTGATGCCGACCTCGGACGTGCGGGACTGGGCGGCACAGGCGATGCAAGGCTTGTTCGGCCTGGACCAGGGATTGCTGGAAAGCACCGTTTTCCCCGGTTTGAAGATGGAGGCAGCGCCCCGCCTGATCCTGTGACCTTGCGAACCGGCGCCATGACGGCATAGCTTGCCCTCAGGGTCAGGCAGGGGGCGGTGTTGGGTCAAGGGCTTTTGGGACGTGACGTGACCGGTTGGCAACCGCCCCGCAGGCCGGATCGCGCGGCCATGGACGGACGGCTGGTGCGGCTGGAACCACTGGAGGCGGATGCCCATGCCATTGATCTTCATGCCGCCTTTCAGGGT
>JAPLPF010000065.1 GCA_026400325.1 Rhodobacterales bacterium
TGGCGACGGGACGACACTGGACATCCGGGGAATTTTCGACACATCTCTGCTGGTCGATGACATCCAGTTTCTTTGACCGGATGAATGAGGGCGCGGGATGGAAAAGGTTCTGGTCACCGAAGGTGCCGGCTAAATCGGGGCGTGAGAGTCCGTCATCAGCGCCGACGTGACTGCTTAGCCTGATTGCGGAGCGGAAGCATTGCAACTCATTCTTACGCCACGTTGAGTTGGCGATGAGAAGGAATTCCTTGACGACGAAGGCAGCTCGATGCCATCGAGAACCTCGGCAGTATGAACATCTTGTCCACATACAAGATCGGCAAATTGACCGAAGGCGCCATCGTGCTCAGCGAGGCGCTTGTCTCCACAAACCGGCCATCGAACGAGATGTGCCGATCGTCCTATGTTAACTCCGCTCTTGAGACAGGGATCGATAGTCCGCTCGATTCCGCCGTCGTCCCGGCCGGTACAGCCGATGGTCGGCTCTGTTGCAACTTAGCCGAGAAAACTCCACTGATGCACCCACTCGCTTTCGAGAGAAATAATCGCTGAGTTGGCGGTTCAGGCCAGTCTGCACTTGCGGTCATCTGGTCTGGTACCACAACCCGGAATGCTCTGGCGCGCGATCTCCTGAACCCTTTGCCTTCGGGGGAATTTGCCATCGGGTCAGTTGAAGCGCAAGACTCGTTCCTGACCGAAAATCCCATGCCGGAAATGATGATCGACGACTCTTGGCCAGAGTACCTCGGGCATTGTCGGAAGATGGTTGATGCTGTCTCTGAAGCCTGGCCGCGTGGTGATTCGGACTACCAGCCCATCGGGTCAGGGTTCCTCGAACTGGCCGATGATGCGAACGCCACGGTGCGGGAAGTTCTCGACCTCTACGACAAGCTTCTCGCGGAAAAGCCTGATGCCCATTTGCTCTTGCAGATCGCCCAACCACGAAAGGCACCGGATCGCGCGGATCATCGGATTGAGAAGGTATTTGGACGCCATCTTGGCCATTCGAACCCCAACTTCCCGCTCATGGAACACCAGAGGCAGGTCATGGTTGGCTGGACGCGTTGTCGCCCGGAGAAGTGATCGCCGTCAACGGCCCGCCGGGCACCGGCAAGACCACTACCTTCCTGCTGGGTGCGCTTTCTGCGCGCAGGCGCCGGTATACGATCGTCATTCCGTGGGTGATCGCGGGTACCATGGAACGCGTTGGGCTGATTGCGGCGTTCGTGGCTGCTATCCGGCACGGAGCCGAGATCGATGTGTTCGCAGATCCTTTGCTGAACTTGGGTCCCGCCGCCGGTGGCCTGACCCAGATGGAAGCGGTTGAAAAGGTGTTCGCCGGAATCGGGGTCCGCCTCCACAAGCGTATGCGCGGCATGAGACTTCCTTCGTCTACCGCGGGCAGCACCTTCAGGACGAGATACGCACCATCATCGAGAGTTTGAAACGCAGGGAGAAATAGTGGCGAGGCGGACGAAACAAGAGGTTCGGGTCGACAATGGGTCAACCGGTCTACCTACCTCGTTCCCTGTTTGGGCTGCATTCATTTCCGTCGGTTGCGGTTGAGTGCGGCAAGGAGTCAAATGAGATCAGGGGCTTGTCGCGTAACCTGTTGACTTATATGGGTCTGCCACTCGCTTTCCGGGGCGGCTCATAACCTGAAGGTCGCATCTCTTCGATCCAGCAGTGCCGACGTTCGGTGCAAGCCAAATCCTGTCCCCGCAACCAAAAACACCAAGATAGATCATTACCCTGCGCCGCATGTGACCGCTAGAGGCGGATGACGGACCAGGCGTCTAGGACCTCGTCGTCGACGGTGCCGCGGCAAAGGGTTCTATCTCTTCTAACGAGAGGAACTGGTCACGCGCGGTTTCCGGCCATCAGCAGACTTCGGTCGTGCATGCTTGAATGACGCCATTCACGATTATGTCCGGAATCCAGCAGGGAGTTCTCCGCAACTAACCGGCACATCAGGCGAGGTCAGAGCGGTATTGGTCGGCGAGACATATCCGGTCGCAATAACGCAAGCGGAGCACTCGCAAGCCCAGCGAAATTCGGCTGTTCCATGGTGCCCCGCAGTTTGGCCGGAAAGAAGCGGCAACTCGGCCGGCGAATGCATTTGGATCTTATCTTGCCCCAGGAAAAGCGTTCTTCGGCCCAATACTCATCCGTCGTCAGGGACCTGAACCGATCAACAAGGACATCTGCGCCGCGGCCATATCGGCTTCGCCGCGCTCGATCGCTCGCACCATTGCTTCGTAAAGGACGTGTTTCGAGGCGGCCAATCCTTCGAGCGGGGCCCGGCGTTCCTCGTCCAGGCGGGCAACGAAAGCAACAGCGACCCCGAATTCCAGCACCGCCGAGGACGCACGCAGGAACGGATTGCCTGAGGCCTCGGCCACGACACGGTGGATTTCGAATTCTGAAAGGGCAAATGGCTCTGGCTGGTGAGACATCATGGCGCGCTGGTTCAACCAGTAGTGCAGCAACCTGACGTGCTCGGCCTCTCGATGCTGCGCGGAAGGCGGAAATTTTGAGCGACAGACCTCCCTCTTCCATCTGCATCCAGTGAGGAGTCTTAATGTCGGCAAGCTGCTCTGCGCGGAGGCCTTTCGCTTCCAGGGTCTTCAAAGCCTCTCGCAAGACGGTGCGAGAGACGCCAAAGCGGTCCATCATCTCGGCATCGCTTGGCAGGACCGCGCCCACCGGCAATTCGCCAGCGACGATGGCGCGCCCGACTTCATTGATCACATAAGAATGGAAGTTTCGCGCCACCTGCCGCCCGGAGAGCGTTCGGATCAGACTCCCCGGTTCGCTCATTCCATCAGGTCCAAGGCTTCAAGGTTCGGCGCGATCCGGCCCGGAAGACAAGCCGCTGCAGCACAATGAACATAAACAACAGCACACCAACTACAATCTTGGTCCACCAACTGGACAAGGTTCCATCGAAAACGATGTAGGTTTGCACCAATCCCTGCAGCATGACGCCGATGAACGTCCCGGCCACAAAGCCATATCCCCCGGTCAGAAGCGTGCCTCCGATGACGACCGCTGCGATGGCGTCAAGCTCGACGCCCAGGGCGTTCAGCGAATACCCGGCCGAGGTGTACAGCGAGAATACCACGCCCGCCAGCCCGGCAAGGAAGGATGACAGCGCGTAGATCAAGATCGTCGTGCGAGCGACCGGCACGCCCATCAGGGCAGCCGAGGTCTCGGACCCGCCAATGGCATAGACATTCGAGCCAAACCTGGTGCGATGGGCCAGCAGGATCGCGATTGCGAAGACCGCAAGCATGATCATCCCAACCACCGTCAGGCGACCGCCACCGGGCAGAAGAATGTAGCTTTTCGATACGGCAGAGTAGAATTCATGCTCGATCCCGATGCTGTCGGGTGACAGGACCGAGGCGCCGCCGCGGGCAAGGAACATTCCTGCCAGCGTCACGATAAAGCTGGGCACCTTCAGGTAGTGGATCGCCGCCCCCATGATCGCGCCGAAAACAGCGGCGACCGCAAGGGCAATGGCATAGGCGACCAGAGGGTGCAGGTTCAGCCACATGATCAGGACGGCAATCAGCACTGTGGTGAAGCCGATGACCGCCCCCACGGACAGGTCGATCCCGCCTGACAGGATCACGAAAGTCATTCCGACGGCGGCAATACCAAGAAAGGCATTGTCGGTCAGGAAGTTCCCGAGGACCCGGGTCGAGAACATCGCGGGTTGCTGCAGGCCGGCAAGCAGATAGGCGAAAAGGAAGATCAGGGCGGTGGCCAGCAAGGGCCGCAGGCTGCGGTTCATTTCGGGGTTCCGATGGCGGGACGGCGGCGGAAAAGTCGCGCGGAAAGGGGTGATTGCAGAACAAGGATCACGATGATCACGGCGGATTTGACCACCAGGTTGAACTGCGGCGAAAAGCCTGAAATGAGGATGCCGGTGTTCATCGCCTGGATGATCATGGCGCCAAGGACGGCCATCGGGATGGAAAACCGCCCGCCCATAAGCGAAGTGCCCCCGATGACGACGGCCAGGATCGCGTCCAGCTCCAGCCAGAGGCCGGCGTTGTTGGCGTCAGCGCCGCGGATGTCGCCCGCGACAATCAGTCCGGCAATGGCGGCACAGAATCCAGCGAAGGTGTAGACGATCAGCAGAAGCGCATTTGCCGAAAGCCCGGCAAAGCGCGCGGCCGACCGGTTCACACCGACAGCCTCGATCAAGAGGCCAAGCGCCGTGCGACGTACCACCAGCGTGGCAAGGATCATCAGGATGGCCGCGATGACGACTGGCATCGGGAAGCCAAGGAAGGATCCGGTTCCGATAAAGATCAGAAGGGGATCAGAGAAAGTGACGATATAGCCCTCGGTGATCAGTTGGGCGAGGCCGCGACCGGCAACCATCAGAACCAGCGTCGCGATGATCGGCTGGATTTCCAGAACCGTCACTAGAATGCCATTCCAGAGCCCGCAGACAAGACCCGCCCCGACGGCGGCAAGAACTGCAAGCCAGGCCGGATATCCCGAAGTGACCATCACCGCCGCAACGGCTCCGGATATTGC
This sequence comes from Rhodobacterales bacterium, assembly GCA_026400325.1. GTDB lineage: Bacteria > Pseudomonadota > Alphaproteobacteria > Rhodobacterales > Rhodobacteraceae > Tabrizicola. The sequence continues at coordinate 4,555 of JAPLPF010000065.1, forward strand.
CATGACCGCGCCAACCGACAGGTCGACGCCCTTGGTTGCGATGACCATGGTCATCCCGATCGCAAGGATGGCGACGGGCGCGCCCCGGTTCAACACGTCGATCAGGCTGCCGAAGAAACGGCCGTCTTGCCAGGTTATGGTGAAAAAGCCGGGAAAGAGGCTCCAGTTCACCAGGAGAACCGACAGCAGGGCGATGACCTGGGGCCGGGTAAGAAAGC
>JAPLPF010000145.1 GCA_026400325.1 Rhodobacterales bacterium
TTCACCTACATCGTGCGCGATGACCGGGGGCGCATCCTTCTGACCTCGCACCGCGCTGACCCTGCGCATTTTCCCGCTTTCACCAATACCGGGTTTCACCAGGCCGATGACCTGCGGTTCTACCATGAATCTGCTGTAAGCGGGACCATCGCCCTGACCATCGCCGAGCCCTTGTCGCACCGGCGCGAGGTGGCGCGCGAGATGGCCCTGTCGCTGGCCCTGCCGCTGGTCGTGATGATCCCCCTCAGCATCGCCGGGATCTTCTACGGTCTGGGTTACGGCTTGCGCCCCCTGGTGCAGTTGCGCGCCCAACTGGCGCGGCGTGGGGCAAAGGACCTGTCGCCCCTTCCGACAAAGGACATGGCCACCGAACTGCGTCCCATTGCCGACACGCTCAACCAGCTTCTGGCCCGACTCGATACCGCATTTGCTGCCGAGCGCAGCTTTACCGCCAATGCTGCCCATGAACTCCGTACACCCCTCGCCGGGGCGCTGGCCCAGGTGCAGCGTCTGCGCCAGACCTCGACCGACGCCGACACCGCGCGCCGCGCGGGCGAGGTCGAGGCGACGCTGAAGCGCCTGACCCGCCTGTCCGAACGCCTGATGCAACTGGCAAGGGCCGAGGGCGCGCGCCTTCTGACCGACACCCCCCAGGACCTGCACCCTGTCCTGCAGATCGTCGCTGGCGACTTTGCCCAGGGCGCCGACGCCGGGCGCGTGACGCTGTCTTTGCCAGACGGGCCAACCCCCTCTGACATCGATCCGGACGCGGTGGCGATCATCGCGCGCAACCTGATCGAAAACGCTTTGCGTCACGCGCAGGGGCCGGTCAAAGTGACGCTGGACAAGGAGGGGAACCTGAGTGTCGAGAACGACTGCCCGCCAATCCCGCCCGAAGACCTTGCTGCCCTTTCTGGCCGCTTCGTCCGCGGCACCAACGCAGGTGAGGGCAGCGGCCTTGGCCTTGCCATAGTCCACACCATCGCCGAGCGGATCGGCTCACCCCTGCGCCTCGCCTCACCGCTGCCCGGCAAATCCACCGGTTTTTCTGCCAGCATCCTGTTGCGCGGCACCCCATATCAGGACCATTCAAGATGACCCTCGCCTATACTTCTGCCCACAAGGAACTGCATTACGTCGACCGCGCCGGCTGGCTGCGGGCGGCCGTCCTTGGTGCCAATGACGGGATCGTTTCGGTCTCCTCGCTCATTGTCGGGGTCGCCGCTGCCGACCCCAGCCCCACCGCCGTGCTGGTGGCCGGTGCTGCGGGCCTTGCCGCCGGAGCCATGTCGATGGCAGCGGGCGAGTATGTCTCGGTCAGTTCGCAGTCCGACGTCGAACGTGCTGACATCGCCCGAGAAAAGCAGGCGCTGATCGACACGCCCGAGGCCGAGGAGGCCGAGCTTGCCTCGATCTACGAGTCCCGTGGCCTTTCGCCCGCGACGGCGGCCCTCGTGGCGCGGGAATTGACGTCAAAGGACGCCCTTGCCGCCCATACCCGCGATGAGTTGGGCCTTTCCGAGGTTCACACCGCAAACCCGCTACAGGCTGCACTGGCCTCGGGGGTGACCTTTACGGTCGCTGCCGCAGTGCCCCTTGCCGCCGCGATGCTTGCCCCGGCATCGCAGATCATCCCGGCGGTTGTCATCACGACACTGGCGAGCCTTGCAGCCCTTGGGGCCATCGGAGCTGCAGCAGGCGGCGCCCCGAAACTGCCGGCGACGGCCCGCGTCCTTTTCTGGGGTGCTGCCGCCATGGCGATCACGGCCGGCGTCGGCTGGATCTTCGGCGTAAGTGTCTAGGCATGGCTGCCGCAATCCTGGGTCTGGTGGAATGCGGCGCAGATCGGGCTGGCCCTTGCATGGTCCGCGCGAGGCCGGGGGCTATTTCTTCCGGGCAGGGCCGGGTATCCCTTCGCCTTCATGAAGTGGCCGGTTGCTGATGCAGATCAAGTCCCGAAGTCGGGCGAAGGTCTAAACTGATGCAAAGGCATTTTCGGGATGCGGCTTGCTGCGTGCCCGTCAATCTTGCCGCTTTACGGGAAAAATCATGTCTGCTGCTGGAAAGGCCCCTGCCACCCTCGCCGAAGAAGAGACCATCAAGCCACAGACTGCGCCAGAAGGGCAGAACAAGCTTCCCATCGTCGTTCCGCCCCCGATCAGCAAATCCGCTGCCGCGCCAGACCCAAAGCGCAGCTGGTGGAAATGGGCTTTGGGTGGCCTCGCGGCCTTGGTTCTGGCCGCGCTGATTTATTTTCAGCCCTGGGCGACACCACCCGTTGCCGTGCTGGTCGAGACTGTGGCCCCTGGCCCCGTCACGCGGGTTCTGGCGGTGAACGGTCGCATTGCCGGAGTGCGCTCGGTCGACGTGCAACCCCTGGTCAGCGGGACACTGGTCGACGTGCTGGTGGCCGAGGGGGACAAAGTCATCCCAGGCCAGACATTGATCCTGCTGGATACCGCAGCGCAACAGGCCTTTGTGCGACAGGCGATGGCGGGGCTCGATGCCGCCCTTGTGGCGCAGGAGGATGCCGTGGCCGCCCTTGCCCGCACCCGGGCGCTTGGGAACACAGAGGCGCGGGTCGTGCTGGAAAGTGCCACCCGTGCCGAGCAGACGGCGGCACAAGAGGTGGCGCGGATGACGGCGCTGCTGGAGCAGGCAGAAATCCAGCTGGCGAAGTTCACCATCCACGCGCCGATTGCCGGCACAGTGCTGGCCCTGCAGGCCGACCCGGGCCAGAGCGTGGACCCTGCGACAGTTTTGCTGACGATTGCCGATCTGGGCCAGTTGGTCGTCGAAACAGATGTCGACGAATCCTATGCGACCCAGATCCGCACCGGACAGCCCGCAGTGTTGCAGCTGTCTGGCGAGGACGCCGTGCACCCCGGCCACGTCAGTTTCGTCTCGCAGCGGGTGGATACCGATACCGGCGGCCTGGCGATAAAGCTGACGCCGGACGAAGCCCTGACCGCGCCGATCGGCCTGACGGTCACGGCGAACATCACGGTCGATGACCGGGCGTCCGCGATCACGGTTCCCCGCGCTGCTATCCTCACGGACGCAACCGGGGACGCGGTTCTGCTGGTGAAGGATGGCAAGGCCATGCGGCGCGCGGTCAAGGTGATCAACTGGCCCGCCGCGCGGCTGATCGTGACCGACGGCCTGGTCGCCGGTGACACGGTTATCGCCGACGCCACGGGCCTTGCAGATGGGCAGGCCGTGAAGGTCAGCCCCTGATGCTCTATGCCTTGAAGATCGCCACCCGCTATCTGACTGCGTCCAAGGCGCAAACCGCACTTCTGGTCTTTGGTGTGGCCATCGGGGTCTTCATCTTCATCTTCATGTCAGCGCTGATCGGCGGCCTGGCCGAGTTCATCATGGCGCGCACCGCAGGCGACATGGCCCATATCACCATCCAGGCCGAGGCGGTGGACCCCGCCCTCTTGCTGCCTCACGAAGGGCGGACGGTGCTTCTGGTGCAGGAAGCGACGTCACAGGCGACAGCGGTCCTGAAGGACACGCCTGCCCTTGTTCCGCTGATCGAAGCCATTCCCGGGGTGATCGGCATCTCGCCGCAGATCAACGGGTCGGGGTTCCTGACGCGCGGGGCGCAGGTCATGCAGGTGTCGATCAACGGGCTGGAGCCGGGGAAAGAGTCGGTCATCGCCAACCTTGCCAGCTACATCACCGAAGGCACCGCAAACCTGGGTGCCGGGGGTGTGCTTCTGGGAAAGACGCTGGTCGATGACATGGACCTTGCGCTGGGTCAGACCGTACGGCTGCAAAGCTCGTCGGGGGTCGACGAGCTTTTGACGATCACCGGGGTTTACGAGATGGGCTCGGGCGGGCCAGACCGGCGGCAGGCTTACGTCAGCCTTGCAACCGCGCGGACGCTGTTCAAGCTGCCGCAGGGCGTGACCCGGGTCGAGATCAAGCTGGCCGACCTTTATGCGGCCGATACCATCGCCCCAAGGATCAAGGCGCTGACGGGGCTGGACGCCAAATCCTGGACCGAACAGGCCGCACAACTCCTGGAGGCGCTGAGGGCGCAGGCGCAGACGGGGTATATCCTCAAGTCCTTTGCCCTTCTGACCATCATCATCGGGGTGGCTTCGGCGCTTCTCCTCTCTACCTATCGCCGCCGGCCCGAGATCGGGATCATGCGGGCCATGGGGGCGGGGCGCTGGTTCGTGATGGTGGTGTTCGTCAGCCAGGGCGCACTGATCGGGCTGATGGGCGGGCTTTTCGGGGCGGCGGCTGGATATGGGGTCCTTCTGGCCTTTCCGGGCCGGACAAGCTTTGCGCCGGGGCAAAGCGGTCTGCCGATCGACATCACCCAAGGTGCCTATGGGCTGGCGATCATCCTGACCACGCTGGGCGCCATCCTTGCCTCGATCCTGCCCGCGCGCGCCGCTGCACGGCTGGACCCGGTCACGGCCATCGGGCAATGACACCACTTCTGGAAGTGCAGGATCTGGTAAAGACCTTCGGCTCGGGCGAGGCCGAGACGCGCGTTCTGCGCGGGCTGAATCTGGCCATGAGCACCGGCGAGCTTGCCGCGCTCCTTGGGCCATCCGGGTCGGGCAAAAGCACGCTTCTGACCATCCTCGGCACGTTGATGCACCCCACATCCGGCAGCCATACTATGCTGGACGTCGACCTGACGACGGCCAGCGACCGTTCCCTGACCGAGTTTCGCAACCGGCACATCGGGTTCGTGTTCCAGTTCCACAACCTGCTGCCAGACTTCACCGCGCTGGAAAATGTGGTCTTTCCAACGGCGGTGCGCGAGGGGCGAGAGACCGCCACAGCACGCCGAAGGGGCGAAGAGTTGCTGGTCCGCATGGGTCTGGCCGAACGCATCCACTTTCCCACTGCAAACCTGTCGGGCGGGCAGAAGCAGCGGGTCGCGGTGGCGCGGGCGCTGATGAACCGACCCGAATTGGTGCTGGCGGATGAACCGACCGGCAACCTCGATCGCGCGTCCGCGCAGCAGGTGATGGACCTGATCGCCGAGATCAACCGGGACGAAGGCACGACCTTCCTGATCTCGACCCATGACGAGAAGATTGCAGCCCTGTGCCGGCGGCAGATCGTGGTCGGCGACGGGCTGGTGACGGGTTAGCGCGGCAAGGTCTGCAGGGTCAGAGCCGCCCCAGAAGGATCAGGACGACGACGATGATCAGGATCGCCCCGATCAGACCGACCCCGCCATGACCATAGCCGTAGCCATAACCGCCAAAGCGACCGCTGAAGCCGCCCAGCAGGAAGATGATCAGGATGACTGCAAGGATCGTGCCAAGTGACATGGGAATGCTCCGTTCTGTCAGGACTATCGGGTTTGGTCCCATCGGTCGGCGAGACGACGACCGATGAGGAAAGCCACCATGAAGACCGCCATCGCTGCGGCGTCTGCGGCTGTTGGAGGCGTGGCGGACGGCGGTCTTTGCCGGGGATCGGCCAGGGGCATTGGCCTGGCCTTCTGCGCCTTGGTCCGGACGGCCAGAACCAGGACCGCTGAGACCACCAGCAACGCCGCCCCCATGACAAGGGCGGCCAGCATCGATCCAAGCGGCAGACGCAGGGCAAGAAAGGCCGCAAGGAGCAGAAACCCTGCACCAAAGGTCGCGATCAGAAAAGCGGCACCCTGCACCTCTGCGCGCCGCAAGGCAGCGCGCGCGGCGTCACCCGCCACACGCGAAAGCAGTTGCAGCGGCTGGATGAGGCCGGGGATCACCGGCGTGTCATGGCCCCGATCAGGATGCCGATGCCCGCCGCCAGGCCAAGGGCCAGCAGAGGATGCGTCGCAACCGATTTTTGCAGGTCGGCTTCGGCGTTGGTGCCCTTGCGTTCGACGTAATGCACAGCCTGGCTGACACCGTCCGATATGTCGGCTGCCATCCTGCGACCCCGGCCTTCGGCAGCACCGGCTGCGGAATGGCTCAACCTGGAGACATCCTCACGCAGGATCTTCAACTGCGCCATCAGGTCTTCCATCTCGGTGGTGACGGTTGTCTTCAGCGACTTTCCATCTTGCAGCATTGTCATCTCCTTTGGGTACCTTGGGCGAATTGCCCTTTCGGTTTTCCACACTTCATGAAGCGCCATCCGAAGCTTGGCCGCACTAACCTCTGGCAGTCTCTCGCTCGGGATCAGGCAAGCAGGCGCGTTTGTGCCCCGGCCACGAGGTCGGCGATGGCGGCCATCACCTCATCATCATGTCCAACTCAGGCATGGCCGCCGGTTTCGAACCCGAGGAACCGCGCCCCGGCGATCTGGTCGGCCATGTAGGCAGCACTGGCACAGGTGCGATAGCCTGTAGCTGTGCGCCAAGGCGCAGGCTGGCGCAGATCAGTCCCGGACCAGTGGGGCCTGCACCGCCAGAGTTTCGGACCTTCGGCCCATCGCCAAGCGCCAGATCAGCCTCAGCGCCTCAGGTGCCGGAAGGACGATCAGACCCGCAACCGGCGGCACGACCGGGCAACCTGGATCGAGGTCCGCAAACCGGAAGATGTCGCGGGCTGGTTCCCACAGAAGCGTGACGGCAAGCAGAGCGCCGACCAGCGGCAGGACAACGCAGGATGCCCGCGCGATTGTCGAGGGACGGGCAGGAACGCAGGTTCGACCAGGTGGCGAAACAGATGCCAATGCCCGTCTGACCGAAAGAAATCCTCTGCCGACCCTGCAGCACTAAGCTCAGGCAGTATGCCAGGCAACCCAAACTGATGGACTGTGCCAAGGCTTGTGTGCGGCGCTTCCCCCGGGACAGCTCAAAGGCCTGGAAGACCCGTCCTGTTCGGTGCACGCGTTCCCCTCGCGCTTTTGCAGCGGACAGGCGGTCTGTCCCGCCGCCTGTTCACTTCATCAAGGGGCCTTCGTGGTCCAGATAATGTCGGTCAAACTCTGCAACGGTGACGAGGCCGTCGAAGTCGTCAAAGGTAACCTGACCTTGCTGGAAGGTCACCAGACCATCCTCGCGCAGTTCGCGCAGCACACGGTTGACGTGCACAGCGCTCAGCCCCAATGCGTCGGCCAGCATGTATTGCGACAACGGGCAGGCATAGCCTTCCCGGGTCGCCAGTCCCACCAGTTTCAGCCGCGCGCCCAGTTCCAGCAGGAAATGCGCCATGCGGCCCCTGGCATCGCGTCGCCCGATACCCACCAGATGCTCGACCACCATCGCCTCGTCGCGCGACGCGGCCCAAAGCACCGCCGCTGCCAGTCGGGGCGTTGTGCTGAACGCGTTGATCAGATAGGCGGCCAGAACTTCCGAGGCCTCGATCTTCGTCACCGGCTCGATATTGTGGTCCGCCGTGCGGAACAACACCGATCGCAGGCCCAGAAAATCACCCGGGATCTGGAAGTCGACGATCTGGCGCGTGCCACCGGGCAGAAGCTTGTAGGAACAGACCCAGCCCGAGGCCAGAATGTAGGCAGACTGATTGGCCTGCCCTTCATGCATGATGTCACGACCGGCCGGAAACACGCGGCGTCGGCTGTGCAGACGCTCCAGAACATCAAACTCGACATTCGATAGTGCCACAAAGGCGCCCAGCTTGCGCGCGAACGGGCTGTGAAGTGCTGTCACTTACGGCAGTCCTGACGTGGTTTGCGCTGCGTGATCGGGTCAACCCGTCTGCTTCCGACCAATATATGACGCTGGTCCGACGCAGACTGATCTGGATCAGTCCAGCATGACAGGTCTCTGCCAGACTGTCGCCTGGCCTGACACCGCTTGGGCCATGGCCGTCAGGTCACATGCATCCATGGAAGGTCTGAGAATGCCCCTTGTTCCCGATGTGGCAGGAACCGCCGCGCTTGCAATCTGCGAGTCGCTTCTTCTTGCGCTGAACGACCGCAACATCCTGCCGGAACACGAAATCCTTGGCATCCTGCGAGACGCGGCGGCAGCACACTCAAACGATCCCGGGAACGATGCGAGTGCGGACTTGCACAAGGCCGTGGCCGCGCTGATCAACAAGATCCTCTCTGGCGGAAACTCGGTCCGTCGGCGGTAATCAGCGTGGCCGCAGGCGGCCTTTCGCCGGTTGGCACCCCTAAGGCTCGGGATGCAAACCTGTGTCAGTCCCCCGGTTTGCAAATGCTGCCAAGGTCAAGAAGACGGCAAAACGTATCGCCGTTGTTTGACTGTTCCCGAACTCGTAGAGCAAAATCCGTCAGGGCCAGGCCGCGGTCGGCTTTGCTTTTGGCTCAAGGCCGTGTGGGACAAAGCGCCCGCAGGTCCGAAGAAGGATGCGGCGCTGAAGCACTACCAGGCGGCCGAAAAAGCCCAGACCGCGAAGAACGAAACCGAGACCAATCGCGAACTGGATGCGGCGACCCACGCTCTGGCGTGATCTCTAAGGTCTGACAAAGCGAACCCCCGGCCTGTTGGTCGGGGGTTTGAACGGCGTTCTTTTGGCTGCAGGCCTGGTTTCTGCTTGATCCGGAAAGCGACCTCTCTGCCCGTTCGGCCCGTGTCGGCTTCGGGGTTTGGCAACGGACCCATATGGGCCCAGTCCGTTTATGGTCACGTCCACCTCAAGGTGAGGCGGCTTTATCTTTCTCGCCAGCTTTAACGTTGAGGGCGCCCTTTCAAGTCGAACGGGCCGGCACTTGCTTGCCGACCCGCTGCAGGTCTTGAAACAGTGTTCAGAAGATTGGTGCGCCCAGAAGGACGACGGGCGACCCGCCGTGCATCGTCAGCTTCCTGCCGACCCGCTCGAAGTCGGTTGTCGAGACCACGACATCGCGCGGCACCTGGTCTGAGGTCGGGATGTTCGTGACGATCACGAAGGGTATGGCCCATGTCGTCCCGGCGCACGACCGCAGCACCTTGGACGGTCAGGTCACCTTCGTCATCCAGCGCCCAAAGCCGGCGAAGCGCCTGGTGGTCCTTGTCATCGACCAGCTTTCCAGCGGCTTCCAGCTTGGTGATGGCAGCCTTGATCCCGGCCTTCGCATCATCGGCCTGATCTGTGGCCAGGGCCTGAAGCGGTGTCAGCGTGAAATTGGGAAAGTCAGCGACAATCGCGCGCGGATGGCTCCGACCGCAAAGGTCACATGACGCGACCTCTCGATTGATCAGCTCTCCGGAAGACCGGGCCTTCGGGCGGTTGGCGGTCCAGAGGAGCGGGGCGGGCAACTGAACCCCGGGCCTTGCTCGCACGGGAAAGAAGTCAGGGGCACCGTCAGCGCCTGGCACGACAGCCTTCTTGCCGCCCGTCAGCCAGGACGGACGGGGAAAAGCCGCGTGCACTCTCGCATGCCCGACCTTGACGAACCGGTCTGGTCCGAATACTCACCTTTGGCGCGCGGGCGTTGTGTAATGGTAAGACCTTAGCCTTCCAAGCTAAAGACGCGGGTTCGATTCCCGCCGCCCGCTCCACCGCCTTGATCGGCCGGCAGAGGTTCGGCAGCCTGGTGCAGACCGTGCGCTGATGGCACCGGCAAGAGGCATCCACAATTGCGCTGACCGGCGCGACGGACGGACGTGTGCCGATTCTTGTCACGGCCCTGCGGCGCCCTGACCTGATCGGCAAGGACGCTTGCCAGCGGGCGAAGGTGCTGTTCCGCGCAATCGGTGCATTCCTGCACAGCGAACCATCGAAATTATGGCTTGGCTGCAGACAGGCGCGGCACCATCTTTAGGGAAATCGAAATCTGCAGGAGAAAGCCCTTGTCGATCCGTCCAGTCATCGAGACCCGCCACGCCCAGCCGCATGTCGAGGGTGCAGGTGTTCATCTGCACCGCGCCTTCGGGTTCCAGGATCCGACCGAGGCCGACCCCTTTCTGCTGTTCGACGATTTCAGGGGTGACCGCCCCCGGGACTATATTGCCGGGTTTCCGTGGCACCCGCACCGGGGGATCGAGACGATCACCTACGTCCTGGCGGGGACGGTGGAGCATGGCGACAGCCTTGGGAACCGGGGGATCCTTGGGCCGGGGTCGCTGCAGCTCATGACGGCGGGGCGGGGCATCCTGCACCAGGAAATGCCGAAGGGCGATGCCATGGGCCGGATGCACGGCTTTCAGCTTTGGGGCAACCTGCCGCGCGCGCTGAAGATGACGGCACCCCGCTATCAGGACATCGCGGGCACCGAACTGCCAGAGCGGTTCGAGGATGACGGCACCAGCATTCGCGTGGTCATCGGGGATTATCGCGGTGTGAAAAGCCCGGTGGACGGGATTGCGGCGGATCCGCAGTATCTGGATGTCTTCGTGCCTGCGGGCAAGCGCAAGACCTTCAAGGTGGACACCCGACGTCGGGCCTTTGCCTATGTCTTCGATGGCGCGGGAAACTTCCGTGACGCAGGCCGACCCGAGGGCGTGCTTCTGGAGAAGGAAGTTGCCGGCAAGGAGGTGAATATCCGCGATCTGTCCGGCAACCGCACACTGGTGCGTTTTGGCGCGGGCGACGAGGTGACGGTGACGGCCGGGCCCGATGGGGTGCGGTTCCTGTTGATCAGCGGCGCACCGATCGAGGAACCGGTTGCCTGGGCCGGACCGATCGTGATGAACTCGGAAGCCGAGTTGCAGCAGGCCTTCCGCGAGTTGCGCAACGGGACGTTTATTCGACCGGCACACTGACAGACTGTGCGCACGGGGTTGCGGCCCGGCGCGCAATCGGTGAACCTTTGACGCGGGCGTGCCGGAGCACCCCGCGCCATAGGTGAGGTCGCAAATGTCGACAGGGTTCAGCCGATTGTTCCAGAAGTCCAGGTCGCTGCAGGTTGCCTCCGGTTTCCGTGCTGCTGCGGGGATGCCCTATGGGCTGTTCTTTCAGGAGTTGCACGCCCGGGTGGCGTTTGACTGGTACATGGAGATCGGTTGCCGCTCAGGACGCATCTTCGCCCTGGCGCCGGGAAAGACGATTGCCGTCGATCCGTTCTTTCAGGTCGAGCGCAACGTGATCGGGGCAAAGCCTGCCTTGCACATCTTTCAGCAGACCAGCGATGATTTCTTTGGTGAAGGGTTTCTTCAGCGGAACGGCATTCGCCTGTCTGTCAGCTTTCTGGACGGGTTGCACCTTGTCGAATACCTCTTGCGCGACTTCATGAATACCGAAGCGCAGTCTCGGCCCGAGGGTGTGATCCTGATGCACGACTGCAGCCCCTATGACCACGAAATGACGGTCCGGGACTACACCGGCATGGATGGCAAGGCCTGGACCGGCGATGTCTGGAAGCTGTTGCCGATCCTGCAGGACTACCGGCCTGACCTGAAGGTCCAGGTCTTTGACTGTGCCACGACCGGGCTGGTGGCGGTCACGAACCTGGACCCCGCGAACCGGGTGCTGCACGACCGCTATGACGAAATCGTGCAGCGCTTTCAGGACATGACGCTTCGGGCCTTTGGGGTCGAGCGGTTCTTCGCCAGCTTTGAACATGTCGACGCCGCCGCCGAAGTTGCTGCCGGGTTCCCGACCTTTCGCCCGGTGATGCTGGACGCATCGGCCCTGCACCGGCCGGAACGGTCCAGTCCCTGAGGTCTGGCTCCCGGTGCCTCAGGCGTGGATCGCCCCGTCGCCGCAGGCGAGGGCGGCTTCGCGGACAGCCTCGGACCAGGTTGGATGCGCGTGGCAGGTCAGTGCAAGGTCCTGCGCTGACGCGCCGAACTCCATCGCCACGCAGATCTCGTGGA
>JAPLPF010000232.1 GCA_026400325.1 Rhodobacterales bacterium
CGCCCGCTGGTCCCCTTGGACGGCGGCCGCTTCGCCACGTCCGACCTCAACGACCTTTACCGCCGCGTGATCAACCGCAACAACCGCCTGAAGCGCCTGATCGAGCTTCGTGCGCCCGACATCATCGTGCGCAACGAAAAGCGGATGCTGCAGGAGGCGGTTGACGCCCTCTTTGACAACGGCCGTCGTGGCCGCGTGATCACGGGCACCAACAAGCGCCCGCTGAAATCGCTGTCCGACATGCTGAAGGGCAAGCAGGGCCGCTTCCGCCAGAACCTTCTGGGCAAGCGGGTGGACTTCTCGGGTCGTTCGGTCATCGTGACCGGGCCGGAGTTGAAGCTGCATCAATGCGGCCTGCCGAAGAAGATGGCGCTCGAACTCTTCAAGCCGTTCATCTACTCGCGGCTGGAAGCCAAGGGCCTGTCCTCGACCGTCAAGCAAGCCAAAAAGCTTGTGGAAAAGGAACGCCCCGAGGTTTGGGATATCCTGGATGAGGTCATTCGCGAACACCCGGTTCTGCTGAACCGTGCGCCGACGCTGCACCGTCTGGGCATCCAGGCGTTCGAGCCGATCCTGATCGAAGGCAAGGCGATCCAGCTGCATCCGCTGGTCTGTTCGGCCTTCAACGCCGACTTCGACGGTGACCAGATGGCTGTTCACGTTCCGCTGAGCCTTGAGGCCCAGCTGGAAGCGCGCGTGCTGATGATGTCGACGAACAACGTGTTGTCGCCCGCCAACGGCGCGCCAATCATCGTGCCGTCGCAGGACATGGTTCTGGGCATCTATTACGTCACCATGGAACGCAAGGGCATGGTTGGCGAAGGCATGGCCTTCTCTGACATCGAGGAAGTCGAGCATGCGCTGGCCGCCGGTGCGGTGCACCTGCATGCCAAGATCAAGGCCCGGCTTCGTCAGGTTGACGAGACCGGAAACGTGGTGTGGAAAAGGTTCGACACCACGCCGGGCCGTCTGCGGCTGGGCAACATCATGCCGTTGAATGCCAAGGCACCGTTTGACCTGGTAAACCGCTTGCTGCGCAAGAAGGACGTGCAGACCGTCATCGACACCGTCTACCGCTACTGCGGGCAGAAGGAGTCGGTGATCTTCTGCGACCAGATCATGACCCTTGGCTTCCGTGAGGCGTTCCGGGCCGGCATCTCGTTCGGCAAGGACGACATGGTCGTGCCGGATACCAAATGGGCGATCGTCAACGAGACACGCGATCAGGTGACCGGGTTCGAGCTGCAGTACATGGACGGCCTGATCACCCAGGGCGAAAAGTACAACAAGGTTGTCGATGCCTGGACCAAGTGCAACGACAAGGTCACCGAGGCGATGATGGCGACGATCTCGGCCACGCATTACGATGCGAACGGCGCCGAGATGGAGCCGAATTCGGTCTTCATGATGGCCCACTCCGGTGCCCGGGGTTCGGTCATCCAGATGAAGCAGCTTGGCGGGATGCGTGGCCTTATGGCCAAGCCCTCGGGCGAGATCATCGAGACGCCGATCATCAGTAACTTCAAGGAAGGTCTGACCGGGCGAGATCATTGAAACGCCGATCATCTCGAACTTCAAGGAAGGCCTGACCGTCCTCGAATACTTCAACTCGACCCACGGCGCGCGGAAGGGTCTGTCGGACACCGCGCTGAAGACGGCGAACTCGGGCTATCTGACCCGCCGTCTGGTGGACGTGGCGCAGGACTGCATCGTGCGGTCGCACGATTGTGGGACGGAAAACGCGATCACTGCTTCGGCGGCCGTCAACGATGGCGAAGTGATCGTGCCGATGGGCGAACGTGTTCTGGGCCGGGTTGCGGCTGATGACGTCGTGGCCCCCGGCACCGATGAGGTGATCGTGGCCAAGGGTGAGCTGATCGACGAACGGCGTGCTGATCTGATCAACACCTCGGGCATCGCGTCGATCCGCATCCGCAGCCCGCTGACCTGCGAGGCCGAGGAAGGGGTTTGCGCCCTTTGCTACGGTCGTGACCTTGCCCGCGGCACCCTGGTCAACCAGGGCGAAGCGGTCGGCATCATCGCGGCCCAGTCGATCGGCGAACCCGGCACACAGCTCACGATGCGGACGTTCCACATCGGCGGCGTGGCGCAGGGTGGCCAGCAGTCCTTCCTGGAAGCAAGCCAGGAGGGCCGCATCGAGTATCGCAACGCCAACGTGCTGAAGAACGTCACCGGCGAGCAGATCGTCGTCGGCCGCAGCATGTCGATTGCGATCATCGACGAGGTGGGCCAGGAACGGGCCGCCCACAAGCTGACCTATGGCGCGAAACTGCACGTCAAGGACGGCGAAGCGGTCAAACGTGGCACCAAGCTTTTCGAATGGGACCCCTTCACCCTGCCGATCATCGCCGAAAAGACCGGTGTGGCGCGGTTCAAGGACCTTGTCTCGGGCATCTCGGTGCGCGAGGACACGGACGAAGCCACCGGCATGACCCAGAAGATCGTGTCCGACTGGCGCTCGGTCCCCAAGGGCGGCGACCTCAAGCCCGAGATCATCGTGATGGACCCGGCCACGGGCGACCCGATCCGCAACGATCAGGGCGCACCGATCAGCTATTCCATGTCGGTGGACGCGATTCTTTCGGTCGAAGACGGCCAGGAACTGCGCCCGGGCGACGTGGTGGCGCGTATCCCGCGCGAAGGCGCCAAGACCAGGGACATCACCGGGGGTCTTCCCCGCGTGGCGGAACTGTTCGAAGCCCGGCGCCCGAAGGATCACGCGATCATCGCGGAAGCGGATGGCTATGTCCGCTTCGGCAAGGACTACAAGAACAAGCGCCGCATCACCGTGGAACCGGTCGATGAGACGCTGACGGCGCAGGAATACATGATCCCCAAGGGCAAGCACATTCCGGTTCAGGAAGGCGACTTCGTCCAGAAGGGCGACTACATCATGGACGGCAACCCGGCCCCGCACGACATCCTGCGGATCCTGGGCGTCGAGGCGCTGGCGAACTACATGATCGACGAAGTGCAGGACGTCTATCGCCTGCAGGGCGTGAAGATCAACGACAAGCACATCGAGGTTATCGTCCGCCAGATGCTGCAAAAGCTTGAGATCCTGGACAGCGGCGACACCACGCTTCTGAAGGGCGAGCATGTCGACAAGCAGGAGCTTGAGGAAGAAAACCTCAAGGCCCGCAACCGCGGCCTGCGCGAAGCGACCGCCGAGGCTATCCTTCTGGGGATCACCAAGGCCAGCCTGCAAACCCGCAGCTTCATCTCGGCTGCGTCGTTCCAGGAAACCACGCGTGTGCTGACCGAGGCTTCGGTCCAGGGCAAGCGTGACAAGCTGGTCGGGTTGAAGGAAAACGTCATCGTGGGCCGTCTGATCCCGGCGGGCACCGGTGGCGCCACCAGCCGCGTGAAGAAGATCGCCTCCGACCGCGACCAGACGGTGATCGAAGCCCGCCGCAGCGATGCCGAAGAAGCCGCAGCCCTTGCCGCCCCTGTGGTGGTGATGGCGACCAGCTTCGACGAACCGGCTGACAGCGCGTTCGACTCAGGTTTGGTTGACACGATCGAAAGCCGCGATTGATCGACCGTGGAACGACAATTGCCCCCGCGCAGCGATGCGCGGGGGCTTTTTTGTGGGGCAAGCCCGATGATTTTCATGGGCAGTCTGCAGATCGAAAATGTGATACGTTGCAGTATCGACGGCTTTTTTGGCCGGACCCCAAGCCCCAAACTTGAGCGACGAGATCGTCATGCCCGAAGTCTTTCTGCATCATGTTTCGATTTCCTGCACAAACCTTGAAATCTCGGTCAACTTCTACTGCGCTGTCCTGGGCCTGTCGGTTCTGCAAAGACCGCCCTTCAAGTCACAGGGTGCCTGGCTGGCCTGCGGGTCCCAGCATCTGCATCTGAACCTGAAGGCAACGGCCCCCTTCGCTGCAGACAAGGGGATCAACCCGACTGAACCGCATTTCGCGCTTCGCTGCAGCGACTTTGATGCCATGCTTGCGCATCTGGCCGCCGCCGGATTTCGCGAGGAGGGTGCCGAAACCGACCCCCTCCGCATGCTCGTGGACCGACATGGCCCGGCCGGGTTTCCCCAGGTCTTTCTTCTTGATCCGGATCGCAACACCGTCGAGATCAACGCCGCCGGCTGATTGCCAGCTTCAACGGGCGGGGACGATCCGGCCCTTCATTGCTGCTTGCCACTGGAAAGCGCCGGTCGCGCCTGTTAGCAGGCCCAAAAGGATCCGGCATGACACTTTCCGACAACCTGCGCGGCATTCTTTTCATGTGCGCCTCGATGGCCGGTTTCACCATCAACGATGCCTTCATGAAGTCGGTCACGAAGACTCTGCCGCTCTACCAGACCATCGGCTTGCGCGGGCTGATCGCGGTGACGGGGCTTGGGCTTCTGGTCGTTGTCACCCGGGCTTACCGGTTCCGGCTGAACCGCCGGGACGGGGCGCTGATCCTTCTGCGTTCCCTCGCCGATGTGGCCGCGACGGTGTTCTTTCTTGAGGCGCTCTTGCGGATGCCGCTGGCCAACCTTTCGGCCATCATGCAAGCGCTGCCGCTGGCCATCACCCTGGGTGCGGCGCTGGTCTACGGCGACAAGATCGGCTGGCGGCGCATGACGGCGATCCTTGTGGGGCTGATCGGTGTCCTCATCATCATCCGGCCGGGAACAGACGGCTTTGACCATTGGGCGCTTCTGGGGATTGCCTCGGTCGCCTGTGTGGTGGTCCGCGATCTGGCGGTAAGGCCGATCCAGGGGCAGTTGCCCTCGGCGCTGGTGGCGCTGGGGGGGGCGGTGGCGGTAACGTTGATGGGCTGGATCGGGGCCGGGATGCAGGGCCTGCAGCCGGTTTCGGGCGTGGAGGCCGCACAGGTCCTTTGCGCGGGGCTGTTCCTGATCGTCGGCTACCTCACCTCGGTCATGGCAATGCGGAACGGCGATATCGGGATCGTCGCACCCTTCCGGTATTCGTCGCTGATCTGGGCCATTGCGCTTGGCTTTCTGGTGTTTGGCGACCTGCCGGATGGCTGGACCGTTCTGGGCGCGGCCATCGTGGTTGGTGCCGGGCTTTTCACCATTTGGCGGGAACGTCGGTTGCGGCTGCTTCGCAGCTGACCGGCAGCCAGACCCCGTGTTGACACCCCCGGCGATTCCCCCTATACGCCCGCCATCCCGACCCTCGGTTACGACCGGGACCAGGGCTCAGAGCGCTTGAAGTGGTCATGATCCGGGCCGAAAGACCCCGATCCTCTGGAAATCCACCGCGTCATCGTCCGAAAGGGCGATGGGTGCGGTGTTCGTGTTTTGCGATTCGCGCAACGCACGGTCGAGAAGCGGCGTCCCTGCCGGCTATGGGGGCGAGTATCGAAACGAGGAACGTGAATGCCGACTATCCAACAGCTTATCCGCAAGCCGCGGGAGCCGAACGTCAGGAAGTCCAAGTCTCAGCACCTGGAATCCTGCCCGCAAAAGCGTGGGGTCTGCACCCGCGTCTATACCACCACCCCGAAGAAGCCGAACTCGGCCATGCGGAAAGTCGCCAAGGTGCGTCTGACCAACAGCTTTGAGGTCATCTGCTACATTCCCGGTGAAAAGCACAACCTTCAGGAACACTCGGTCGTCCTGATCCGTGGCGGTCGTATCAAGGACCTTCCCGGCGTCCGTTACCACATTCTCCGCGGCGTTCTGGATACCCAGGGCGTGAAGGAACGTCGCCAGCGTCGTTCGAAATACGGCGCCAAGCGTCCGAAGTGAGGAGATAGAACATGTCCCGTCGTCACGCCGCTGAAAAACGCGATATTCTTCCCGACGCCAAGTATGGCGACCGGGTTGTCACCAAGTTCATGAACAACCTGATGCTCGACGGCAAGAAGTCCGTCGCCGAAGGCATCGTCTATGGCGCGCTTGATCGCGTCCAGACCCGCCTGAAGCGCCCTGCCGTCGAAGCCTTCCACGAAGCGCTTGAAAACGTGAAGCCTTCGGTCGAGGTCCGCTCGCGCCGCGTTGGCGGTGCGACCTATCAGGTCCCCGTCGAAGTCCGCATCGAGCGCCGTGAGGCGCTGGCAATCCGCTGGCTGATCATCGCGGCGCGCAAGCGCAACGAAAACACCATGGAAGAGCGTCTGGCCGCCGAACTGTCCGACGCCGTGCAGAACCGCGGCACCGCCGTGAAAAAGCGCGAAGACACCCACAAGATGGCCGACGCAAACAAAGCGTTCAGCCATTACCGCTGGTAAGGGGTCATCATGGCACGCGAATTCCCGCTGACCCGCTATCGCAACTTCGGCATCATTGCACACATTGATGCCGGCAAGACCACGACCTCCGAGCGTATCCTTTACTACACCGGCAAGTCCCACAAGATCGGCGAAGTCCATGACGGCGCCGCGACGATGGACTGGATGGAGCAGGAGCAGGAACGCGGGATCACGATCACCTCGGCCGCGACCACCACGTTCTGGGAGCGCACGATTGATCCGGGTCTGGAGCATAACCGCTCGGACAAGTACCGCTTCAACATCATCGACACCCCCGGCCACGTCGACTTTACCATCGAAGTCGAACGCTCGCTGGCGGTGCTGGACGGCGCTGTCGTTCTTCTGGACGGCAACGCCGGTGTGGAACCGCAGACGGAAACCGTCTGGCGTCAGGCGGACCGCTACAAGGTTCCGCGGATCGTGTTCGTCAACAAGATGGACAAGACCGGCGCGGACTATTTCAAGTGCGTCCGCATGATCAAGGACCGGACCGGCGCGAATGCCGTTCCCGTCGCCCTGCCGATTGGCGCGGAAGACAAGCTGGAAGGCATCATCGACCTCGTGACCATGGAAGAATGGGTCTATGAGGGCGAAGACCTGGGCGCATCCTGGGTGCGTCAGCCGATCCGCGACAGCCTGAAGGCGGAAGCCGACGAGTGGCGGATGAATCTGGTGGAAACCGCCGTGGGTCAGGACGACGCCGCGATGGAAGCCTACCTTGAAGGCACCGAGCCTTCGCCGGAAACCCTGCGGGCACTGATCCGCAAGGCAACGCTGGCCATCGACTTCATCCCGGTTTTTGCAGGCTCGGCCTTCAAGAACAAGGGCGTGCAGCCCCTGCTGAACGCCGTGATCGACTATCTGCCCTCGCCCCTGGACGTGCCGCCCTATGAGGGTTTCGCACCGGGCGACGAGACGGAAACGCGGAATATCGCGCGGTCGGCCGATGACAACCAGCCCTTCTCGGGCCTCGCGTTCAAGATCATGAACGACCCCTTCGTCGGCTCCTTGACCTTCACCCGGATCTATTCGGGCAAGCTGGCCAAGGGCGATGCGATGCTGAACGCGACCAAGCAGCGCAAGGAACGCGTTGGCCGGATGATGATGATGCACGCCATCGAGCGTGAGGAAATCTCGGAAGCCTTTGCTGGCGACATCATCGCGCTGGGCGGTCTGAAGGAAACGACCACCGGGGATACGCTTTGTGATCCGGCGCAGCCCGTTGTTCTGGAAACCATGGCCTTCCCGGTCCCGGTGATCGAGATCGCGGTTGAACCGAAGACCAAGGCCGACCAGGAAAAGATGGGCATCGCTTTGGCCCGTCTGGCTGCCGAAGACCCGTCCTTCCGGGTGGAGACCGATATTGAAAGCGGTCAGACCATCATGAAGGGCATGGGCGAACTTCACCTTGATATCCTCGTCGACCGCATGCGTCGCGAGTTCAAGGTCGAGGCGAACATCGGTGCACCGCAGGTGGCCTACCGCGAAACGATCAGCCGTGAGCACGAGATCGACTACACGCACAAGAAGCAGACCGGTGGTACCGGCCAGTTCGCGCGCGTGAAGCTGGTGATCACGCCGACCGAGCCGGGCGTGGGCTATTCGTTCGAATCGAAGATCGTTGGTGGTGCCGTGCCGAAGGAATATATCCCCGGCGTCGAAAAGGGCATCAAGTCGGTCATGGACTCGGGTCCGCTGGCAGGCTTCCCGGTCATCGACTTCAAGGTCTCGCTGATCGACGGCGCGTTCCATGACGTTGACTCCAGCGTTCTCGCTTTCGAAATCGCGGCCCGTGCGGCGATGCGCGACGGTCTGAAAAAGGCCGGTGCGAAACTCCTGGAACCGATCATGAAGGTCGAAGTCGTGACGCCGGAGGAATACACCGGCGGCGTCATCGGCGACCTGACCTCGCGTCGGGGCATGATCAACGGCCAGGACAGCCGCGGCAACGCGAACGTCATCGCAGCGATGGTGCCCTTGGCCAACATGTTCGGCTACATCAACCAGCTGCGTTCCATGACTTCCGGCCGCGCGGTGTTCTCGATGGAGTTCGACCATTACGATACCGTTCCGGAAAACCTGAGCCAGGAAATCCAGAAGAAATACGCTTGATCGGTGTGGCGGGGTGAACCCCGCCCCACCAACCCTGTAGGGCGGGGTTCCCCCCGCCACCCGTAACACGAATGAGGAGTGACCCTGATGGGCAA
>JAPLPF010000175.1:0-14302 GCA_026400325.1 Rhodobacterales bacterium
GCCGATCCTGCCGTCGAGCACACCGACGGAAACGCCAACAGGCACAACCGTTCCGCAGCCATTGGCTGTGGTGATCACCGGATCGATCACGCCGACAGTGTTCCCGACCAGCACGCCTGCCACGCCGACCGATAGCGGCACGGCGACGGCCACCTCGACCCCGGTCGATGTGCCGGTGGTGCCGGGCTCGGGCGGTCCGGGCGGGTCCTTGCCGCTTACGCTTCTGGCCGCGCTGGCGGCGCTGGCGGGGTTGCTTCTTTGGGCGCGGCGCGGTCCGTCGACCTGACGGGTCAGCCCGCCGCCATCACCAGAAGTGCCAGGACACCAAACCCCGCGCCCAAGCTGACCGGGTCTTTCAGCGCAAAGACCACCGGGTCAGTCTGCAACCGACCCTGTGCGTCCAGCCGCCAAACCCGAAAGAGCCAGAGGATCACGACCGCCCCAGCCAGGATCAACCACCCCGGCCGGTCATAAAGACTGCGCGCTTGTGCGCCTTGCAGATAGACCGCAAGCACCACCCCTGACCCTGCCGCCGCCGCAAGACCAAGTGCCGTCAACAAGCCCCGGTCCTGCACCCGGTATCCGCGACGTCGCGGCAAGGGCAACTGCCCCACGGCCACGGCCCCAAGCTCGGCGCTGCGTTTGGCCAGCGCCAACGAGGCGAAAATGCACGCCCCGTAGGCCAGCAGCCAGCCTGACACCGCAATCCCGGTCGCCTCGCCCCCGGCCAGAAGGCGCAGTGTGTAAAGGCCGACAAGCGCCACAAGATCGACCCCCGGCAGGGTCTTTGCCCAGGCCGAATAGGCCAGAGACGCCAGCACATAAAGCAGCAGCACCCAGGCCGCCCCGACCGCCGCCGCCATCGCTAGGCCCGATGCCGCAAGGATCGCCGCCAACATCAGCGCCCGATCCGGCCGCATTTTCCCACTGGCCAGCGGTCGGTGCCGTTTGACCGGGTGGGCGCGGTCGTCTTCGACATCCAACAGATCGTTCGCCAGGTAGACCGCCGAACTGCACAACGAGAAGGCCACGGCGGCAAGACCCGCCTCGGCCCAAAGCACTGGCTCGTCCCAGCGATGGGCGGCCAGAATCGGCACGAAAACCAGCAGGTTCTTCACCCAGTGATGCGGCCTGAGCGCGCGGATCACCGCCCGTGCCGGAACAAGAGCGTCAGCCATCAGAAAGCCGGTGCTTCACAAGGGCCGCCACCCGCCGCCCTTCGCGCACGGCATGGTTCGTGCCGCGATCCTCGGGATAGATCTGCGCCATCGAGGCGAGGTAAAGCCCCGGCATCAGGCCTTCGACCGGCGGGATGAGGCGAGAGTAGTGCCGTTCCACCACGGGCTGCGCCCAGCGCGCGCGCCAGACATGGAACCGCTGCACCCAATCGCGTTGAAAGGCCGGAAACATCCGCTGCAGGTGCGGCAGGGAAAAGGCCATCACCTCATCATCGGTCATCCGGTACAGGTCATCCGTTTCGGGCAGGTATTTCGACAGATAGACGATGTGCCGCCCGCCATAGGATGCGGCGCTTTCGAAGTTCGTATGCTCGATCACACCGACATAGGGAAAGCCGGGGTCGTTGACGTTGGTCCAGTAGGTCGAGCCGAGGGCCCGGTCCAGTTCCAGCACAAGACACAGGTTCGCCAGATACGGGATGCGCCGCAGCATCGCCAAGGCCTCGGGCGACGCCCCGCCTGCAGGTTCCAGCATATCCGCAACCAGTGCCGGTGCGGGTGTGGCGATGACCGCCTCTGCGGACACTTCGCCCCAGGGCCCAAGCGCAACCCAGTGATCGCCCCGCCGTTCCAGCGCCGTGATTGCGGTGTCTGTCCGCACCTCGCCCCCTGCCGCGCGAATTGCTGCTGCCGTTTCTTCAGCCAGCCGCGCGAACGAGCCCTTGAAATAGGCCAGCCGTTCCTCGCCCGCCTTGCCGCGCGACCCACCGCGCAGCTTCAGCTTGTTCCAGAACCAGACCGCCGAGACGGTTTCGGCATAGGGGCCGAACTTGCCTTGCAGCAGGGGTTCCCACATCACTTGCCAGACCCGCTCGCCCCCCAACTGGCGCAGCCAGTCTGCGGCCGTTACCCCTTCCAGCGCACGCCAGTCTTTCACCGCCCGCGCCCTGGGGATCATCAGGCCAAGCCTGATCCGGTCCCGGAACGGCAGCGCAGCAAAGCGCAGAAGGTCAAGGGGTGAGGACAGGCGGTAGAGGCTGCTGTTGTAGTAGACCCCGGTCGCCGTCGCGCGCAGGGCAATGTCGGCGGACAGGCCAAGCTCGTCCACCAGCTGCATGATCGCCTGATCCGACGTGAACCAGTGATGATAGAACCGGTCCAGCCGTTCGCCATCGGTATCAAAGGCCCCGGCCAGCCCGCCGACATGGGCGTCAGCCTCCAGCACCGTCACGGGATGGCCGGCCCGCGCCAGGTCCAGCGCTGCAACCAGCCCGGTGAACCCCGCCCCGATGACGAGAACCCGCCGCTTCATTCGCGGCCCCGTTGCAATCGCCAGACCAGAAGGCTGATCCTGCCCAGGATCGTAGCCGGGATATAGAAATAGGCATGGACCAGTACGGCAAAGGCCGTCGCGGCGGTGGTGGAGTTCCCCCCCGCCTCGGCCGCCCTTATTGCGAAATAGTCGAATGTGCCGATGTAGCCGGGGGTTGACGGAAGAAGCGTTGCAAGCGTCCCGACCGGTAGCGCCAGCCAGGCCGCCACCGGGGCCGTCATCGCCGGAATGGCCATGGCGACCGACCAGTAGACCGCCCCCTCGCAGGTCCAGACAAGGGCCGAGGCGGCGATCAGTCCCGCCATCTTGCGCCCGCGCGACAGCAGCACAAGCGTGTCGATCAACGGCCCGGAAAATCCTGCCAGCCGGTCCGCCGCCGCCGGGCTTGCCCGCCGCACCCCGGCCTCTGCCACACGCGCCAACGGACGCAGCGCCCCCGGAACCAGAAGCAACCCCAGCGCCAGCAGCGCCAGTGCAACCAGGACGGTTGCCCCTACACCAAGAAGGCCCGGCGCGCCCTCGCGTGGTGCCACCATCAGGACCGCCAGCCCCAGCGCGATAAGGACGGTCAGCAGGTCCAGAAGACGCTCGGCCAGCACCGTCGCCGTCACCGTGCCCGCGTCCACCGCAAGCCAGCGGCTGAAGGCAAGGCAGCGCAGCACATCGCCCAACCGGAACGGCAGCACGTTGTTGGCCGCGATCGACGCAAGGAACGGCACCGCACAACGCCAGAACCCAAGCGCCGGATTGGCCACCGCCAGCATTGCCCGCCAGCGCAGCACCCGCACCGAATAGCCGCAGGTCCAGAACACCAGCCCAAGCGCCAGCCAGCGCCAATCCGGGTTGCGCAGCGCACGCGCCAACGCTTCGCGATCAAGATCGCGCAGGATCAGCCAGACGAACAACCCGGCAAACGCCAGACCAAGGACAAACTGCACCGCTCGTTTCATCCCGGCGGGGTCTCGTCAAAACCCACCTTCTCGGCGATGACGTACAGCGGCCGGCGCTTCACCTCCGAGTAAATGCGGCCGACATATTCACCAAGGATGCCAAGGCACAAAAGCTGCACGCCGCCCATGAACAGCACCGCCATCATCAGCGCCGTCCAGCCCTCGACCCAGGTGTTGGTGAAAATCCGCATGAAAAGGGCATAGGCGATCCCCGCCAGCGCCAGCCCGGCGGCAATCATGCCCAGGGCGATGGACAGCTGCAACGGCCTGATCGAAAACGATAATATACCGTCTGTCGCAAAGCGCACCATCTTGCGCAGCGGGTATTTCGTGACGCCTGCAAACCGCTCGGGCCGCTCATAGGGGATCGCGGTCTGGCGGAACCCTACCCAGCTGACCATGCCGCGAATGAAGCGGTGGCGTTCGGGCATCTGGCGCAGCACGTTCACCACCTGCCGGCTCATCAGGCGGAAATCTCCGGTATCGCTGGGGATCGGCACTTCCGACAACCGGTTGATCGTGGCGTAGAACATCCTTGCGGTTGCGCGCTTGACCAGACTGTCGGCCCGGCGCGAACTGCGGGTGCCGTAGACCACGTCGAACCCGTCGCGCCAGAGCGCGACCATCCGGGCCACCACCTCGGGCGGGTCCTGCAGGTCGGCGTCCATCAGGACGACGGCATCGCCTGCGGCCATTTCGATCCCGGCAGTAACGGCGATCTGCTGGCCGAAGTTGCGGGCAAAGCGCATCACGCGCACGCGGTCATCGCCTGCCGCCGCCTGCCGCAGGATTTCGGCCGTGCGGTCACGTGACCCGTCATCGACAAAGATGAACTCGAACCTGCAGTCGGCCTGCGCCAGGGCCATCCGGTCCAGCCGGGCGAGGGTTTCGGCCAGCACGTCCTCTTCATCCAGGCAAGGCAGGATGACCGAAATCAGCGGGTTTGCCCCGCGCCGGTCTGTCGGATGCGACATCCGTGGCTTTGGATCAGGCATTGCCATCCGGCGCGGGTCCTTTGGACAGGGGCGCTGCCCGTGCAAGGGCAGCGTGCGGCGCTGGAAGATTAGTCGCAGGCCCCGGCAACTGTCCAGCGCGCCCGGCCTGCGCCCTGGGCCGGTGCTGGCCGACGCTGTCGATGATCATCCTTTGCAGGCCAGTCTCGAAACCGACCTCGGGCGTCCAGCCCAGCAGCCTTTGCGCCCGGGTGATGTCGGGACATCGGCGGCGCGGGTCATTGGGAACGGGGTCCACCTCGACAAGGGGTGAACGGCTGCCGGTCAGCCGCACGACCGTCGCAGCGGCCTCGCGGATCGTCCGCTCGTCCGGGTTGCCAAGGTTCACGGCAATACCCCGGGCCGCATCGCACAGGGCCAGCGCCATCAGGCCGCGCACCAGGTCGGAGACAAAGCAGAAGCTACGGGTCTGGGCACCCCCGCCCTCCAGCCGCAGCGGCACCCCGTCCAGTGCGGCGGCGATGAACGCCGGCAACGCGCGACCGTCGCCCTGGGCCATGCCCGGCCCGTAGGTGTTGAAGACGCGCGCCACGCGCACATCCAGGCCTCTGGTTCGCGCCAGATCGTACAGCAGCACTTCGGCCGCACGCTTGCCCTCGTCATAGCAGGCGCGGGGGCCGGTCAGGGCCACGTTGCCCGGGTAATCCTCGGTCTGCGGGTGCACCAGAGGGTCGCCATACACTTCCGAGGTCGAAGCCTGAACGATGCGTGCGCCCGCCCCCAGCGCAAGATGTGCCAGCGACCACGTCCCGATGACCGAGGTTCGCCATGTCTGCACCGGATCGGCCTGATAGGCCCGGGGTGAGGCGGGACAGGCAAGGTTGAAAACCACGTCCGCCGCAATCGGCAGACGGTCCAGTTCCGCGATGTCGGTCCGGGTCAAGGGCGCGGCAAGGTCGCCGGTCTGCCCGGTCGACAGATCGTCGACCACGGCCACCTCTGCCCCCGCCGCCACCAGCGCCCGGGTCAGGTGCCGCCCGATGAAGCCCGCGCCCCCGGCCACCACAACGCGCCTGCCCTGCCAGTCCCGCACTCTGTCACCCATCCCCGCTGCCGACCGGGCATAGCATCATCCCCGCGCAAGGCGAATGGCTTTCGTGGCGGTTGTGCCGCAGTGCGGCTTGCCCCCGATCATTCCGGGGCCAATTTCGCCCGGAAAACAAGCTTGACCCGACTGCACTGGCAGGTTGATCGCATGTGGTCGCAGGCCTCGTCACCGAGGCCGCGCTGCGCGCCCGGGAAATCACAATCGCCAAGCAACTGAAAGCCTTGGGTAAACCGGGATGCAAGGCTGTGGCGGCAAGACAAGCCCCTGCAAAGCCGGTGGTGAAGCTGGACGAAGGCGGGCCGGGAACGGTGCTGCAACGGTCCTGCACGTCGCACTTCGGCCGCGACAGGTGCAACACTTTCAGACCAGTATCTCCCGATGATCGAAGCCTTGCGCACCGCTTGTGGAGACCAAGCGCACCTCGATCGTAGACCAGCGGCGCTCCCGACGCCCCGCCCCCTCCACCCGGGCGAGGAGGGGCCGCCGGGGGGGCAGAGGCCCGACAAGCCGCAAGTTCCAGACATTTTTTCCGGGTTTCCGCCCCGGTTTGCCACACTTGGGTTGCCGGGTTGCCAGACCGTCTCTGCCCCCGTCCGGCGCACCCCGCCGGACGTTTTCGTTCAGGAGACCCAAGCCCGTGCAGATCGAGATGATGCCGACCGATTGCCTGCAAACAGCGGACCGCGTCCTGTTGGCCTGCGGCGCCGATCGGGTGGCAGGGATCGGTTTCCGTCGGGTTTGGCGGGACGCGGCGATTGTCGCCCGGCTTGCACCGTATCGACCTGCGCCCAGCTGTTGGCGTAGCTGCAAGATCCGAAGTCGTGGAAGTAGCGGTCGGCGGGGGCGAATTCGCGGGTGATCTTCGCGCTGCAACCGATGCGCGCGCGGCGGTGGCGATAACGCATTGCCGTCCCGCGGACCGCCCCCTTGGGATTTTCGGCCACAAGCGTTGTGCTCGGACGTGTGTCGTGTGATGCAAGTTTGCAGGGTTCTCAATTGCTGCTGCCTGGGGTCAGGCACCATTCTCAGGAGTTTTCGCCGTGGTAGTGAACGAGCCGCAAATCATCGCAATCGCCGGTGCAGGCGGGGATCTTGGTGGGCGCATCGTCAAGGCGTTGATCAAGCGCGGGGCCAGGGTGCGGGCGATCGTTCGGCCGGGGATGACGGCTGCGGACGGCGCAACCCTGACGGCACTTGGGGCAGAGATCGTTGCTGTCGATCCGGCCGATCTCAAGGCGATGGCAACCGCAATGGCCGGGTCCGACTGTGTGATATCGGCCTTGAACGGGCTTGGGGATGTGGTGATTGACCGTCAGGGCGTGCTCCTGGATGCGGCCGTTGCCGCAGGCGTTCCGCGCTTTATCCCGTCAGACTTTGCGGCGGATTTCACCAAGACCAGGCCCGGGCTGAACCGCAACTTCGATCTGCGCCGGACATTCATGGCCCGTGCCGACCAGGCCCCAATCAAGGTGACCTCCATCCTGAACGGCGCCTTCATGGACATGCTTGGTGCAGAGATGCCGATCATCCAGCCGGGCATCCATCGGGTGCTGTATTGGCACGACGCGGACCAGCTGCTGGACTTCACCACCAAGAACAATGTGGCCGACTATACGGCTGCGGCAGCCCTTGACCCTGTCACACCGCGCCTTCTGCGGATAGCGGGCGACAGTGTCAGTGTCCGCAGCATGGCAGCCACGCTGAGCGAGGTATCAGGCCAGCGTTATCGCCCGCTTTGGGTTGGCAGTCTGGCGATGCTTGGCGCAATGATCGGGCTGGCCAAGCGCATCGCACCTCAGGCTGATGCACCCTTTCCGGCCTGGCAGGGGATGCAATACATGCGCGACCAGTTCGGTGGCGACGTTCAACTGACGCCGTTGGACAACGCACGATATCCCGGCATGACCTGGACCTCGGTGCGGCAGCACCTTGCCGGTCTGAAAGCATTTCAGGCCTGAACCTCGTGCGTTCCCGCGCCAGGAGGATAAGCGTTTTCTTGGTCGAAGCATGGATTGATCCAGCCATCCGTGTCGGACCGTTCGGTTGTATCGCTGGATGCAGGCGTCCTGCTGCGGCTGTCCGGATTGGATGTGCCGGATCGTGATCCCCCGTTTCTCGGCCCGGATCAGCAGCTTGCCACTGATGTACTCAGGGCCGTTGTCCACCCGAATCGTGCCTGGCCTGCCGCGCCAGTTGGGTGTTTTTCGAGCCCCCCTGCGATGAGTGCTGTCGAGCGCGAACGTCCGGCGTTGACCACCGACGACTTCGGTCAGTCTGTGCAGACCCTTCAGTCAGAGGCTGGCCTGAAAGACGCGACGGATATCTCTTTCGCCGAGCTACATTACTTGTGCCCGCCCGCGTGATCGGTTGGGTTGTTGGTCCGCGCCGCCTCGTGCCCGAAAAACCAGAGCTTGGCGATCTCCGTTGCCACTATGTAGCCGCCGACGATCCCCACCACAGCTGCCAGTTCCATGGCCGAAAGCGGTACGAAGCCGAATAGGTCACTTGCCTTGCCAAGGAATGGAACCGCAATAGTCGCAGCCGCGACAGCGAGTGTCGACCATAGGAGCATCTGACTGGGTCTACTGTGGAACGCAGGCTTGCGGGTGCGCAGGACGAGAACCACCGCAAGTTCGGTCAGCAGCGAAATCATGAACCAGGATGTCTGGAACACCGCCTGTTTCGCGTGGAAGATGTAAAGCAGCACGCCGAAGGTCAGCAGGTCGAAGACCGAGCTGATCAGGCCGAAGACGATCATGAACCGCTTGATGTCCTTGACGTTCCAGCGTTGCGGGCTTGAGACGCGTTCTGCGTCCACATTGTCGCTTGAGATCGCCAGCGAGGGCAAATCTGACAGGAAGTTGTTCAGCAGGATCTGTTTGGCCGCAAGCGGCAGGAACGGCAGAAACGGTGTGGCCATCGCCATGCTGATCATGTTGCCGAAATTCGCGCTCGTCGTGATCGAGATGTATTTCAGCGTGTTGGCGAAAGTGCGCCTGCCGTCCTCGACGCCCTGTCGCAGCACGTCTAGATCGCGGCTGAGCAGGATGATGTCGGCGCTTTCCCGCGCGACGTCCACGGCCTCGGCAACCGAGATTCCGACGTCGGCCGCATGCAAGGCAGGCGCGTCGTTGATGCCGTCGCCCAGATAGCCGACCGAATGGCCGGTCCGTTGCAAGGCGCGGACAATGCGCTCCTTCTGCTGTGGGTCGATCTCGACGAACAGGTCCGTGCGCGGGGCGAGATGCCACAGCGCCTCGTCCGGCATTCCGGCCAGATCCTCGCCCGTCAGCATGGATTTCGCGTCCAGACCGACCGCTTCGGCCATATGCGCAGTGACATGGCGGTTGTCGCCACTGATCACCTTGATGGCGATGCCGAGCCTGGCGAGATTCCCGATCGTTTCCCGCGCTTCCGGTTTCGGCGGATCGAGGAATACGAGAAAGCCGCGAAACACCATGTCTCGTTCGTCGTCGTGGTCGTAGTCGGGCTTGGCCGCAACCCGGCGTGAGCCCAGCGCGAGAACGCGGAAACCCTGTTCGCCCTTTGCCTGGAACACAGCGCCCAGGCTCGTGCGTGCGGCTTGGTCCAGCGGCACCTCGACGCCATCGCGATCGACGGCCGTGCAACTGTCCAGCACATTGTCGAAGGCTCCCTTGGTGACGATCAGATGATGTCCGGGATCGGCGCTGTCAGACACAACGACGGTCAGCCGCCGCCGCACGAAATCATAGGGGATCTCGTCGATCTTGGTCAGACCCCCAACCGTGAGGCCGACCTTGGCACCTGCCGCAACGATTGCGGTGTCGAGCGGGTTCTCGATCCCGGTCTCAAATGCTGCGTTAACATAGGCGAGCTGACGAACCGCATCCGAAGGCCGTGACGCAGCGTCCAGAACCTCGTTCAGAACGATGGTGCCTTCGGTCAGCGTGCCAGTCTTGTCCGTGCACAAGATGGTCATGCTGCCAAGGTTCTCGATGGCGTCCAGCCGCAGCACGATGACGCCGCGCTTGCCCATCGCCCGGGCACCCGCAGACAGTGTGACACTGATGATCGCCGGCAAGAGCTCGGGTGACAGGCCGACCGCCAGCGCTGCGGCGAACAGAAGGGATTCGACCACCGGTCGGTGCAAAAGCAGGTTCATCGTCAGCACAAAGATGACGATCACCACCATGACCCGGATCAAGAGAAAGCCGAACTGACGCACGCCACGCGCAAAATCCGTCTCGGGCTGGCGGGCGTGCAGCCGTGCCGCGATGGCGCCGAATTCTGTCCGACGGCCTGTCCTCACAACCAGAATTCTGGCGGTTCCGCTGCGCACGGACGCGCCGAGGAAAACAGAGTTCGTCCGCTCGGCCAACGGGGCATCGGCGGCGATCTTGCCAGGCCTTTTCTCGACCGGAAAGGACTCCCCCGTCATGCTGGCCTCACTGACCAGAAAATCCTGCGCCTCGATCACGATCCCATCTGCTGGAATCAGGTTGCCTGCCGACAGCAGGACAAGGTCTCCGGGCACTATCTGCGTTACCGGCAGCACCTGCTCCACGCCGTCTCGGAGGAGGCGCGCTGTCAGTGCAAGGCGTTTCTTCAGGTCCTCAACCGCTGCCGAGGCCCGGTATTCCTGATAGAAACTCAGCACCGAACTGCCCAGCACGATGGCCAGGATGATCCCCGCATCCACCCATTGCTGCAGCACCAGCGAGATGGCTGCCGCGAAGGCGAGGATCAGGACCAGCGGGCTTTCGAACTGGCGCAGCAACAGGCGCAGCGCCGTCAGCTGTGGCGCATCCTCGACGCTGTTGGGGCCTCCCGCAGCAAGCTGTGCAGTTGCCTGTGCTGAAGCAAGGCCGCCTGCCGCCGTGCCGAAGCTTGTCGCCAGAGCCCCGGCGTCAAGGGCCCAATAGGCAGTATCAGATGCTGAAGCAGACATGAGGCACCTCCAGCAAAAGAAGCGAGGTGGCGCAGCATTCCGACGGACGGTGTTGGCGCATCATGAGGTGTTCCATTCCGCTTTTTGCTTCAGTCCGCTTCGCCCGTGTCGCGGTCTTTCGCTGTCAAGCGGTTGCGCAGCGGGATCAGGCCGGCCATGGCAACAAGGGCAAAGCCTGCGCCGCCAAGAAACGTGCCCTGCGGCCCGATGCCATCCCACAGCGCCCCTGCAATGACGCTGGCCGCCAGAAGGGCGATCCCGGTCACCAGGTTGAACATGCCGAAGGCCGTGCCGCGCAATTCGGGTGGCGCGGCCTCGGCCACCAGCGTTGCCAGCAGACCTTGGGTGAACCCCATGTGCAGACCCCACAGGACCACTCCGCCCAGCAGACCCGGCAGGCCAGGCGCAAAGGCCAGCACCAGGTCCCCCGCGATCAGCAGCATCAGCCCGAGGACCAGTAACGTGATCCGGTTCATCCGATCCGACAGGACGCCCACCGGGTATGCCGACAGGGCATAGGCGATGTTCAGAACCACCAGCACCAGCGGCACGAACATCAGCGACAGGCCAATTCCATCGGCGCGCAGGATCAGGAAAGCCTCGCTGAACCGCGCCAGCGTGAACACCGCCGCCACGCCGACCACCCACCAGTAGGCAGGCCCCAGCAGGGCAAGTTCCTGCCGCGCCAGCGGGTTGCGCACACGGCGCAGGCTTGCCGGGCGGGCTGGTTCCTTGACCGCGAAGAGGATCAGCCCGAACGACAGGAACGCCGGAATGACGGCGACCCAAAACACCGAGGCGAAGTCGTCCGAGAATATCCACATCAGCCCGACCGCAAGAAGCGGGCCCATGAAGGCCCCAATCGTGTCCAGCGACTGGCGCAGCCCGAAGGCCGCGCCGCGCAGGTCCGGCGGCGCGATGTCTGCCACCAGTGCGTCGCGCGGCGCCCCCCGGATGCCCTTGCCCACCCGGTCGATGAAACGTGCGGCGACCAGCCAACCGACCGACGGTGCCAGCGGAAAGATCGGCTTTGTCAGCGCAGCGAGACCATAGCCGATCGCAGCCAGTTCCTTGCGCCGGCCAATCTTGTCGCTCAGCGCGCCGGAAAAGACTTTGGTAATCGCCGCAGTCGCCTCGGCGATGCCTTCGATGACGCCTACGGTCAACGCTGTCGCCCCCAAGCCCACCACCAGATAGACTGGCAGAAGCGCATGGATCATCTCCGACGAGACATCCATGAACATCGAGACGAAGCCAAGGGCCCAGATTCCGGCGGGCAGACGCCGCCAGGGGGGTTCAGTTGATGCGACGGTCTCGGGCGGCTTCACGATCCACTCCTGTCGTTTGCGCGAGATCGAACCCGGACAGTGAACGACCAAATCTGGCTCTGACACTCAGGTTTCAGGTCAGTGACTTCCATCATGGACCGGCGAAGGCACAGCGTCTTGATCGAAAGCAACATCGCAAACAAATTCCCGCCGCCATCCTACTGGGATTCATCGACAGCAACGCTCAATTCAACACGAATTCCGCCCTCAGGCCCGGCGAATTGTCGGACAGATGCAACTTTGAGCCGTGAAGGCGCAGAATTTCTGTAACAAGGCTCAGCCCAAGTCCTGCGCCCGACGTGTTGCGAGAAGCGTCCAGTCGGACAAAGCGTTCCGTGGCACGCGTGCGGTCTGCCGCGGGGATCCCAGGTCCCGTATCGGTAACCGACACGAGCCAGCCCTCCGACCTTGCCTTGACCGAGAGGTGAATTTCCGCGGGCATCGTGCAGTGGCGCATCGCGTTGTCAGCGAGGTTCAGGATAGCTTGGGCGATCAGGTCGCGATCCCCATAGGCAGCAGCTGTGGGTGGCACGTCGGTGGTGAAGCGGTGGCCTGCATCTTCTGCCGATGCCGCCAGCAATTCAACCAGTTCCCGGCACAGCGCAGCGATGTCGAAGGCGTGAACCTGCAAGGGCACAAGCCCTGCCTGCATCCGCGACAGACGCAGGATCGCGTCGAACGTTGCCGATATTCCGTCCAGATCCTCTAGCGCCCGGCCCAAATCGTCGCGCAGGCCAACCGGAGTCTGGTCGGCCAGGACATGTGGTTCAAGACGCATCCGCAGGCGAGCAAGAGGGGCGCGCAGGTCATGCGCCACGTCGGTAGACACCTGCCGGATCGCGGCAATTCCGGCTTCCAGTTGCACCAGCGTGTGGTTCACCCGACCTGCCAGCCGCCCGATGTCGTCATGGCCGTGATCAACCACCCGAAGATCATGCGCCCCGGCACCCACCGCCAGGAGCACATCTTCAAAGCGTTCGATCCGCGTCTCGTTTCGCCGCGCGATGAAGACGGCCAGCATGATCGACAATATCAGCGCAACGCCAAGGCCCCAGGCCGTCCCCTGCAGCAGAACCTCGGTGTTCTCCGCGACCCATTCGGCGTCGCGTCCGGTGATGATCCAGCCTTGGTTGGTCTGAAGCCCGTAGGCAAAGTAGTCGGTTGGCACGACGCCAGTTGGCGTCCCGGCCAAGGTCATGTCGCGACCGACACGCAAGACGCGGTGCCCGGCAAAGGGATGGTCCGGACTGAAATTGCCAGCGATCTTCAGGCCTTGAGGATCGATATAGGCGGCCACGGCTGACCCGTCCCGCGCATTGGCGGAAAGCGCGTCGATCTGTTCAAGCAGATCCTGTGGACCGCCATTCTGCAGCGTGTAGGCCAGATTGCCGGCCATGTTTTCCACGTCCTGGCGCAAACGACCCGTCAATTCGCCCGACAGAAGCACATAGGCGATGGCCCCGGCCAGAACGGCCGCCCCGGCGAACACACCCGAGATCATCAGGGCAAATCGCATCGACCAGGACAGGCGGCGCGGTGTGGTCACGGCCGGAACACATAGCCCACCCCGTGCAGGGTGGTGAGGTAGGCCTTTTCGAACGGCTTGTCGATCTTGGCGCGCAATCGGCTGACATGGGTTTCGACCACACTGGTCTTTGGGTCAAAATGCAGGCCCCAGACCGCTTCCAGCAGGATCGTGCGGGTCTGCACCCGTCCCGGACGCTCCATGAAGTGCTTCAGCAGCAGGAACTCGCGGGGTTGCAGGTCGATATAGATGCCCGCCCGGTGCGCCTCGCGCGTCAGCAGATCAAGGTGCAGATCGCCCTGGCGCAACTCGGTCACCTCGGCCCGCAGGTTGGGGCGTCGGGCGATGGTGTCGATGCGCGCCAGCAACTCGGCAAAGGCAAAGGGCTTGACCATGTAGTCGTCTGCCCCTGCCCGCAGACCTGCAACCCGGTCATCTACTGCGCCCATTGCAGTCAGCAGGATCGCGGGCGTCGCCACTTGCGCGGCCCGCAGGGATTTCAGCAACGACAGACCGTCGAGCCCCAGCAGCATCCGGTCGAACAGGAACAGGTCGTAAGGTTGCAGCGTCGCCTGCGTCAGCGCCTCGCGCCCGTCGATCAGATGATCGACAGAATGGCCTTCGGCGACCAGACCCTTGCGGATGTAGTCGCCCATTTCTGCATCATCCTCTGCGACCAGTATTTTCAACCAAGCAACCCTTGGAATTGACGTGTCGGACTTTGCCTTCGGGGCCAGCATCTCTCTGGAAGCGCGCTACGACAAGCCGGGAAGGCGATTTTTCCCTGATCTTACAATTTTGTAGGAATTGCCCGGTGGGCCGCCCCGAAGTGCGATGGTTCTTACGAAACTGTAAGACCACGACAAGAACTGACAGGTATCGCGGGACCAGTATAGCCACATCGACGGTCCAGCCGACGCCATTTCACCCCAAGAGGATCATGCCCATCACAATAGCCCCCCGAAGAAATCCGCGTCCGTCTGACGCGCTTGCTGCG
>JAPLPF010000175.1:14320-29412 GCA_026400325.1 Rhodobacterales bacterium
GCGCAACGCCGTCTGCCAGGCCCAGTCCCCAGGCAGGGTGGGGTCATTCGAACCTCGCAAGGAGTTGACCTGATGCGAAATCTTCTGCTTTCCGTGGCGCTGATCGCGGTGCCGGTCGCGGGCTTTGCTGCCGTCGAGATGTGGCTGATGCCCGCACCTGCGAGCCAGGCCGCCAGCGCCGGCCTTGGCGATCTGGCGCAGTTTGCCGTGATCGTGACCGACACCCAGACCATTGCCGCAACCGGCGATCTGGCCGCCGCGCAAACCCGGATCACCGATCTTGAGACTGCCTGTGACGAGGCCGAGCCAACACTGCGCGCCGCCGATTCCAACGCCTGGGGCGTTGTGGATACAGCCATCGACGATGCCTTGTCAGCTCTGCGAAAGGGGACACCAAGCCCTGTCGAAGTGACAGATACCCTTGCGGTCCTGCAGGAGACGCTCGCAGGCCCCGTGGCCGCCACCGTCACCGGCGCAGAGCTGGTGAACGGCATCGCGGTGACCGACGACGCCGGACACGCGCTGCCCTGCGAGGCGATGCTAACCGATCTGACGACCGCGCTGGACGGCATGACAGCCACGCCCGCAGTGATCGATCTTCAGGCCAAGGCGCTGGAACGCTGCAACGCCGATGACGACACCCGCGCCAATGCCTTCACGGCGCAGGCGCTTGCCCTTCTCAAATCCTGAGGTCCGCCATGCAGAGTTTATCCGTAAACCGCGTGCCCGAGGTCACGCCGTCCTTCTGGCTGATCAAGCTGATGGCCGTGACCATGGGCGAAACCGCCGCCGATTTTCTGGCGGTCAACCTCGGTCTTGGCCTGACGGCCACGACGCTGCTGATGTCGGGTGTTCTGATCGCTGCCCTGATCTGGCAGTTCGGCCAACGGCGCTATGTGCCGCATGTCTACTGGGCGGCCGTGGTGTTGATCTCGATCGTCGGCACATTGGTCACCGACAATCTCGTCGACACCTTCGGCGTCCCGCTGATCACCACCTTCTGGGTATTCTCGGCGGCCCTTGCCGCCACCTTCGCACTCTGGTTCCGCTCGGAACG
Source organism: Rhodobacterales bacterium (assembly GCA_026400325.1). Taxonomy (GTDB): domain Bacteria; phylum Pseudomonadota; class Alphaproteobacteria; order Rhodobacterales; family Rhodobacteraceae; genus Tabrizicola. The sequence goes on from JAPLPF010000175.1 coordinate 15,378, forward strand.
CACCCTGTCGATCCATGAGGTTTTCACGGCCCGGCGCGAGACCTTCTACTGGCTGGCGATCCTGTTCACCTTCGCACTTGGCACAGCGGCGGGTGATCTCGTGGCCGAAAAATTCGGCATGGGCTACATGGCGACCGGCATCCTGTTCGGGCTGATCATCGCGTCGCTGTCCTTCGGGTACTTCGCGCTGAAGCTCGATGGGCTCTGGGCCTTCTGGCTTTGCTACATCTTCACCCGTCCGCTTGGCGCGTCCTTCGGCGACCTTCTCTCGCAGCCCAGGGACTACGGCGGCATGGGCTTTGGCACGATCCCGACGAGCCTGGGCTTCCTCACCGTCATCGCGCTGACCGTTGCCTACCTGACCCTGCGCCCCATGCCCCGCACGGCCCGACCTGATCGCCCATGATGAGGTCCGCGCGGATTTCGACGACACCGGTATTCCGGGTCATCTGCGCGCCAAGGCGAACTTCATTTATCAGACAAGCGAGGCTGCCACGCATGCCACCCTTTCGCTCCATGCCGCAGGTCTTGAGCCGGTCATGCTTGATATCGAAAAGGACGAAGGCGGAGTTGAAGAAGCGGATTGACCAGGTGGCCCGGCCAAGGAGTATCGAAACGGCAAAAGAGCCGGAACGGCCAGCAGGTCCGCCAATGATTTCCCAGCTGTCAGCACCTCCACGACCCCCGCTTGGTTCCCAGTCAGGCTGGCACCGATTGGTCCACAGGGAATGGCGGTCGCCTGTAAGCGGGCGCTTAGCTGCGCCTTCTTTTGGTCCCGGCCCGTCGAATGATCCTTTGATATCGACCCGTCATGCACTAAGGCTTGCGGGCGTCCGTTCGCAAGACGCACGGGCGCTATCGTCCTCAGAAAAATTGGTCGCTTCAATGGTCGGTACAGAGGCATCGGTGGTCGTGCCCTGCCGGAACGAGGCAGCCAACATCCGGGCCGTGATAGACGGAATCGTCCATAGCATGACGCCGGTCGGACCTTTCGAAATCATCGTGGTGGACGACGGATCGGACGATGGAATGGCCGATCTTCTTGACGCTGCCCTGCGCGAGATACCGATGCTGCGGGTGCTGCGTCACGACCGGCCCGCCGGGCAATCGGCAGCCATTCATTCCGGCGTGCTTGCCGCCCGGCATGGCCTGATCTGCACCCTTGACGGAGACGGACAAAACCCGCCGGAAGAACTGGCCCGGCTGGTCGTCCCGTTCACTGAACCCGGTGCGGACAGCCTGGGTCTGGTCGCGGGGCAGCGGGTCGGGCGCAAGGATACGCTGGCACGCAAGCTTGCCTCGCGCTTTGCAAACGGCCTGCGGTCAATGATCCTGCGCGATGGCACGCGCGACACCGGCTGCGGGCTGAAATGCTTCCGTCGCGAAGCCTTTCTTGCCCTGCCCTACTTCGACCACATGCACCGTTACCTGCCGGCGCTGTTCGCCCGCGACGGCTGGGAGATCGCGCATGTCGACGTGACCCACCGGCCGCGCGGCGGTGGGCGGTCGCACTACTCGAACCTTCAGCGTGGCATTGTTGGGCTTTTCGACCTGATGGGCGTTGCCTGGCTTTTGCGTCGGCGCAAGAAGGCCCGTTCCACCGAGATCAGCCGGCCCAAGGCCGAAGCACCGGAGAGCAACCGATGAACTGGCTGATGGGGGCACTGCACGTCAACAGCCAGGGCGAACTGGCCTGGGTCATCTTTGGCCTTTGCGCCCAGTTGATGTTCACCGCCCGCTTTCTGGTGCAGTGGATCGCGTCCGAACGGGCGCGATCCTCCGTGATGCCGGTAGCGTTCTGGTACTTCTCGCTGATCGGCGGGGTGATGCTTCTGGCCTATGCGCTGTATCGCAAGGATCCGGTTTTCGTGCTGGGGCAGACGCTGGGCGTGGTCATCTATTCCCGCAATCTCTGGCTTATCCATGCCAACCGCAAAGGGTGAAGCCTTGCCATCCCGATGTGGACGGGCGCTGCTGGGCGTGGCGGGACTGACGGCGGTCATGACGCTGGTCTTCCGCCACTGGCCGGGGCTGGACCTTGCGGTCTCGGGGTTCTTCTACGACCCCGCAGCAGGTTTCCTGCTGGCGAGCCAGGGTTTCTGGAACAGTGTGATTGTTGCGAACAAGATGGCCTCGTTCGCATACCTCGTCGCGGCGCTGGTGCTTCTGCCGGTCAGTCTCTGGCTGGGCCGCGGCGAGTCGCAGGTCACCGCGCGCTACTGGGGAATGGTGATCCTGCTTTATCTTGCGGGCCCCGGCGTTCTGGTGAACGGACTGCTCAAGCGGTCATTCGGTCGAGCGCGGCCCGTGAACACCGCGCTTTTCGGCGGCGATGGTCCGTTCACCGCGGCCTGGGAGGTGTCGGACTACTGTCGCGCGGCCTGCTCTTTCGTTTCTGCCGAAGTGGCCGCCGGAACCGCGCTGACAGTGGGGCTGGCGTTGGGCACACTGTGGTTCGCTGGCCGCCCCGTCGCGCGGCTGTTCAGCGGGCTTGCCGTCCTGTCCTTGAGTCTTCTGGTGCTGACCGCGGTAGAGCGCATCGGAAGCGGGCGGCACTTTCTGTCGGACGTCGTGTTCGCCGCCCTGCCGGTGACCGCCCTGGGGCTGGGCTTGGCTTGCCTGATCTGGCGCTCGGCTGCGACATCTTCCTCGTATTCCGTTCCAGGACCCGCCCCATGATGCCGACTGACCCCGCGCCGCGCACGTTGTCCCCCTTTACGACTGGAGCGCTGGCATTGGCGCTGGCCGTTGCGTTTGCGATTGTCCTGCCGTTGATGCGACCGGTCCTGCCAGTGGACGAAACCCGCTATCTTTCGGTTGCGTGGGAAATGCACCGCGACGGCACCTTCATCGTTCCGCATCTGAACGGCGAGATCTATGCCCACAAGCCGCCGCTACTTTTCTGGTTGATCAACCTGATCTGGTCGGTGACCGGGGTCAGTGAGGTTGCGGCCCGGCTGGTGGCTCCGGCCTTCGGTATCCTGTCTGTCGCGCTGACCTGGCGGCTGGGCAACCGGCTGTTCCCTGAACGGCCAGAGTTGGGGGCGACGGCGGCTCTGATCCTGGCCACGACCGGGATTTTCGGGCTGTATGGTTCGCTGACAATGTTCGACACGATGCTGGCGGCGGCGACGCTGCTTGGCATCCTGGCGCTGTTGCGGATGGATGCGGGCGGGGGAAGGTTGGCAACCCTCGGCCTTGGTGCGGCGCTGGCGTTCGGTGTGCTGGCCAAGGGGCCGGTGATCCTGGTGCACCTCCTGCCGCTTGCGCTGTCCCGCGCTGTCCCGTCCGGTCTGGAGCCTTTCGGTCGACCCCGGTCGCCCCGCTGCCTGGTACGGCCGTTTGGCCATCGCCATCGGCGCAGCGCTGGCTTTGCTTGCGATCTGGCTTGTGCCCGCACTTTGGCTGGGCGGGGCCGAGTATCGGGAAGAGGTGCTGTGGCGCCAAAGCGCGGGGCGGATGGTGAACGCCTTCGACCATGCCCGGCCGGTCTGGTTCTTCGTGGCCGTCTTGCCGCTGCTTCTCTGGCCCTGGGCCTGGAGGATCACGGCCCTCAGGGGCTTGGGTCGGGCTTCGCTCTGGCTTGACCGGCGGGCCCGTCTGCTGACGATCTGGGGCGTGGCGACGGTCGTCCTGTTCTCGTTGATCTCGGGCAAGCAGGTGCACTACCTGATACCGGCGCTTCCTGCTGCCGCATTGGCGCTGGCCGCAGCACCCGCGCCCCGGCGGGTCTGGGGGCCGGTTCTGGCCTGCCTGGCGGTGGCGGTCCCGGTTCTTGTGTGGGCCGGGCTGCTGTCCACCGGACGGGCGCAAATCGATGGGGTGGACGTCCTTACCCTGGGTCCGGTGCCACTGGCCATCGCCGCAGTCGTCGCCGTTGTCGGCGTCGCAGCGATCCTTTCCCTCGGACGCCGCGCACCGGTGCTGGCGTGGGCGCTGGCGGCGCCGGTGGCCCTTTTGGTCGCCCATGTCGCCCTGCGTCCTGCCCTGTTCGAGCATTTCGACAGCGCCCGCTTCGCTGCCGAACTGGGTCGCGACCCGGCGGCAGGCGTCGCCATTGACGGCTACCCATACCAGGGCGAATTCGGCTTTACCGCGCGGCTGAGCGCCCCGATCGACGTGCTGGAGGACGGCGGGCTCGACGCCTGGGTCGCGGCCCATCCCGGCGGGCTTGTCCTGTCGACCCGCGACCTGCCTTTCGCCGCCCCCCCTGTTGGAGAGGCCTGGCTGGCAGGCAAACGCTTGCGCCTGCACCGGGTTCCCTGACCATTGCAGGCAGCGCCGAGGTTCTCGTTTTGCTGCTTTGCTGGCAGTTTCATCCGACCAGGAACGCGGCCTGCTCCGCGCTTTTCCCTTGGTCAAGAGCAATCTGTTTTCGCAGTTTGGGCCTCTTCTGAACAGTTGAGAAGTTTCCGTGGGATAAGGCCGTCAAGGTTCGGGTGCGGACGGATGATTGAAGTCGTCGCGTCATGCTGCGATCAACTGGCGGGCATGGGGCAGGCGGAAGAAAAGCTGCTCGATGAGGCATCTGCCGCGCTGGGCGCGCCGACACCAGCAGGACCCGAACTGGCAGCGCCGAACTGATCCGGACGGATGACGATGCGCAGCCGTGACCTGCGCGCCCTGATCGCCGACATCCGGGGCCGAACGCAGATCGCCAGGGTCACCGGCAACAACACCTATGCCGCGAAAGCCTGCCCGGGCGTCCGTGTCGCGGGCTGGAGTCAGGTCCGCCCGCCACTGACCGGCTGGTTGGAAGATGGAGCGTTCACTGGGCTGGGGGTCAAGACGTTCAGGCAAGCCTCGGCAGTGGAAACGCGAACCCCGTTTCCTATTGGGGGTTTTCCAATTCGGTCAGGGCGTTTGCGTCGAAACCCTTCAAAAGAAGCCAGATCCCCAGAGACAACTCCCAGAAGAACTCGGGGATGGTTGCGACTGTCTGAAACGTCGATCCCGCCTGTGTGTATCCAAGAAGCACGGCAACTCCGGCGATCAGCAAGGCAGGCCCGCCGATCAGGCCGAAGATCGACATCGCGCGTGGCACCAAGCGGGTTTTCCACATCAGGTAGCCAAGGATCAGGCCGTTTCCAACGCCGACAACGACACCCGGTCCAAGTCGAAAGGTCCAGTCGTGAATTGCGACCAGCGCCTGCCCCGTCACAACCAGCATGGCTTGGTCTGTCGTACTTCCATTCATCCGCATCGTGTTCAGTGCCATCAGAGCGATGATTCCGACGGCAATGAACCCGCATTCGGTGAGGCGCGCTGCCACATAACCAAGTGCGAGAACATCGCTGCGCTTCCTCATCGCGGGATAAAGGGTCAGCGCGGTCCCAATGTTTGCGATGATCAACACAAGTTCCAGAAGGGCCCCGATGGCAAGGCTGCGATCAAAACCGCCTTTCAGGATGAATGCCGGGTCGCGCAGGGCATCCGCATAGAAGTACACGAACGGCGGGATCGAGGTGGCAAAGGTGATGATGAACAGAAATCCGCTAAGCCGCGCCAGCCGTTGCATCCGGACGTGGAAATCGTGCGGCGGCGCGCTGCCCGCTGCTTGCTGTGGTCCGGAGGCGAGGGTTCGAGGACTGAGACTGGCGATGGAAGCCAGAGAGATCATGGTCGTCACCTTGAGCCTCCTGAAAATGAGTCTGGACGTTCCCTTTGATGATGGCGTTTCGATTACTGCGGAAGGCGCGCTATTTGCACTCCATCAGTGCGTCAGGCGACATGTAACCGGTTGGCCAAAAAATCCCGGTCAGCCGCGCTTGGTGCTGCAGACCGACCGCAAACAGGCCCGCAGCCAGCGATGTGCAAGATCGCCATCCATCCGTGGATGCCACAACATTGACAGGGTAAAGGCGGGAATCTCGACCGGCAGGGCAAAGCAATACATGCCTCGGCGCAGCCCTTCCGTGTGGCGTTCGGGCACTGTGGCGACAAGCTGAGTGTCGCGCGCCAAGGCAAGCGCCGCCGAGAACCCGTTGACGACCGTGGCAATACGCCGTTCCAGACCGGCCGTGCGCACGGCCTCGTCGATGTCGCGGCTGTGCAATCCGCGCCGTACCACCATGACATGGCTACAGGCTGCGAAACGTCCGGCGGTGATCTCGCCCTGCGCAAGACTGTGATCCGGGCGCACGGCCCCCACCCATCGATCATCAAACAGGGGCATTGCACGCATCTCGGGGGCGGTTTGTGCGTCTATCACGCCGGTTTCAAGGTCCACCTCACCTTCCCGCAATGGCGCACTGTCTTTGTCGGGCTTGGTCAGAAACTGCAAGATCACACCGGGGGCTTGGGCTTCGACGAGCCCCAACAGATGTGGACCGAAGGTTTCAACGAACCCTTCGCTGCTCCGCAGGGTAAATCGCCGCTGCAAGGTGCCAAGATCAAGCTTGTCAGCCGGGCGCAGCACGGCATTTGCCCCATCGACCAGCGCACCCACTTGCGCGCGCAGTTCGATCGCGCGTGGCGTTGGCACCAATCCGCGCCCTGCCCGCACCAGCAACGGATCGGCCGTAACCTCGCGCAGGCGGGCCAATGTCCGGCTCATTGCCGAAGGGCTGAGCTGCAAGCGACGCGCAGCGCCCGCCACGCTGCCTTCGGCCAATAGAACGTCCAAGGCCAAAAGCAGGTTCAGGTCCGGCATTGGCGGCTCTCATACATGGCGTCTGGCGCACGGATAGAGTGCGATTGGTGCGCGTTCCGTAATACGACAGAGGGCGTTATCTGACAAGCATCATCAATGAAGGAGTCTCAGATGCCTGCCCGTCTTGCACCCGCCATGTTCGGATTCATCCTTTCTGGTTTCATGTCGTTTGCCGTCTCCGGGATTGCAATGCTGCGCAATGCCGGACTGGTCGATGGCTTCTTTGAGCTTTGGGTCAACGCTTGGCTACCGTCGTGGGCCTTCGCCTTTCCCGTCGTTCTTGTCGTGGCACCAATCACCCGCCGCCTGGTCGGCATGATGGTCAAGGCACCAAGGGCCAGCGCGCGATGACCGATACGCGCGCAGACCCAGCAAATACCCCATACCGGCTGCGGCTTGCAGCGCTGTCATTGGCGATGCTGCTGCCGTCGCTGGGGACCAGCATTGCCAACGTGCCCCTTCCCACCCTTGCCACCGCGTTTCAAGCGCCGATGGCGCATGTGCAATGGGTGGTGATTTCCTACCTTCTTGCCGTGACGACCCTTATCGTGGGCGCGGGCCGTCTGGGCGATTTGCTGGGGCGTCGGCGGATTCTGCTGCTCGGGATCGGCCTGTTTGCCGTGGCATCTGCCTTTGGGGCACTTGCCCAGAACCTGTGGCTGCTTATAGCACTTCGCGGCGTGCAGGGCCTTGGTGCCGCGATCATGATGGCACTTACGATCGCATCGGTCAGTGACATGGTCCCCAAGGACCGCACCGGAAGCGCCATGGGCCTGCTTGGCACGGTTTCGGCGATAGGAACGGCCCTCGGGCCATCACTGGGCGGACTGCTGATCAACGCATTTGGCTGGCCTGCGGTCTTTGCCTTCATGGCCATGGCGGGCCTTGCTGCTTTCTTATTCGGCGCCCAGGTCTTTCCGGCTGATACTGTCACAAAGCCCAAGCGCTTCGCGTTTGATTTTGCGGGTATGCTGCTTCTGGCACTGTCGCTGGGTGCTTATGCCCTGTCGACCACGCTGGGGGGGGCCACTCCGGGCATGACAAACGTGGGGCTGGGGCTGTTGGCCTTGATCGGCATGGCCAGCTTTGTCGCGATCGAACACCGCACGACTGAGCCATTGGTTCAGCTTGCAGTGCTGCAAGACCGCGCATTGGCGGCAGGTCTTGTGTCGATGGCGCTGGTTTCGACCATCATGATGGCCACCCTTGTCGTTGGCCCGTTCTTTCTGTCCGGGGTGCTGGGGCTCAGCCCGGTGCAGACCGGGTTTGCCATGTCCATCGGGCCAGGCGTTTCTGCGTTGACCGGCATCCCGGCGGGTCGGTTGGTGGACCGCTTTGGCGAGGCCGCCGTGACCTACTGCGGGTTGTTTGGTGTCGTCGTGGGGTCAGTCCTGATGATGCTGCTGCCCGGCGCTTTTGGCGTGGTTGGATACGTCGGCGGCCTTGCCATCATCACAGCGGGCTATGCGCTGTTTCAGGCTGCGAACACGACGGCCGTCATGAACGGTGCCGCAAGTGAGCGTCGCGGCGTCACATCCGCCCTTCTGGGACTGTCCAGAAACCTTGGTCTCATCACGGGGGCTTCGGCCATGGGGGCAGTCTTCGCCTATGGATCGCAGAGTGAAGGCCTTTTCGGGCTTGGAACCGGAGGTGGGGCCGGATTACAGCTGACCTTTGCCGTCGCTGCTGTGCTTGCAAGTGCAGCGTTTTGCCTGGCCCTCTTGGGTCGCAGACAAAAGTAATTGCCCCTCGGCCGTCGTGCGCAAGACGGGCGCTGCCAATGGGCGCAACATAAAGGGGCAAAGATCTGCACCAGATTTGGGGATCGGATCAAACGGCATGCGACCTGGGGAGTGTCGGCAAGAGCAAGCGTCGCAACATCAGCCATACGATCAGCCGATGGGCCGGGGCGACCGGAATCATGCAAAGGCGGCCAAAGGGGTTATGCGTGACGACCGAGGCCGTGATGGTGATCTTGCAGCCGTCCATCTCGACGCAGGTCATCACATCCAGATGCCGATCGCGGGCGGTCAGGGTCATCATGGTGTCCTCCAGCCGTTCGATCAGGAAAAAGTCCAAATGGCCCCCGACTTGGGGTATCTCAACCAAACCGCCTGAAAAACCGCCGATCCGCTTGACCCCGAACCGGACCGAGATTGCATCGCGCAGCGCAAACGCAACGCCAAGTCCGGGCAAGGGCCGCGCCATGATCCGCCGCCATGCCTCTAGCGCAGTCATGGGTTGGGGCAAGAGAACCGACTGGCAATTCAAGAAGGCCAGCTGATCCCTGGGGCCAACAAGATCGGTCCGGCTCTGGGCCGTGCTTGACCCAACGCTCAGGACCACGCTGCCGCGTTTGTGGCCCTGATCGACACGGGCGTGGGCTTCTGCCGCGTTTTCCAGCGGGTAGGCGCTGTCAATGACCGGGCGGAAGGCGCCCACAGCAGCAAGATCAGCCAACTGACGCAGGTCTGCGATCGTCACCTTCACCACTCCGGCGATGGACTTGTGTCCGCTGGATCGGCGCGGGCCACCGTTGCCAAGGACCGTGGCCAGCGTGCCATACGCGATCAGCAATCTGCCGCCGGGCTTCAGCAAGTGCCCACACCGCGCATAGGGCGCGGTGCCGGTCGTATCAAGGATGACGTCATAGGTCTGGCTTAATGAAACAATATCCTGTGCGGTGTAGTCGATCACCGCATCAGCGCCGATCCGACGAACAAGGCCAAGGTTGGCCGTGCTGCAGACGCCAGTAACATTCGCGCCAAAATGCTTGGCAACCTGCACCGCGGCGGTTCCGATGCATCCCGAAGCGCCGATGATCAGGACGCTGTCTTCCCTTTTGATGCCGGCCTTGGACTTGAGGAAATACAGCGCCGTTGTCCCGCCAAAGGACAAGGCCGCAGCTTCTTCATAGGAAAGGTTGGCGGGCTTGTGCATGATTAGCCCGTCTTGCGGCATCAACCGGTATTCGGCATGGCAGCCATACTTGGCGCCAGTAAAGGCAAAGACCTGATCGCCCACCTTGAACCGCGTGACGGCCTTGCCCATCGCGACGATTTCTCCGGCCAATTCCGTGCCCAGGATCGGCTGCCTCGGCCCAAACAAGCCGAAGAATGGCCTCCCCGCCGGTCCAAAGCCCGCTGGCATAGCCAGACTGCGCGCCCGCCAGTCTGCGGTGCTGACGGTCGTGGCATGGATGCGGATCAAGACCTCATCGGCATTTGGCGACGGCATCGGCACATCGGCCAGGACCACGACGCCGGGCGGGCCATATCTTTTGTAGACGGCGGCTTTCATGGGAAGGCATCCTTGTCTGGTGTTTTGCCCGCTCCTTCTAGACATTCAACCCATGCAGATACATTGACCATAGCGGCCTATTTGATATGCATTTGTGCATGGATTGGCGTGCGATCAGATTCGACTGGAACCGGGCGCGGGCCTTCCTCGTCACAGCTGAGGAGGGCTCACTGTCGGCCGCGGCGCGGGCATTGGGCATGGCGCAGCCCACTTTGGGCAGGCAGGTCGATGCACTGGAAAGGGAACTTGGCGTTGTTCTATTCGAACGTGTCGGGCGTGGCCTGGCACTGACACCAAACGGATTGGAACTTCTGGACCATGTCCGCGCCATGGGCGAGGCAGCCAATCGGATGGCGCTGGCGGCGGCCGGTCAATCCCAGTCCATCGAAGGAAAGGTCGTGATCGCAGCAAGTGATGTCTACGCCGCTTTTCTTCTACCGCCCATTCTTGCCAAGTTGAGGCATGCCCAGCCCGGCATCGAGGTCGATATCGTCGTTTCAACCAAGGCCAGCGATCTGTTGCGGCGCGAAGCGGACATCGCCATCCGCAATTTCCGCCCGACTGAACCAGATCTGGTTGCGCGCAAGATTCGTGACGTTCCGGCCCGGCTTTATGCAACGCCCGCATATCTTGACAGCCTCAACAATCCCCGGCTGCCCTATGACTTGCGGCAAGCCGATTTCATCAGCATCGATGGCTCGGGAATGTTCCTGAAGGGGTTGAACGCGATGGGTTTCCATCTGACGGAACGCAACTTCCCGATTTTGACAGAGAATTATCTCGTCATGTGGGAACTGGTGAAGCACGGCCTTGGAATCGGGATTCTGGACGGCTCGATCGGCGATGCCGAGCCTAAGGTCACGCGGGTTCTGCCAGACCTTGCACCCCTGATGTTTCCGATCTGGCTGGTGGCGCACCGGGACCTCAACACCAGCCGGCGCATCCGGTTGGTGTTCGACTTGCTGGCAAAGGAACTGGCTTGAACACACCTCGACTGATTGGCCTGCAGCATCTGGCCGCCACGACGCTTGGCTTGCCGTACCTGACGGGTCCCAATTTGATGTGCGGGCAAGAAACGGTTATCCGACAACGCGGTGGCCGCGGCCTTTCATGCAGTCCACCACGATCGCTTCGCGCTTGTCGTTCGACTTGGACACACCCCCGACGAGGCCGACAAGAGCGCCGCCGACCAGTCCCTCAACGGCAGTTCCACTCTCGTCGTGGTCAGCGATCGCGGCACCAAGCAGACCGCCCGCCGCAGCCGAGCCCATGGTATCCTGATCAAGCTGATGTTGCCCCCGCGCCAGATTTTGGCAGGCTTGAAGATCGGATTGGAAGGATGCGCTTGGGGCACCATCGAGGATCGGTTGGTAGCTGGCACCGATATCGGCGCAGGCAGACAGGATGACCATGGGGCAAAGGACCAGAATATAAAGGCTTTTCATTTTCGTCTGTGCTTTCTTCAAGTGTGAAATCATGTGATATTGGTGCGGTGCTTGACCGATCCGACGGCGAGAGGACTGAACTTCACCAGTCGCGGCGGGGTCATGCCGCGATAGCGGCACCGAACGCAGCACCCGATTGCCTGCGGATGAACCACTCGGCGACAGCAAGGTTCAAAACCCATGCAGCCCCCATCAGCAGCGCCCTTGGCAGTTCCCCCGGCAGGCCGACAGCCAGGATCCATGGCAGTTGCGTAACGGCTTGGGTCCCCGCCCCCAGACCAATGGCATATGCCCGCATCATCCAGGCGCGATGCTGGGCCACGTCGCGGCGCAAGATGGCGGCGATCCCCACGTTCGGACCGTAAGGGTAAAACTGGTTCATCCACAGGCCAGACAGGCCCGCCGCTATGCCTGCGAGGGCCAGCATTCGCCCGGCCATACGGTGCCAGCGCGGAAAGCGGCGGCGAAAGCCGGGCCAGAACTGCAAGGCACCCAACACGCAAAACAGGCTGGCCCCCACGATGTGCAACTGGACGGGAAGCGGATGCGCAAGGAACCGGGCGTTGGCGAGGGTAACGGTCCCGCCCGTCGCCAGCGACACCAGCCGCACCACTCCGGCCGCGACCGGGATAACGCTCAGCGCCAAAAGCCCTGCGGCGATGGGCCAGCCTTCCCGGATCGATGGTCGCTTGAATAGCATGATCAGTCTCCTTTCGCAGCGGTCTACTTATGCGCTGGATCGAAAGAAATTGCGGAAATCCGGCTTTGCGTTATACAAAAACGCATGAATTGGCAGACCTCGCCCTTTGACTGGAACCAGGCCCGCGCCTTCCTTGCGACGGCAGAGGCGGGCAGCCTGTCCGCCGCCGCCCGCTCCCTCGGGCTTACGCAACCCACCTTGTCGCGGCAGGTGGCGGCACTGGAGGAGGCCTTGGGTGTCGTCCTCTTCGACCGGGTCGGGCGGTCTTTGGCGATCACGCCCATCGGGGTAGACCTGCTGGACCAGTTCCGCGCCATGGGCGAGGCCGCAGCCGGCATCGCCCTGTCCGCCTCTGGCCAGTCACAGGCGATCGAGGGCCAGGTTTGCATCACCGCCAGCGACGCACTGGCGGCCTATTTCCTGCCGCCCATTCTGATGCGCCTGAAAGAACTGGCCCCCGGAATCGAGATTGAGGTTCTGGCATCGAACGACATCCGCGACCTGCGCCGGCGCGAGGCGGATATTGCCATCCGCCACGCCCGCCCGGACCAGCCGGAGCTGATTGCCAAACTGGTCCGCACGTCATCTGCCCATTTCTACGCCGCGACCAGTTATCTGGACCGGCATGGCCGCCCGCAAACCGCAGCCGACCTGTCGGACGCCACCTTCATCGGCTTTGCCCCGGTGGAGCGGCTGATCGCCGGGCTGAATTCCTGCGGCCTTGCCCTGACCCGCACGCAGTTCAAGGTGGTGACCGACAATGGCGTGGTGGCAGGTGAACTGATCCGGCAGGGATTTGGCATCGGCGTCATGCCAAAAGAATTCGCCCTCCTGCTGCCGAACGTTGAACCGGTGCTGCCGGACCTTGTAGCGTTGCCAGTTCCATTCTGGCTGACAACCCATCGAGAGCTTTTGACCAGCCGCCGCATCCGCGTGGTTTATGATCTGCTGGCCGAGGCGTTTTCGTAGCGGGCGGAGTTTTTCCAGCCGAACATGGTCCTGCCTGGTTTAACGTTCAGGAATACCAGCAACATAGCCAGTGACCCGCCTCAAGGCCTCGGCATCGTGGAAAATGCCGAAATGCGTGATCTGCGCAAGGATTTCCGCAGCCCCGCGATAGCCCGCGTCCTTCAGCAGGCCCAGCAACGCCGCGCTGTCAACCGCCTCATCCTTGTCACCAACCAGGATCAGCGCATTGGCAGGCATCGCCCTCACGTCAGACGCATAATCGTTGCGCGGGTGAAAAGATGAATTGAGCCGCCAGGAATAGGCAAGTGTCTCGGTTCCGTTCCATGCGCTGGCGGGTTTGTTGAAGGCGATGATCGGAAGTCCGTCGAACCCGTGCACGCCTACAGCGTTCAGTGCCACCAGTCCCAGGATGCGGGGCAGATCGATGACGTTCCACCCGCCCGCGTCACCACCCCGCACTGCGGCTGTGCGCGGAATGATCGGAGCGAGTGCTATGTAGCCGGCAATCGCCTCCTGCTTTGAACCCAGCCCTCCGGCAAAACGCAGAACGAAGCCTGCGCCACTTGAATGGCCGCCCAGGATGATGGGGCCCATATGGCCCTGCCTGCGAAGCTCCCGGATCAAGTCGACGATGTCGTCCTCGTACTGGCCGATGTATTCGACGTCGCCCCGGCGTCGCCCTGAAAAATAGTGTCCCCGCATGTTCGGCAAGACGACCTTGGCAGCCCCTGCCGCGCTGACAAAGGTCGCCAGTTCATCATAGCCGCCGCCATGGTAAGATGAACCGTGAATGAAGATCAGTAACCGTTCGCTTGGTGCATCATAGAACCGGTAGGACAGCGCATCGCCGTCTCGGGCCTGGAATTGCTGCAACGGCGGCATCTCCTTGACGCTCTTTTCCCCCTCGGCAGCAAAGCCAAACACGTCCGTCTCTGGCGGCATTTTCGGAAAGGGCAGAGCAATCCCCAC
>JAPLPF010000175.1:29498-32014 GCA_026400325.1 Rhodobacterales bacterium
CCGCGAATGAAATCGTGTCCGTCGGAATCGCGTTGAATTCCACCCGGACGTGCGCCGAGCCCGACTATGGTGTTGACGTCATGCTGGCGTCAATGCAGGGCTTTTCTCCACAGCTTTACAGGCTGCCGGGGTCGAGTTTTGCTTCAGGCAAAAGGCGTCTTCTCCGATTTTTCGACGGAGGCGATCCAAATGCTGACAGGCCCGCTTGATCGCGAGCTTCCGCCAAAGCCTTTCCAATGCTTGACACTGCAAGCGGCAACAGTGTAGGCGCCCCGCAGGTGTTGGGCACCTGCCGCCTGCAGGCGAAAGCCACGGTGAAGCCCGGAATGACCAGATCAATCACCCTCGAAGCATTTCGCAGGTGGATAATGCAGGCCTCCTCCAGTTCGGAATGCCCCTTCTGAGGAGTGAATGATGTCGTCTGAACGCGCAGCCCAAAACCGATTTCTAACTGCCCCGATCGGGCGGCTGTTTGTAACAAATGCCCTGCCGATGATGGTCATGATGCTGATGAGCGGCATGTTGTCCGTGGTCGACGCTGCATTTCTGGGGCATTTCGTAGGTCCTGATGCTCTTGCGGCGGTAAGCCTCGTTTTTCCCATTTTGATGGTCACCATCGCCCTCTCGACCCTTGTCAGCGGTGGGATGTCCAGCCTTCTTGCCCGACAGCTTGGCGCGAGGCAGGATAACGACGCAACGGCTGTTTTTGCTCAGGCGCATGGCTTGGCACTGTTCGTGTCCATGTTGTTGATCGCAGCGTTCAGCACTGTTGCAGGCTTGGTCATCGGCCAAATGTCGGGTGGCCGGGCTGACATCGCACAGATGGCTTACACTTATCTTGCAATCATGATCTTTGCATCGCCACTTCAGTTGCTGCTCAGCGTTCATGCCGATGCTTGGCGCAACGAGGGTCACGCTGGCCTCATCGCATTATTGTCGGTGGGCGTTACCTTTGCCAATATTGCGCTGAACTATCTGTTGATTGTGTCCTTGGACATGGGCGTGGCGGGATCCGCCCTGGGAACGGCGATTGCCCAAGGAACAGGGCTTGCCCTGCTTGTGGGTTTGCGGTGCCGCGGTGGAGGCATCCTGAGGATGTCCGACCTCTGGACGTCCCGCTGGATCGGAGGATGGCGCCCCATATTGACCTTGGGCGCACCTGTCAGTCTCAGCTTCATCGGGATCGCACTGGTTTCGGCCACCGTGATAACGACACTGCGCCTGACGGCGGGCGCGGGCTATGTCGATGGCGTTGTCGCCTACGGCATTGTGACCCGGATCCTAAGCTTCACCTTCCTTCCACTGATGGCCGTTGCCATGGCCGCCCAGAGCATCGTCGGACACAACATTGGCGCAAAGCTTTACCGACGGTCGGATGTCGCCCTGCGGATGGCACTTGCCGTGGCTTTTCTGTATTGTGCCTTTGTAGAGGTTACATTGCTGATCGGACACGCTTCGATTGGCGGCAGGTTTGTGAGCAGCCCAGACGTCATCGGCGATGTCGGCAGGATTTTGGTTCCGATGTTGTCCCTCTATCTGTTCACCGGTCCGGTTCTGGTGCTTGCCTTGTATTTTCAGGCCATCGGCAAACCTGGGCGGACGGCAATGTTGACGTTGATCAAACCTTTTGCCCTCAGCCCCCTTCTGCTGTCGGCTTTGGGCTTTTTCGGCGGCTCAAGGGCAATCTGGTTTGCGTTCCCGATTGCGGACGGGATCATCGTCGCTCTGGCCCTCGGAGTGGTGATTGCAAACCAGCGGCATCGCGACCTCAGCCCAGGTTTCGGCCTTTCCCTTGGGAAGCAAACGCCATGACGTTGAACTCAGTATCAGAGGCCAAATCGAAGGCCAAAGCCCTGCGCGACGCGCTTGTCGGGCAGGGCACACGGATCAGCCACGCCCAGGCCCTCGAGCTTGTCGCCCGGCAGGACGGTGCACGGGACTGGAATACCCTTCATGCCAGGCTGCAGCGCGCCGAGCCGAGAACGCTTCAGCTGGGCGATGAAGTCCGTGGCAAGTATCTGGGGCAAAGCTTCATCGGGCGGATTGTTGCCCTGTCAAAAGTCGGTTTAGACCTGAATGTCTCAATCCAGTTGGACGCGCCCGTCGATACTGTCCGCTTCGAAAGCTTTTCCAACATGCGGCGCCGTATCAGAGGAGTTGTCGGGCCTGACGGCCGGTCGGAGCAAAAGACTTCCGACGGCTTGCCAGTGCTAGTCATAGATCTGATGGAACAGTTGCCTGGCAGTTCCTGAAGGGTCGCAGTGTCTGTTGCGGAGCGATGGACAGCGTCCTGTCGAACTACAGCCGACTGGAATCACTGCGGTTTTAGCGTTTTTGTCGACCCATTGTTGACCCGCCGTGTGGAACGCAAAAAGCCCCGCGGTAAGGCGGGGCGCAGGGTAATGATATAGCTACAGTTTTTTGGTTGCGGGGACAGGATTTGAACCTGTGACCTTCAGGTTATGAGCCTGACGAGCTACCGGGCTGCTCCACCCCGCGACGGTTGTGCTTTGTTT
>JAPLPF010000233.1 GCA_026400325.1 Rhodobacterales bacterium
TGGATGAAAAGCTCGATCCGGGCGCGCCGCGTACAAACAGATACATTCAGACTGAGGAATCCAGTTCAGCGGTTCCCGATGTTTTGCCCCCTTCAAGATACTATGAAGGTGTCCGATACATCGGGCGGTTTGGCGTAACTGATGACGACGGACGCGGCCGTGGCAGTGGAGTTGGATTTGCTCCCGCCACGATCGCGCCAGAGCCAAGGCTGGGACTTGAGTTCTCTTGCGGCTGACCCCGGAAGAAATTGCCCTTTGCCTGTTGCCACCCCCACCCCTGTCTGCTAATCCCGCGCCACGCCAGAAGCCCCGGATTCGTCCGGGGCTCTTGGTTTGTTCGTTCCCGATGCAGCCGCAGAGGGGAAGGACACTAAATCGGGGATCTTCGGAGCCCTTCACCGCAGAGGTTGCAAGACCCTGCATGCAAACGGAAGACAGAGAAACATGGCACTCAAGTCGTATAAGCCGACGACGCCTGGCCAGCGAGGGCTGGTTCTGATCGACCGTTCGGAGCTGTGGAAAGGCCGCCCGGTCAAGCACCTCACCGAGGGTTTGAACCGATCCGGTGGCCGGAACAACACCGGACGTATCACGATGTGGCACCAGGGCGGGGGCGCAAAGCGTCTGTACCGGGTGGTCGATTTCAAGCGTCGCAAGTTCGACATCGCGGCAGTTGTCGAGCGGATCGAATATGATCCAAACCGCACCGCCTTCATCGCTCTGATCAAGTATCAGGACGGTGAACTGGCCTACATCCTCGCACCGCAGCGCCTCGCCGTTGGCGACAGCGTCATTGCCGGCGATCGTTCACAACGTCGAGCTGAAGCCCGGCAAGGGCGGCCAGCTGGCCCGCGCTGCCGGAACCTACGCCCAGTTCGTTGGTCGTGATGGGTCCTACGCGCAGATCCGCCTGTCTTCGGGTGAGCTGCGGATGGTCCGTCAGGAATGCATGGCCACCATCGGTGCCGTGTCGAACCCCGACAACTCCAACCAGAACTTCGGCAAGGCCGGACGCATGCGCCACAAGGGCATCCGCCCGACGGTGCGCGGTGTTGCAATGAACCCGATCGACCACCCGCATGGCGGCGGCGAAGGCCGCACCTCGGGCGGCCGTCACCCGGTTACCCCGTGGGGCAAAGGCACCAAGGGCAACAAGACCCGCAAGCCGAAGGCTTCTGACAGCCTGATCGTCCGCTCGCGGCACGCCAAGAAGAAAGGGCGCTAATCCATGGCACGTTCCATCTGGAAGGGCCCGTTCGTCGACGGTTACGTCCTGAAGAAGGCCGAAAAGGCCAAGGCAGGCGGCAAGGCCGAAGTGATCAAGATCTGGTCGCGCCGGTCCACCATCCTGCCGCAGTTCGTTGGCCTGACCTTCGCGGTCTACAACGGCAAGAAGCACATCCCGGTCAACGTGACCGAGGACATGATCGGCCAGAAGTTCGGTGAATACTCGCCGACGCGGACCTACTACGGTCACGCTGCCGACAAGAAAGCGAAGAGGAAATAAGCCATGGGATCGGAAAAGAACCCCCGTCGCGTGGCGGACAACGAAGCGATGGCGATCAGCCGCATGCTTCGCACCTCGCCGCAGAAACTGAACCTCGTCGCCGGTCTGATCCGGGGCAAGAAGGTGGACAAGGCGCTTGCCGACCTTACCTTCTCCAAGCGCCGCATCGCGGGTGACGTGAAGAAGTGCCTGCAGTCGGCAATTGCCAACGCGGAAAACAACCACAACCTGGATGTGGACAACCTGATCGTGGCGGAAGCCTGGGTCGGCAAGAACCTGGTGATGAAGCGTGGCCGCCCGCGTGCGCGTGGTCGGTTCGGCAAGATCATGAAGCCGTTCTCTGAAATCACCATCAAGGTCCGTCAAACCGGGGAGTCCGCATAATGGGTCAGAAGGTCAATCCGATCGGCATGCGCCTTCAGGTCAACCGCACCTGGGACAGCCGCTGGTTCGCTGAATCGAAGGACTATGGCAATCTTCTCCTGGAAGACCTCCGCATGCGCGAGTTCATCCACAAGGAGCTGAAACAGGCCGGGATCTCGAAGGTCATCATCGAGCGTCCGCACAAGAAGTGCCGTGTGACCATTCACACCGCACGTCCGGGCGTGATCATCGGCAAGAAGGGCGCGGACATCGAGACGCTTCGCAAGAAGCTGACCGTGTTCACCAAGTCCGAACTGCACCTCAACATCGTCTAGATCCGCAAGCCGGAGCTTGACGCCCAACTGGTGGCCGAGTCGATCGCCCAGCAGATGGAACGCCGGGTGTCCTTCCGCCGCGCGATGAAGCGTGGCGTGCAGAACGCAATGCGGATGGGTGCGCTTGGCATCCGGGTAAACGTCGCCGGCCGTCTTGGCGGCGCCGAAATCGCCCGGACCGAATGGTACCGCGAAGGCCGTGTGCCGTTGCACACGCTGCGCGCCGACATCGACTATGCGTTGTCGGAAGCCGAGACCCCTTACGGGATCATCGGTGTGAAGGTCTGGATCTTCAAAGGCGAAATCCTTGAGCATGATCCGCAGGCCCATGATCGTCGTCTTGCCGAAGCGGCTGACGGCCCGGCCCCCCGTGGTCCGCGCCGCGACCGCGAACGCGCGTAAGGAGTTCATCAGATGCTGCAACCAAAGCGCACGAAATTCCGCAAGATGCACAAGGGTCGCATCCATGGCGAAGCCAAGGGTGGGTTCCTGATCAACTTCGGTTCTTTCGCCCTGAAAGCGACCGAGCCGGAGCGTGTCACCGCGCGGCAGATCGAAGCGGCCCGCCGCGCGATCACCCGCCACATGAAGCGTCAGGGTCGGGTCTGGATCCGGATTTTCCCGGATGTTCCGGTTTCGGCCAAGCCGATCGAAGTTCGGATGGGCAAGGGCAAAGGCTCCACTGACTACTGGGCGGCCAAGGTCAAACCCGGCCGGATCATGTTCGAGATCGACGGCGTGTCCGACGAAATCGCGCGTGAGGCCCTGCGCCTTGGCGCGATGAAACTGCCGGTCACCACGCGCGTCGTCGCGAAGGAAGACTGGTAGGGGAGGTGGGTTGAAAACCCACCCTACGACATCGGCCCCCGCTGGAAACGGCGGGGGCTTTTTCAACTCTGGAGCTGGACATGCCCGAAATCACCTCCCTCTTCGTCACCCGCCTTTACCGCGCCGGTCTGAATGACCTCGCGAAGAAGAAGGTCGACTACGCCGAACTCCACCAGACCTGCGACATGGTGGCCGAGGATGACGAGGCCGGGCAGGAGTGGTGCGAGGCGAACGGCTATCCCGGCTACACCTCCTATGCCTCCTTGGATGACCTGCCCTGGCGGATGCCGATCTTCGGCGATCTGGAAAAGGCGCTGGACAAGCACGTCGCCGCCTTTTGCAAGGAGCTTGGCTTCGACCTTGGCGACAAGAAGCTGAAGTGCAATGGACTCTGGATCAACATCCTGCCCGAAGGCGGCACCCACGCCAGCCACATCCACCCGCATTCGGTGATCTCGGGCACGACCTATGTCGCGATGCCGGAGGGGACCTCGGCGCTCAAGCTGGAGGATCCCCGCCTGCCGATGATGATGCTCGCCCCCGTGCCACTGAAGAAAGCGCCGCAAGAGCTGCAGCGCTTTGTCTACGTCAAGCCCGCGGTGGGAGAGGTTCTTCTGTGGGAAAGCTGGCTGCGCCATGAGGTACCCATGAACATGTCCGAGGAAGAGCGGATCTCGGTCAGCTTCAACTATGGGTGGGCGTGAGGCGGGAGTTGAAAAGGTATAGTTTCTATCCTATATTGCCGCATGGAGTTTGAGTTCGACCCGGCCAAGAGTGCCGCCAACAAGGACAAGCACGGTATCGACTTCGTCGAGGCTCAAGCGCTGTGGCAGGATGACGGGCTTGCTGACGCTCCGGTCACATCGGATGGCGAGCCGCGCTTCCTTGTGATCGGGCGGATCGCCGGCAAGCACTGGACGGCGGTCTGCACTCTTCGCGGTGAGGTGGTGCGGATCATCTCGGTCAGGCGGGCGCGAAAAACGGAGGTGATGTTCTATGACGGTGCGTGAAACGATTACGACCGAACAGTTCGACGAAATGTTCGACAACGGCGAAGACGTCAGCGCCTATGTTGACTGGTCCAAGGCCCGCCGCCCCAATCATGAGGCGCGGCGGGTGAACGTGGACTTCCCGGCCTGGATGGTGCGCGACCTCGACAAGGAAGCCGGGCGTCTGGGCGTGACGCGGCAGTCGCTGATCAAGATGTGGATTGCGGAAAAGTTGGGGTAGGGCGGCCGCAGTCTATTTGTTACAGATGTCGATGCGCTTGGTTCTCGCCTCACCAATCAGGTCGAATGTGGCTCCGTTCCATGCAATTTCGTGAGTAATGCACGCATCGCTGTCGAGGTCAGCCCAAGTCACCCGGACAAGTCGGCTCTCGAGCCTATAGTCCAAACTCATCTCATAATTTTCTTCGCCGCCATACGGAAAAGGAAAAACCTCTCCAGTCCGCGCATCTGCAACATATGCGAAGATGCAGGAAGTGCCGCATCCGTTCACGATACGCGTTCGGAAGTTCCTGTATGCAGAATCGCGTCCATTGAACTGCGGAAGTTTAGTCTTTTCCGATTTCCCCATCACATCACTGGCAGGGTGATCGTAGAAGTCATCCGCCGATACTGAACCGGATAGTCCAAGTGCACAGATTGAAGCGATAATGAAACGCATCCAAGTTGTCCTTCTACCTGTTGAAGGTGAGTTTTCGATAGCGAGAAGGTCTTGGCAAGCCCCCAACTTCCCCCTTGCCCCCCACGCCCTTCCCCCCTATACGACGCCATCCAGCGATTCCGGGGCTCCCGGATTCGTTGGTTTGTCATTGATCCGCCAGGTCCTCGGTGACCCTCCAGCAGGGGCCGTCTGGCGATTGTGGAAAAGGAAGCGGCATGAAAGCCGAAGAACTGAAGTCGAAGACGCCGGACCAGCTGCGCGACAGCCTGGTTCAGTTGAAGAAAGAATCGTTCAACCTGCGCTTCCAGCAGGCGACCAACCAGCTCGAGAACACCGCCCGCATGCGTGCCGTCCGTCGTGACGTCGCCCGCATCAAGACGGTTCTTGTGCAAAAAGCCGCTGACGCTGCGAAGTAAGGGGAAAACCAATGCCAAAACGTATCCTGACGGGCACCGTCACCTCGGACAAGAACGAGCAGACGATCACCGTTTCTGTCGAACGCCGCTTCAAGCACCCGCTGCTGCAGAAGACCGTGCGTAAGTCGAAGAAATACCGCGCTCACGATGCGGAGAACAAGTTCAAGGTCGGCGACACCGTGCGTATTGAAGAATGCGCGCCGATTTCGAAAACGAAACGCTGGACGGTGGTGGTCGACGCAACCGCGTAACCACTTCCGTCTTATCGAAACCCCGGGGCTTGGCCCCGAAGGTCGGGAGACTTTCAAATGATCCAGATGCAGACGAATCTGGATGTGGCTGACAACTCCGGCGCTCGCCGGGTTCAGTGCATCAAGGTTCTTGGCGGCTCGCACCGCCGTTATGCTTCCGTCGGCGACATCATCGTGGTGTCGGTCAAGGAAGCCATTCCCAAAGGCCGCGTGAAGAAGGGTGACGTGCGTAAAGCCGTCGTCGTTCGCACCGCCAAGGAAGTTCGCCGTGAAGACGGCACCACGATCCGTTTCGACCGCAATGCCGCCGTCATCCTGAACAACCAGGGCGAACCGGTCGGCACCCGTATCTTCGGGCCGGTCGTGCGCGAGCTGCGTGCCAAGAACTTCATGAAGATCATCTCGCTGGCGCCGGAGGTGCTCTGATGGCTGCGAAACTCAAGAAGGGTGACACGGTCGTCGTGCTCACCGGCAAGGACAAGGGCAAGAAGGGCGAGATTTCGTCCGTCAATCCTGATGCCAACAAGGCCATCGTCGACGGGCTGAACGTGGCGATCCGCCACACCAAGCAGTCGGCAGCGTCGCAGGGTGGCCGTCAGCCGAAGGCGATGCCGATCGACCTGTCGAACCTCGCCATCGTGGACAAGAACGGCAAGGCCACCCGCGTCGGCTTCCGCATGGAAGGCGACAAGAAGGTCCGCTACGCCAAGACCACCGGGGAGGTGATCTGATGCTGGATCAAGCCGCATACACGCCGCGCCTGAAGGCTGCCTACAAAGGCACCATCCGCCCGGCGATGAAGGAAGAGTTCTCGTACAAGAACGACATGATGATCCCGCGTCTGGACAAGATCGTCCTGAACATGGGCGTCGGCGAGGCGGTCAAGGACACCAAGAAGGTCAAGCAGGCCGCCGAGGAACTGTCCCAGATCGCCGGCCAGAAGGCCGTCATCACCAAGGCCAAGAAGTCGATCGCCGGCTTCCGCGTCCGGGAAGAGATGCCGCTGGGCTGCAAGGTCACGCTGCGTGGCGACAAGATGTACGAAGGCACCAGCTTCGATGGCCAGGGCAACTTTGCCATGGGTCTGAAAGAGCACATCGTGTTCCCCGAGATCAACTTCGACAAGGTCGACGAGGTTCTGGGGATGGACATCATCATCTGCACCAACGCGAAAAACGACACCGAAGCCAAGGCGCTGTTGAAGCATTTCAACATGCCCTTCACGTCGTAATTGCGAGGAACATAGATATGGCAAAGAAATCCATGGTGAACCGCGAAGTGAAGCGCGCCAAGCTGGTGAAGCAGCACGCTTCCAAGCGGGCCGCGCTGAAAGCGGTGATCAACGACCAGGCGAAACCGGTTGAGGACCGCTTCAAGGCGACCCTGAAACTGGCCCAGCTGCCCCGCAATTCGTCGGCTGTCCGGTTGCACAACCGCTGCCAGCTGACGGGCCGCCCGCATGCGTATTATCGCAAGCTCAAACTCAGCCGCATCATGCTGCGTGATCTCGCCTCGTTCGGCCAGATCCCCGGCATGGTCAAGTCCAGCTGGTAAGGAGGACCGGATATGATGATGAACGATCCTATCGGGGACATGCTTACCCGGATCCGCAACGCACAGATGCGCGGCAAGTCCACGGTGAAGACCCCTGCATCCACCCTGCGCGCCCGCGTGCTGGATGTGCTGCTGTCGGAAGGCTATATCCGCGGCTATGAGAAGTCGGACACCGACAACAAGCAGGGCGAATTCACGATCAGCCTCAAGTACTATGAGGGCGAGCCTGTGATCCGCGAAGTCAAGCGCGTGTCCAAGCCCGGCCGTCGGGTGTACATGGGCGTCAAGGAAATCCCGTCGGTCCGCAACGGCCTGGGTGTCTCGATCGTCTCCACGCCGAAAGGCGTCATGTCGGATGCAAATGCACGCGCTGCCAATGTTGGCGGCGAAGTGCTTTGCACCGTATTCTAAGGGAGGGGTGAAATGTCTCGTATCGGCAAGAAACCCGTTCCGCTCGTCAAGGGCACCTCTGCCTCGGTTTCGGGTCAGACCGTTGAAGTGAAAGGCCCGAAAGGGACCCGCAGCTTCACCGCAAGCGATGATGTCACGCTCACGATTGAGGGTGAAAGCATCAAGGTCACCCCGCGCGGGCTGTCCAAACGTTCGCGCCAGCAGTGGGGCATGACCCGGTCGATGGTGGCGAACCTCGTCACCGGCGTGTCGGACGGCTTCAAGCAGGAAATGGAAATCCAGGGCGTCGGCTACCGCGCCGCCATGGCTGGAAACGTCCTGAAACTGTCGCTGGGCTATAGCCACGAAGTGAACTTCGATGTGCCGACGGGGGTGACGATCACCGTCCCGAAGCAGACCGAAATCATCATCGAGGGGATCGACCAGCAGCAGGTTGGCCAGGTCGCCGCGAACATCCGCGAATGGCGCGCCCCCGAGCCCTACAAAGGCAAAGGCATCCGCTACAAGGGTGAGTTCGTGTTCCGCAAGGAAGGCAAGAAGAAATAAAATGGCAATCAACAAGAGAGAGCTGTTCCTCAAGCGCCGCATGCGCGTCCGGAACAAGATCAAGGCAACTTCGCATGGCCGCCTGCGCCTTTCGGTGCACCGGTCCTCGAAGAACATCAGCGTTCAGCTGATCGACGATGTGAAGGGCGTGACTGTCGCCTCGGCTTCTTCGCTTGAGAAGGATCTGGGCGTGGTTGGCAAGAACAACGTCGAAGCATCAGCCAAGGTCGGCGCGGCGATTGCCGAGCGGGCCAAGAAGGCCGGGGTCGAGGAATGCTACTTCGACCGTGGCGGGTTCCTGTTTCACGGCAAGATCAAGGCTTTGGCCGACGCTGCCCGTGAAGGTGGCCTGAAATTCTAAATCCCAGCGGGCGGCGGTTTTCGCCGCCCCGATGATCCGGGCCCCTGACCTGATCCGGGGCACCAGGATTGGCCAAAAAACGGCGTCGATGTGCGCCACCAGTGAAGGAATGCCTTATGGCAGAACGTGACAACCGCCGGGAAGGCCGTGGCAATGACCGCCGCGACAACCGCCCGGAAGAAAACCCGGAATTCGCCGACCGTCTGGTCGCGATCAACCGCGTCTCGAAAACCGTCAAGGGTGGCAAGCGCTTCGGCTTTGCCGCACTTGTCGTGGTCGGTGACCAGCGTGGTCGTGTCGGCTTTGGCAAGGGCAAGGCCAAGGAAGTGCCGGAGGCGATCCGCAAGGCCACCGAACAGGCCAAGCGCAGCCTGATCCGCGTGCCGCTGAAGGACAGCCGCACGCTGCACCACGACATGGAAGGCCGCCACGGCGCCGGAAAAGTCGTGATGCGGACCGCCGTGGCCGGTACCGGCATCATCGCCGGCGGCCCGATGCGCGCCGTGTTCGAGATGCTGGGGATCCAGGATGTCGTGGCCAAGTCGATCGGTTCGACGAACCCCTACAACATGATCCGCGCCACCATCGACGGGCTGAAGCACGAAACCTCGCCGCGCAACGTGGCATCGCGCCGTGGCAAGAAGGTCGCCGAGATCCTGCGCAAGCCGGAAACCGAAGCTGCTGCTGAAGCTGTGGAGGCCTGATCATGACCGCAAAGAAAACCATTGTCGTCAAGCAGGTGGCCTCGGCCGCCCGCCGCCCGGCGAAACAGACCGCTACCCTGAAAGGCCTCGGCCTGAACAAGATGAACCGCACCCGCGAGTTGGAGGATACCCCTTCGGTCCGCGGCATGGTGAACAAGATCAGTCACCTGGTCGAGATCATCGAAGAGCGCGGGTAATGTAGGTCGGGGCTTGCCCCGACTCTCCGACATCAAGCGCCCCTGCGGAAACGCGGGGGCGTTTTGCGTTTTCGGGGCCGCCTCCGCGTCCCGGGCCATAAGATGCCTGCCGGAGTTGGGAAACCCGCGCCATTGCCATGAAGATTGCCCCCAGCCATGCCACCGGCTAGGCTGTCGGTAGGGCACGTTTCCGTGGGGGAGTGGACGTGGCACGGCTACTTTACGTCATGATGGTCCTTGGCGGCGTCGCCATCGGCGTCACGCTCTGGGCCTGGGGGCAGCCCCTGGTCAGCCGCTCTGGCGAGGTCCGGCTGTGGGTGAACTCGATCTGGTCAAACGAGAATTCGCAGCAATTTGCTGATTGGTACTCGCTGTCCCACGCGATCCTTGGGATGCTGATTGCGCTGATCGGACGCGGTCTGGCTCCGCGGGTCCCGTATGCGGTAATTCTGGCCCTTGTGCTGGTCATCGGTGTCGGCTGGGAGATCATCGAACACACCGACATGGTGCTGGACCGGTTTCGGGGGCAGACGATCTATCAGGGTTACATGGGGGATACGGTGCTGAACGCGGTCAGCGACTATATCTTCATGCTGGCAGGCTTCTTTACGGCAATGGCGCTGCCAATCCGCTGGGGAATTTTCCTTGTGCTTGGGTTGGAAATCCTGTCGGGCGCAGTAGCACGAGACAGCCTGATCTTGACCACCCTCCGCATCGTCCATCCGATTCAAGCCATCGCCGACTGGCAGGATGAGACCAACCCCGTCACCCATCCCGCAGCCCCTTGATCGCCGCAAGTAGCGGGCGGTCGCAGCACTCCTGGTCCTGCC
>JAPLPF010000227.1 GCA_026400325.1 Rhodobacterales bacterium
CTTGGCCGCTACCAGCACCTCGCGTTCGGCGAAGCGCAGGTTTGTCCGCTGCCCTGCGACAAGGATCCGGTGGTTCGGTGACACCATCATGTCGCGTTCGGGCATGCCCTTGCCAATCGACCCCTGCCGGATGAACACCGGCAGAAGATGCGGATCGGCCTGAAAATCCTGGATGAACATCTGGCTCTTGCCGACCCAGCGCACGGGCTGGATGCCGTTGTCACGGGTCACCACCTTGTCCCCGGCCTGCAGGTGCTGGATCGCCACCTCGCCGCGCTGGGTGGTCACCATCGCGCCCGGCGTGAAGCAGGGCGTCGCACGCGCGGGACGTTGCCCGACAGCGGACTGATTTGCATGTGGTTCCGACACCATCGCGACTGTTCCTAACCCAAGGTCATCCAGACTGTTATACCCTTGTTGAATATCCGCAATTGCCGTTGACGGAAAACAAAAAAAACGTGTTTTCCCCGGTGCTGGGTGGTCGAATTCTCCTGCAGCGTGCGGACAATCGAGACGTCACACCTTCGCGAGGCCAAACGTCCGCGTGGCCAGGCAACCGGACAACTGTTGGTGGAAATCCGCCTGCGGGCCCTGCAGGAAACTACCGAAGGACAGGGTTAACGCAATGTTTCCCAATTATCGGTCGACGACTGAAAAAGCGGCCTACTTGCCACCAACCCGGCACATCACCCTCGAATCGAGGGCAAAGAAGGTTCGGTCGAACCTTCGGTCTGACGTTGTGGTGCCCGAGGCGAGACTCGAACTCGCAAGCCTTGCGGCGGAGGATTTTGAGTCCCCTGCGTCTACCATTCCACCACTCGGGCCACCGACCCCGCGTTTAAGGCCTGTCCAATCCGTCGTCAATCCGGCCCGAGACCGAAACCGCAGCCTACAGGGTCCGGGCCTTGAACGTGTCGCAATCTGTCATCTTGCCCGACTTCAGTCCGATCATGAACCACCGCGCCCGCTGCTCGGAAGTGCCGTGCGTGAAGGTATGCGGCATCGGGCGCTGTCCGGCATTGCGCTGCAAGGTGTCGTCGCCGATCTGGCGCGCCGCGTTCACCGCTTCTTCCAGATCACCCTTGGCGACCACCCCAAGGACATCGGACGCGCCCCGGGCCCAGATGCCGGCCAGGCAATCGGCCTGCAACTCGATCCGCACCGAAATCGCGTTGCTTTCGGCCGCGGAAACCTGCTGGCGGACCCGGTTCGCCTCGCCCAGGATGCCAAGTTCGTCCTGCACGGCATGGCCGATTTCGTGTGCCACCACATAGGCCGCCGCAAAGTCACCTCCAGCGCCAAGGCGTTGATGCAATGTGGTAAAAAACCCGGTATCGAGATAGACCTTCTTGTCGCCCGGGCAATAGAACGGACCCGTCGCTTCCGAGGCGCCGCCACAGGCTGAACGGGTCGCATCCTTGAAAAGAACCAAGGTCGGCGGATTGTAGGCCTTGCCCAGCTGTTCACGAAAGACCTTGGTCCAGATTTCTTCGGTATCTGCCAGCACGACCGACACGAAATCGCCCTCGGCCTGGTCCTGGGCCGTCAGCTCTACCGGGGCGCCACTGCCTCCGCCGCTGTCGATCCCACCGGTGCCAAGCAGCTGGCTTGGGTCAACCCCAAGAAACAGCGCCAGAAGCACGACGACGATCAGCCCGACCCCACCAACCCCGCCCGCGCGGACCGTGCGACCGCCGCCGCCGGACGACTGCCTGCGGTCCTCGATGTTCGAACTGCCGCGACGGCCTCTCCAGTCCATGGCATTTCCCCTTGCAAGGCCGGCTTGATGCCTGCCGATCATCCGGGCCTTTCGCTGGCCCACAGCAAGACCGACACCACCGCGGAAAAGGCTTCAAGATTCCCGAGGGGCGCGCTGGTCGTGGCTGGCCAAGACTAGCCTCTTGCCCTTTGCACGCAAAGCAGGAAAGCACAGCACCGAAGCGTGACTTTCGCCCGACCTGCAAGCCGCCTATTGTCGCTCCGAACCTCTGACCGCATGGACCGTTCCCAGATGACCCTTACACGCAGCACATTGACCTTCATTGCCCTTCTGGGCTCGGCCGTCCTGCTGTCCGGGGCCTTTGGCTTCCAGTACATCGGCGGAATGGCACCATGCCAGCTTTGCCTGTGGCAACGCTGGCCGCACGGCGCGGCGGTTCTGATCGGCCTTGTTGCGCTTGTGACAGGCTGGCGCGGGCTGTTGTGGCTGGGCGCGCTGGCCGCGCTGACCACGGCGGGGATCGCGGCCTTCCATGTCGGGGTCGAGCAAGGCTGGTGGGAGGGTCTGGCGACCTGCACGGCCGGGTCGATCAGCGGGATCTCGACGGCAGACCTTCTGAACCCGGCGGCCGATGTGGCAGCCCCGGTGCGCTGTGATGCGATAGCCTGGCAAATGTTCGGCATCTCGATGGCCGGGTGGAACGCAGTCGTCTCGCTGGCGCTGGCCGGGGTCTGGGCGGCGGCGGCGCTTAGCCGGGACTGACCGCGCCCCCCGCCCCGGGGTCGCAAAGACGCTGGTGTTCCTGAATGGCAAAGCGGTCGGTCATGCCGGCTACATAGTCGGCCACGACGCGGGCCAGGTGCGTCTCGTCGGATGCAGTCTGGACATCGGCCTGCCATTCGGCGGGCAGAAGCGACGGCTGCGCAAGAAACAGCGGAAAGAGGTCATCAAGCTTCTGCGTCACCTCGGCCCGGACCGCCATGACCGAAGGCGCGCGGTACATCCGGTGAAAGAGAAAGCCGCGCACCGCCTTCAGTTCCTGAAACAGCGGCTTGGAAAACCGGATCACCGTGGTGCCAAGATGGCGGATGTCGTCCACCGACTTTGGCTGGGCGCTGGCCAGACGGTTCTGCGCCACCGCGATCACATCATCCACCATGCGGCCAAAGACCCGGCGCAGCGCCTCATGCCGGCGGCGCATCTTGTCGAGCCCGGGGTAAAGCGCGTCAACCTCGGCAAAGGCGGGGCCGGTGACGGGAAGCTCCATCAGGTCATCTTCGCTGAACAGGCCCGAGCGCAGGCCGTCATGCAGGTCATGATGCGAATAGGCCACGTCATCGGCGATGGCGGCCACCTGCGCCTCGGCGCTGGCATGGGTGTCAAGCTCAAGGTCCCATTGGGCGTTCACCTCGGCCAGCGCATAGGGCAGCGGGCCGGAGTGTTTGTCATCCGCGTTCGGCCCGATGACAGGACCATTGTGTTTCGCAATGCCTTCCAGTGTCTCCCAGGTCAGGTTCAGCCCGTCGAAATCGGCATAGTGCCGTTCCAGCCGGGTGACGATCCGCAGGGCCTGGGCGTTGTGGTCAAAGCCGCCATAGGGGGCCATCAGCCGCTCCAGCGCATCCTCGCCCGTGTGACCAAAGGGCGTGTGGCCCAGGTCATGCGCCAGCGCCACCGCCTCGGCCAGGTCGGTGTTCAGGCCCAGAACCCCGGCGATGGTGCGCGCAACCTGCGCCACCTCGATCGTGTGGGTGAGACGCGTGCGATAGTAGTCGCCCTCATGTTCGACGAACACCTGCGTCTTGTGTTTCAGACGGCGGAAAGCCGACGCATGGATGATCCGGTCCCGGTCACGTTGAAAGGGCGAGCGGAAGGACGACAGCCGTTCCGGCCAAAGCCTGCCGCGCGACGACCCGGGCAAACAGGCATAGGGGGCAAGCATGGGGCTTCACTTGTTCAGGGCGGTTGGGTGGCATATATTCACCTCAGGCACACAATGATACGGGAACAGCCATGGAACTGACGCTTCCCCCGAAAGTGACCGACCGGGCCTTTGCCCGCCTGGCCGAGATTGCGACCCTGACGGGTGAGCGCAAGGCCTTGCGCGTGGCGGTCGATGGCGGCGGCTGTTCCGGATTTCAGTACGACATCCGGCTCGATACGGCGGCGAAAGATGATCTGGTGCTGGAAAAGGACGGACAGCAGGTGCTGGTCGACAGCATCAGCCTGCCCTTCCTGACCAATGCGGTCATCGACTTCACGGATGAGCTGATTGGCGCGCGCTTCGTGGTGCAGAACCCCAACGCCACCTCAAGCTGCGGCTGCGGAACCAGCTTTTCGCTGTAACCTCAGGACGTAAGCCGTTCACGCAGGATGTCGCGCACGCGAGTTGGTGTGGCCACCAACACCGATGGCGATTTCATCCGACGACCCGGTTCGGACATGCGTGCCGATGAAATCATCAATCCGGAAGATATTCGTCCAGCGTGAAACCCCGTCCGGCGATGCCGTGAGTTCGGGAAACGCATGGCCGAAGTACCGGGCGTAGAGATGCCGCCGCGGTGATCCCATCGTGACAAGCGTCTGCGTTCTGCCCTGTCCCCAGTGTTCGCCTACGGTGGCAAGCACGTCCAAGGTGATGACCGTCCCCTGACTGTGACAGACAAAGTCGATGCGGTCCGGCTCTTCCGTCCGGATCAGGTCATCCACCAGGTTGCGCAGCCGATTCTGGATGCGGCTGCGGAAGGCGTAGCCAAACTCGGGCGGCAGGACGCTGCGGCGCATCCGATCAAGGCGCGGAAAGGCAATCTCGGCGAAGGTTCGGCTGGGGGCGGCGTCGGGCGTACGGCGCCAGTGAAAGTCGTTGAGATAGATGATGACATCGCCCGCCACGTTGATCCCAAGCGATACCGGGCGCATCGCCAGGGGCGCTGCGGCCAGAATGCCGGTGACGGCATAGGCCAGAAATGGCGTGATATACGCCTCGAGCAGGCAGAAGAGTTTTCCCACCCTTTCGCTACTGCAAAGATTTGCGGGATAATGCGCACTTGCAATGATCAGGACCAGAATGAAGACCGGCATCGCGAAAAGGGCCGCGCGCAGGCATCCCGGAACGACCAGTCGAAGCCGGTCTGCGTTCTGGTCGGCCGCTGCAAGGTAGGTTTCAGGACTGACCCGGCGCAGCGCGATCAGCCGATAGACAAAGTAGCCAAGGCAGACAGCTATCAGGATCAGCAGCATGGCCACCGCAGCCCAGACACCCCGGAGCGAGGTGGTGAACAGCAGCGCGCGATCCGAACCGAAGTAGCAGTCCGAGTTCGGCAGGAACGGCCCAAAGGCGCAAGGATCGGTCGGCAGGACGGCGGGCCTGTTCAGCACGCCCGGTCCGACCTGCCCATAGGCCGCCGCAACGACGGCCCAGCCAAGACCGATCAGCAGAAACCAGAGCAAGGTCATCAGCGACAGCGTCGGCATCAGAAGGTCGCTGCGGCTTCCCGGATCGCGGCGCAGGATGGCGATGAACCACCTCAGGCCGAAGATCACCGCGATGAGGGCCACCCCGCTCCAGATCACAACCATGAAGCCTTGAAGGCGCATCGCGTGCAGGAACGGGCCGGCGACATGTTTGCCAAGGCAGGTGGTGCTGTCCTTTGCGGTCTTCCAGGAACACAGTGCGTCACGGAACGGCTTGTCGATCCAGGTCAGCGCGAAGGGCCGACCGGCAATGCCATCCAGCAGCGTGAACAGCAAAAGCAGCAGGCCCGCGACCGCAAGGTAGGCCCCCATGTGGCGCACCAGAAAGCTTGCGCTGCGCATCTGCAGCCAGATCGCCAGCCCGATACAGCAAAGCGCCGTGAGGAACGACACCCAGTTCGTCTGGTCCCCGATCAGGACGATGAAGACAAGCCCGATGAAAAGCGCGATGTTCAGCGCGAAGACCGGGCCATGAATGGCCAACGCAGCACCGCGTGCAAGGCCCCTCCAGGCGGCCTGGGGCCGGGATGCAAGGTCGGGAAAGACGGTCAGGGCATTCTCGCGCACGACATGGGCCAGACCAAGCATGATCCGTCCCAACCCGACCAGGACCGCCGGCGCCGACCCGGAAAAGCCGCCGACATCGCCCCAATAGAAGTCGCTTATCACACGTTCGGGGCTGTCGGGCTTGGGGAACTGGCCTTCGAATTGCCGAAAGCGCGTGATCCGGGCCGGAAACGACGTGGCGATCGGGCTGGCGGCACCCTGAGACCGCTCGAAAAGCTGGAAATCATCGGACGAGCGGCGCCGGAACGAAGCGTTCGGCCGGGCGGCCGGATCCATGTCAAGAGTCCCGTCGAGGGCCCCCGCGACAAGATCCGAACTTTCGCCGGCCGCACGGATGCCGACGCCATGCACGACCATGATCAGTTGCTTGTTCACGACTGGCGCGGTCTTGGCGGACATCCTCAGGCCTTCGATCCTTTGACGTTGGGGCAGCGTAACATGCCAAATCACCCGGCATGCGCGAAAAAGCCGTCAACACTGGTGCCGGGGGCCGGAACCTGGCGCGGGGCGGCCTCTTTTCTTGCATGGCTCGACCAGAACGACGCGGGGGGCAAAAGGCCGTCGCGCGCAGGTCCAGGGCAAACACATCTGACAGGTACCAAGCCCCGGCCGGGGGGCGGTTTCGGCAAACCGAAGCAGGATTTTCCCCGGTCCCCGGTTTTCTCTGGTCATCGTTCCTTTGGGCCCTAGGTTTGCCGCCAAGTGACGGAGGCTGCCAGATGACCATTGTCCTGATGCTGGGCTCGGCCCCGATGGCGGTAGAAGCCGCCGCATGGCCGCGCGCGCCCTTTGACCGCGTGGTGGCGATCAACAACGCCTGGCGGGTGCGCCCCGACTGGAACGAGGCGGTCTTTCCGTGGGATTTTCCGGAGGACCGGCGTCCGCTGGCCGGCGAGGGCCAGCGCCTGATCACCGAAACCGATTTTGTCGGCGCCACAATGGCATTCACGACAGGGTATTGGGCGCTTCATGAATTAAAGCCGTCCGTGCTCGCGGTCTTTGGCTGCGACATGCACTATGCCACCACGGGCAAGACCCATTTCTACGGCACGGGCGCACCAGATCCCTTGCGCAAGGACATCACGCTCCGTTCGCTTGAGGCAAAGTCGGCGCGACTGATGGTTCTGGCGGCAATGCAGGGATGTGCCGTCGTAAACCTGTCCTCAGGGCCGTCCCGGCTGATCTTTCCCCGCGTGGCACGAACGGCGGCTGCCCATGCCCGGCCGCTTCCGTACTGCACGGACCTCGTCGCGGCCGCACTCGGCGCCGAGGCGACGCTGGGTTATATGGTGCCCTCGGGTCGCTATTGGGAAGAAGCGGACCGCTTCGACCCGGCAGCCCTTGACCGGCTTGATGCCCTTTGGCTGAAGGCCGCGACCCAGCCTCAGCGCCAGAGCGCCTGAACCCCAGCGCTTGAACCAGCCGGCTTGAACGAAGGCGCTCTCCCGGCCTAGATGGGGGCTTTACCCACAAGACCACCCGAGGGGTCACCCGATGAAGCTTGCCACATTCAACATCAACGGCATCAAGGCCCGGATCGACGCCCTGCCGGCCTGGCTTGGCGCGTCAAGCCCGGACGTGGTCTGCCTTCAGGAAATCAAGTCGGTCGACGAGGCCTTTCCCCGCGAGGTCCTTGAAGCCATGGGCTACCGGGTCGAAACGCACGGCCAGAAGGGGTTCAACGGGGTGGCGATCCTGTCGAAGCTGCCGTTAAGCGACATCCGTCGCGGACTGCCGGGCGACGACACCGACGAACAGGCGCGCTGGATCGAGGCGGTGGTGGAAGGCCCGCGCCCCGTCAGGATCTGCGGGCTTTACCTGCCGAACGGCAACCCGGCGCCAGGCCCGAAGTATGATTACAAGCTTGGCTGGATGGCCCGGATGAAGGCCCGGGTACAAGACCTGCTTGCCGGCGAGGAGGCATTCGTCTGCCTTGGCGACTACAACGTCATCCCGCAGTCCCAGGATGCGGCCCGGCCCGAGACCTGGCTTGTGGACGCGCTTTACCTGCCTGCCAGCCGCGAAGCCTATCGCCAGATCGTCAACCTTGGCCTGACGGATGCAGTCCGCACCAGGCAACCCGGGCCTGGGGTCTACACCTTCTGGGATTATCAGGCCGGCGCCTGGGAGCGCAACAACGGCATCCGCATCGACCACCTCCTTCTCAGCCCGCAAGCCGCCGACCGGCTGGAAGATGCAGGCGTCGACAAGTCCGTGCGCGGCGGCGACAAGCCCAGCGATCATGTCCCGGTCTGGGTAAACCTTGCAGCGTAAGGACCAGATGCTTTCGAAAGAACACGCACGTTCCTTCAGGGGTTCGGTTACCCGGCAGTCACGTCATGCCCGTAAAGCCAGTCAAAGCGTGACAGCATCGACCCCGGCGCCATCCGGCCCACAAGCCGCATTCCGGCGTGGCCGACAATCCTTGGCAGGCCCGAAAGATGATAGGCGCGGGCGTTGCCATTGGCGGCCGCGACAATCCGCGCCGTGCGAGGTTTGCGCGTCGCCTGAAAGTGCGCAAGGGCAGCGGCCAGGGTATCGTGGCCCGCCAGCGCCGCGGCCAGCACCCAGGCATCTTCCAGACCCATCGACGCACCTTGTGCCAGGAACGGCAGCGTCGGATGGGCGGCATCGCCCAGGATGGCGACCCCGCCCTGCGCCATCGGCCTGACCCAGGTCTCTGCCACGTCGTGGCGGAAAAGGCCCCAAAGCCAGGGGTCCTGAACCTGATCCAGCCAGCCCCGGACGCGGGGCGAGAAGGCCTCGAACGCCAGCCGCAGGTCCATGCTGTCATCGCGGAGGGTCCAGCTTTCCTCGGCCCATCGCGCGCGCTCTTCGACAGCGACGATGTTGCGCAGGGTGCCGTCCCGCAGCGGATAGCTGACAAGGTGGCGACCGGGACCCATGTGAACCTCGGCCACCGGGGCAGCCCCGGGGTCGCAAGGGATCAGCGCGCGCCAGGCCACCTGACCGGTGAAAAAGGGCGTCTCGGCCCCGTTGAGCGCGGCCCGGATGCGGGACTGCAGGCCATCCGCCCCGATCAGAAGGGGCGTGGCAAGGGTTTCCCCGCCGTCAAGGATCACGGCCGGATGCGGTCCCGACAGATCGACCGAGGCAATCCGGGAAAGCAGGCGCAGCGTCACCCCCGCCGCTTCGGCCCCCTTCAGCAACAGGTCGATCAGATCGGCGCGATGCAGGAAGTGGTAGCTCTGGCCCGGCCGGAGCCCGCGAAGATCAAGCCGCACCACGTCGTCGCCCGTGGGCCCGTCGATCAGCTGGACCGCGTCGGCCCGAAGCGAGGCCGTCACAAGCGCGTCCTGCAACCCAAGTGCCCGCAGGACGGCGGCCCCGTTTGGTGATATCTGCAAGCCTGCACCCACCTCCCGGATGGCCTCGGCCTGTTCCAGCACGGTGACGGCCCCCCCCCGCAACGCCAGCGCGCGGGCCAGGGCCAGCCCCGCAACCCCTGCCCCGACGATGGTGACGCTTTGGCCGATCAGGCTCATCCCGGAC
>JAPLPF010000168.1 GCA_026400325.1 Rhodobacterales bacterium
CAGGTGTTCCGCCACCTCGAACTCCGGCTTCAGCACGATCCCGCGGCCGTCCAGCGCCCAGCCGACAAGCACGTCGCCATCGTCGGACTCGAAGGGTCCGGCAATCTCGAACTTGCGCGGGCCTTCGGGGGTTGCAAGCGTCCACTGAAACTCTTTCGCGCCGGGAAACCGCAGGTTCAGACACTCATGCCGGTCGCGAACCAGCGCCTCACCGTCCAGGGGCATCCCGCGGCGGGCGATATAGGCGGGGGCGGCACAAAGCAGGCGGGGACAGTCGGCCAGGGTGCGGACCTTGAGCGTGCTGTCCTCCAGCAGGCCCAGATGAAAGGCCACGTCGATGCCTTCGGCCACCACGTCGACCCCACGGTCGGACAAGCGCAGGCGCACGTCGATCTGGGGGTAAAGATCCTTGAAGGCCGGGACGCGCGGGGCGATGAAGCGGCGGCCGATGCCAAGGGGAGCCGCGACAAAGATCGTGCCGCGCGGGTTTTGCGTGACATCCATCACCGCGGCCTCGGCCTCGTCGATCGCCTCCAGCACGCGGCGGGCGCCGTCATAGAAGATGCGGCCGTTCTCGCTGGGTTGCAGGCTGCGCGTGGTGCGGCTGAACAGGCGCACACCAAGGTGCCTTTCCAGATCGGAAATCCGCGCCGAGGCAACGGCGGGTGAGGTGCGCTGATCGCGGGCGGCCGCGCTCATGCTGCCCAATTCATAGACGAGGACAAACATGCGGATGTTGTTCACATAGGACATGCGGGCGCCATTGTTCGGGAGTGCTTGAAAGTGATGCGGTCTTTCTATGGATTAACAGAAAGGTCCCGCACAGGATAGCGTTTCGGAAAACCCCGAAGGGAGACGGCGATGTACGATTGGGTGGTCCTTTGGGAATGGGTCGAGATCGCGGTCCGCTGGCTGCACGTGATCACCGCCATCGCCTGGATCGGGTCCAGCTTCTACTTCATCGCGCTGGACCTTGGCCTGAACCGCGACCGCAATCTTGCGTCCGGCGCGGATGGCGAGGAATGGCAGGTCCATGGCGGGGGGTTCTACCACATCCAGAAGTATCTGGTGGCACCCGAGGCGATGCCCGATCACCTGATCTGGTTCAAGTGGGAAAGCTATGCGACCTGGCTGTCGGGCTTTGCAATGCTGGTGCTGGTCTACTATCTTGGGGCGGAACTGTTCTTGATTGATCCGACGGTAATGGATCTTCAGGTCTGGCAGGCGGTGGCAATCTCGATGGCCTCGCTGGCCTTTGGCTGGGTGGCCTATACCACGCTGTGCCGGGTCTTCGTGAATGCCAACCAGACCGCGCTGATGGTGGCGCTGTTCGGCCTTCTGGTCGCGATGTCGTGGTTCTACACGCAGGTCTTCAGTGGCCGGGCGGCGATGCTGCATCTGGGGGCCTTCACGGCCAGCATCATGTCGGGGAACGTGTTCTTCGTGATCATGCCGAACCAGCGCATCGTGGTCGCCGACCTGAAGGCGGGCCGCAAGCCTGACCCGAAGTATGGCAAGATCGCCAAGCAGCGCAGCACGCACAACAACTATCTTACGCTGCCGGTCCTCTTCTTGATGCTGTCGAACCATTATCCCCTGGTCTTCGCGACCGAGTGGAACTGGGTGATCGCATCGCTGGTGTTCCTGATGGGCGTGACGATCCGGCACTGGTTCAACACCCGCCACGCGCGCAAGGGCAATCCGCACTGGACCTGGGGGGTGACGGTGATCCTGTTCCTGCTGATTGCCTGGCTGTCGACTGCGCCCATGCGGCTGGTCGAGGGTGAGGCGGCGTTGCAGGGACAGGCGCTGCAAATGGCCAGCGCCGAGGGATTTGACGATGTGGTGGGTATCGTCCAGGGCCGCTGTTCGATGTGCCACGCCACCGAGCCGGGCTGGGAGGGTCTGTATTGGCCGCCCAAGGGCGTGGTTCTGGAAACGCCGGCCCAGATCGCACATGAGGCGAAGCGCATCTACCTGCAAGCCGGGGTGACCCATGCAATGCCTCCCGGAAATCTCAGCTACATGGAACCTGAGGAACGCGCGGCAATCGTCCGCTGGTTTCGGCGGGCTGATGATCCGGTCTGACGGCGCGCAAATTTCCAGAGCAAGAAATTTGGCAAAATCCTTGCTCAAGGATTTTAAGTGTCTTCACGACCGGCGCTCATGCGGTCCTTGTCGTAGCGCCGCATCCAGCCGAACTCTGGCAGCCAGTCCTCGCGCCGGATCGTCCACAGCTCATAGGTCGGGCGAAACTGCGACGGTTCATCCAGACAACCAAGGTTGATGCCGATCTCGTCGCCGATATGGGCAAAGACCGGCGAGCCGCAGGTCGGGCAAAATGACCGATCCCTGTAGCTTTGCCATGTGCCGGTGATGGTCACGGCGGTTTCGGGGAAGATGGCCGACGCATGAAACAGCGCGCCATGGTTCTTGCGGCAGTCAAGGCAGTGGCAGATGCCAACCCGCCAGGGCTTGCCCCTTGCCGTGAAACGCAGCGCGCCGCAGAGGCATCCACCCGTGGCGTTACCCATCGGCCTCACTCCCCCAGCTTGGCGTGAACCTCATCAAGGTCAACAGGGCCCTTCGGCATCTTGTTGGCCGGGTTGTCGAAATCATAGCGGAACAACTGAAAGTCGCGTTTGTAGATTTCCCACATCAGATGCATCGACAGATCGTCGAAATACGCCTCGACCGGATGCGCGCGTTTCGGCCCGTGGCCTTCGCTTTCGTTGAAGCGCGGGATTTGCGCCAGATCGACAGGGTGCTTCACCGAAATGCTGTCCAGCACGACCTGCATGCCGGGATTGAAATCCTCGGTAAAGAAGATGTGGTTGTAGCGCCCGCCGTTGACGATGAACGTCGAGACGTGGCCAGCCATGGCCGACCAGTGGATGTCCGGCTCCATCGGCTTTTTCCAGCGGATGGTGTCGCGGGTGAACAGCAGGAAGCGGCGGAAGCTCGCGATCTGGTCGAACTCCGCCTTGCCATCGTCGCCGCCAACCTCGACCCCGTATTTCTGGATCAGAAGCGGCACAAGGTTGCCGCGATAGCGTTTGCCATTGCGCTGGATGCCGCAGATCTTGTCAAAGTATGACGACAGGATCCAAAGTATGACGACAGGATCCGGGTGTAAGGGTTGCGCACGCAGGTAAAGGCATAGGTCTGCCGCCCGCGCACGACCGCTTCGATGGTCTGCTGGCTGTCGGGCTGGGCCCATTTGTGCAGACCCTTGGTCGCATCATGGATATCGCCACC
The DNA here is from genome assembly GCA_026400325.1 of Rhodobacterales bacterium. GTDB lineage: Bacteria > Pseudomonadota > Alphaproteobacteria > Rhodobacterales > Rhodobacteraceae > Tabrizicola. The sequence continues at coordinate 3,259 of JAPLPF010000168.1, forward strand.
GTAGAACTGCCCGTGATCGGAATAGTACATGATCTGGCCGATGGACGAGCAGGCGCATTTGGGCACAACCCGGTACACGACGCTTTCGCTTTCCGTCATCCAGGTTCCCGGAAACCCCATTGCCAGCACTCCTTCCACGACCAGACTGTACAAAAGCGACACATAGCCTGAAAAATGGCAATCAAGCAGACAAGTTAGGGCTTTTCAAGGAAGAGCGGCGCAGTTTAGGGAAGCAGGCATGACCCGCGCAGTCCGGACACCCACCGAATGACGCAGATCGCCTATGTCCTTCTGTGCCACAAGGACCCCGAGGGCATCATTGCCCAGGCGCTGCGGCTTACGGCTGCAGGGGATTGCGTGTCGATCCATTTCGATGCCCGGGCCCGGTCGTCCGATTTTGCCCGAATCCGTGACGCCCTGGCCGCAAACCCGGCCGTCACCTTCGCCCGGCGGCGGATGAAATGCGGCTGGGGTGAATGGAGTCTGGTCGAAGCCACGCTTGAAGCCTTGCGCGCCGCCGTTGCCGCCTTTCCCGGGGCCACGCATTTCTACATGCTGTCGGGCGACTGCATGCCGATCAAGACCGCCGAGCATGTCCACGCCAGTCTTGAACGCGACGACGCCGACTTTATCGAATGCTATGACTTTTTCGGCTCGGACTGGATCAAGACCGGCATCAAGGCCGAGCGGCTGATCTACCGGCACTGGTTCAACGAGCGGCAGCGCAAGCGGCTGTTCTATGCCTCGATGAACCTGCAAAGGCGGCTGGGCCTGGCGCGCAAGCTGCCCGAGGACCTGAAGATCCGCATCGGCAGCCAGTGGTGGTGCCTGCGGCGACGCACCGTCGAGGCGGCATTGGCCTTCATCGCCCGGCGGCGGGATGTGCGGCGGTTCTTCGCCACGACCTGGATCCCTGACGAGACGTTCTTCCAGACCATCGTCGCCCATCTGGTGCCGGACCGCGAGATCCGCTCACGGACGCTGACCTTTCTGCTTTTTACCGACTACGGCATCCCGGTCACCTTCCATGACGACCACCATGATCTTTTGCTGGCGCAGGACTTTCTGTTCGCCCGCAAGATCAGCCCCGAGGCCCGCGACCTCAAGGAGCGGCTTAGTGCGCTTTATGTCGAAGCCGGGCGCAGCTTTGACATCAGCGGTGATGGTCGGCGGCAGTTCGAGTTCCTGACTGCGCGGGGGCGGGTGGGCCGTCGTTTTGCCCCGTGCTTCTGGGAGGCCGACCCGGGTGCCGGGCGGGATCGCACCCTGTTGATCGTGGCCTGCAAGAAGTGGCATGTGGCCAAGCGGCTGGTCGGGCGGATCGGCGAGGTGTCCGGCCTGCCGGTGATCGAATACGTCTTCAACGAAGAGACGACCCGCCTGCCTGACCTTGGCGGGGTCGAGACCACTTTGGAAAAACGGACCCGTCACCGGCGCGCGCTGGTCAGGATGCTCTTTGACAGGTCCGCCAGCGACCGGCTTGTCATCTGTGTCGATCCGGCCTCGACCGACCTGATCCTGGATCTGGTTGGCGATCGCACCGAACTGCGGATTCTTGAGATCGAATGCGCCTTCAGCGATGACTATCTGATCGGCCATGCCCGGCGGGTCGGGCTTGCAAAGGCAAACACGCCTGACGCGGCAATCGCGCGGCTTTTGCCGACCATCCGCTATGACGTCCGCTTTGAAAGCGACCGTTTGCGTGACCTGAACCTTGCGGACCATCTGCGCATCCGGGAGGCTGCAACCCCGGACGAAAACGCCGGTCCGCTGGCGGCGTTCCTTGGGCTGCCGGCGGACAAGGCGCGCGAGATCGTGGCGACCAACCACCTGTTCCTGGATTGAAAGAAAGGGCTTCCCGATGGGCTGGACCTATGACCCGACCAACATCTTCGCCCGCATCCTGCGCGGCGAGATTCCGAACCGGACGGTGATGGACACGCCGCACACACTGGTGTTCCACGACATTAACCCGCAGGCGCCAGTGCATGTGCTGGCGATACCTAAGGGGGCCTATGTGACGCTGGACCACTTTGCGGCAGAGGCCTCGGCAGAAGAGATGCTGGACTTCCACCGCACGGTGGCAAAGGTCTGCGCGATCCTGGGGTTGAGCGGGCCGGAGGGCTTTCGCGCAATCTCCAATGCGGGCGCGCACGGGATGCAGGAAGTGCCGCATTATCATCTGCACAGCCTTGGTGGACGGGTCCTGGGGCGGTTGCTCGAACCGGTCTGAAAGCGCATGGATCGGGTCGCGGCCTTGCCCGATGCCAGTCATCTTCCTTTGAAACAAGGAGGCTGACATGAGATTTTCCGCGATACCCACCGAACAGGTCCGGCACTATCAGGCCGGGGGGCCTGACGCGAACGGGCAGGTCCCCGAGCGGGCCGTTTCGGACGGCGGCGGCAACCCGTGTCGGCACTGCCTTTGCATGGTCCCGAAAGGGGCAGCGATGCTTGTCCTTGCGCACCGGCCCTTTCCAGCGCCGCAGCCCTATGCCGAGATCGGGCCGATATTCCTGTGTGCCGATCCATGCGAGGCCGGGGGTGGCAAGGCGTTGCCGGAGAGTCTGGCCTCGCCGGACTATATCGTCCGGGGCTACGGGATGGATAACCGGATCGTCTATGGTACTGGAGGCGTGGTGCCGACCGGTGCGATACCGGCGCGGGCCCTGGAACTTTTGGCAGATCCGAGGGTGGCCTTCCTGCATGTGCGGTCCGCGCGCAACACCTGCTTTCAGTGCCGCATCGACGGGTGATCCGGCAGAGCGGCGTTCCGCCGCAAGCCTGTTGTCTCGGCTCTGCGCTTTCGCGCTCCACCTCGCCCAGGCAGGGGCGCTGCCCCCGGGATAGTTGGACCAATGCGAAATCATCGGCGGAAGGGGCTGGGACGGAGGCCCTGACCGGCGCTGTCGGTAACGTCCTTGATGCGCCTGGCGCGGGTTTCGGGGGTTTTGGCAGTCTTGATCCATTCCAGTGCGCCCCGTCGGATGGATCGTGGTTGGGCCCCCCAGAAATCGGCGGTGCCGGTATCCGCAAGGGCGTTGGTCAGGTCGGGTGGGTCGATCAGCGCGTCAACGTCATTCAGGAAATCCCATTGGCCGTTTGCGATTGCGGTTGCGATCTTCGCTTCGCCCGCCGGTGTCATCACCCCGCTCGCGCGGGCGCGGGCGACATGCGCCTTGTTGATCGCCGACCACGCGGATTTCGGGTTGCGCGGGGCGATCAGGATCATCGAGCGGTCGGCATCAAGCGCGCGGGTGACAGAATCGATCCAGCCCCAGCAGAGGAGTTCCTCGGTGATCGGCCCATAGGGGCCAAGATGGTCTGGGTGGCCCTTCTTGTAGCTGGCAAGCCAGATCGGGCCGGGTTTCATGTGGTTCGCCGCCAGCCAGGCGCGAAGGTCGGCGCGGCTGCGGATGGTCAGGATCGGGGCCGCGTCAGCCGCGCCCATCGTCCCAGGCCTTCAGCCAGCGTTTCGGGGCGGCCTCGCGCCACTGTTGGGTCAGGCGGGCCGCCGCCCAGCCTTCGTCGATCCGGCCGGCGCGGACGAGGACCAGGTTGTGCGGGGCGTAATGGGGGTGGAGGGTGAAGGTGTCGGGGTCGGCCTGCAGCAGCATCTCGCGTTCGTCGCGGGCAGCCTTGAACACGGCGGCATCGACGTAAGGGCTCCACCAGCACCACATCTTGCCGTGGGCCTTGAGGCATTCGTGGCCCCAGGGGTGATGGGTGGACACCTCCGGGAGGTTGAGGCCAAGGGCGAGGGATTTGAGCTGGGGCCAGGAGTGGATCATCGCTGTCCTTTCCTCAGTGCGCTTCGGCCCAGTTCCTGCCCCGTCCCGCCTCCACCGCAAGGTGGACGTTCAGGGTGACGGCGGGGGCAGAGGCGGTTTCCATGACCTCCTTGGCGATGGGGATCAGTTTCGGCGCGTCGGCCTCGGAGACCTCGAAGAGAAGCTCGTCGTGGACTTGCAGGAGCATCTTTGCGTCCAGACCGGCGATGGCCTTCGGCATCCGGATCATCGCCCGGCGGATGACGTCGGCGGCGGTGCCCTGGATCGGGGCGTTGATCGCGGCGCGTTTGGCAAAGCCGGCGCCGGGGCCCTTGGCGTTGATTTCGGGTGTGTTGATTTTCCGACCAAAAAGGGTTTGGACGTAGCCGTTTGACTGCGCGAATTTGACGGTATCGGACATGTAGGTCTTGATGCCGGGGAAACGCTCGAAGTAGCGGTCGATGAAGCCCTGCGCCTCGGCCCGCGGGATGCGCAGGTTGCGCGCAAGGCCGAAGCCGGAAATGCCGTAGATCACGCCGAAGTTGATCGCCTTGGCCTTGCGGCGGATGTCCGAGGTCATCTCGGACAGGGGGACGTTGAACATCTCGGACGCGGTGAGGGCGTGGATGTCGATGCCGTCCTCAAACGCCTTCCGGAGTTCGGGGATGTCGGCAATATGGGCGAGGATCCGGAGTTCGATCTGGGAGTAGTCGAGCGACACCAGCACCCGGCCCTTGGGGGCAACGAACGCCTCACGGATGCGGCGTCCTTCTTCGGTGCGGACAGGGATGTTCTGCAGGTTCGGGTCGGTCGAGGACAGCCGCCCGGTGACTGCACCCGTCAACGAATAGGAGGTGTGGACACGGCCAGTGTCAGGGTTGATCGCCTCTTGCAGGGCATCGGTGTAGGTGGATTTCAGTTTGGCGATCTGGCGCCAGTCAAGGATGCGGGCGGCAAGTTGGGCTGCCTGCGGGTGGTCTTCCAGCGTGGTGATATCCTCAAGGATATCCGCTCCGGTGGCGTAGGCGCCGGTCTTGCCCTTTTCGCCGCCGGGAACCTGGAGGCGGTCAAAGAGCACCTCACCCAGTTGTTTGGGAGAGCCGACGTTGAACTTCTCGCCGGCGATGTCGTGAATCTCCTCCTCCAGCTGGACCAGCTTTTGCGCGAAGGCGTTGGACATTCGGTTCAGGGTATCGCGGTCAACCTGGATGCCTGCCATCTCCATCTCGGCCAGCACCGGGACAAGGGGGCGTTCAAGGGTCTCATAGACCGTGGTGACACGCGCGCGGTGGAGGCGCGGCTTCAGGTATTGCCAGAGGCGCAGGGTCACGTCGGCATCTTCAGCCGCGTATTTCACGGCGTCGTCGATGGCGACCTTGTCGAAGGTGATCTGGCTTTTGCCTGACCCGAGAAGGGTCTTGATCGGGATCGGGGTATGGCCAAGGTAGCGGTCGGAAAGTTCGTCCATGCCGTGGTTGTGCAACCCTGCGTGCATCGCATAGCTCATCAGCATGGTGTCGTCGAAGGGGGTGATCTGCACCCCGTGGCGGGCGAAGATCTTCCAGTCGTATTTCATGTTCTGGCCGATTTTCAGGATCGCCGCGTCCTCAAGGATCGGTTTCAGGGCGGCGAGCGTGGCGTCCAGCGGCAGTTGGCCGTCGGCCAGTGCGGTGGCCCCGAACAGATCGCCGCCGCCGGTGGTGTGGCCAAGGGGGATGTAGGCGGCGCGGCCAGCCTCGACGCAGAGGGAAATGCCGACGAGATCGGCGCGCATTTCGTCAAGGCTGGTGGTTTCGGTGTCGACCGCCACATGGCCGATGTCGCGGATATGGGTGATCCAGCGGGTCAAGGCCGCCATGTCGCGGATGCATTCATAACTGGCGTGGTCGAAGGGGGGCTGCCCGTCGTTCGACTTCGTCTCCTCCTCGCCCGAGGTGACGTGCAATTGCGACGTTTCGGGCAGGGCGGGCGCGGCGATGCCGAGTTTGTCGGCGACGCGGCGGGTGAGGGTCCGAAACTCCATCTTCGTCAGGAATTCCATGATCTTGTCGGCCTCTGGCAGGCGAATCTCAAGATCATCCAGCGTGGTGTCGAGGGGGGTGTCATCCTTCAGCGTCACCAGATCGCGGCTAAGGCGGATCTTGTCGGCATTGTCCACCAGCGCCTCACGCCGCTTGGGCTGCTTGATCTCGCCCGCACGGGCGAGAAGCGTATCAAGATCTCCGTATTCGTTGATGAGAAGCGCCGCGGTCTTGAGGCCGATGCCGGGCGCGCCCGGAACGTTGTCGACGCTGTCACCGGCCAGCGACTGGACGTCGATCACCCGGTCGGGGCGGACGCCGAATTTCTCCATCACCTCGTCGGGGCCGATCTGGCGGGTCTTCATCGGGTCGAACATGTCGATGCCGGGGCGGATCAGCTGCATCAGGTCCTTGTCGGACGAGATGATGGTGCAGCTTCCCCCGGCCTCCACCGCCTCACGGGCAAGGGTGGCGATGATGTCGTCGGCCTCATACCCTTTGGTCTCAATGCAGGCGACGTTGAAGGCGCGGGTCGCTTCGCGGGTCAAGGGGAACTGGGGGCGCAGATCCTCGGGCAGGTCGGGGCGGTTGGCCTTGTATTCCGGATACAGGGCGTTTCGGAACGTGGTGGCGGAATGGTCGAAGATCACGGCCAGATGGGTCGCGGTCCTGCCAGCGCTGGCGCGGGAAAGCTCGTTCCACAGGATGTTGCAGAACCCCGCAACCGCACCGACCGGCAGCCCGTCGGATTTGCGCGTCAGGGGCGGCAGCGCATGATAGGCGCGGAAGATATAGGCCGAGCCGTCGATGAGATGAAGGTGGTGGCCCTTGCCGAAGGTCATGGTGCGCTCCCGTCTGTCGGGGCGATTATTGGCAGAAAGGTCCGGGCAGGGCTACCCGGTTTGGCCTTGCCGTTTTCCCGACCTTGGGCGATCGGCATTGATAATCCGGCGGGGATTGCGGGATCGTGCTACGGTTGGCACAGCTCATGCAAGGAAAGCACAAGATGGCTGACGTCACGGGTCCTGCAGCGCCCCCCCTCGTGCGGGGCGACACGGCGCTGGACGGACATTCCTTCGGGTTTCTGAACGGGATGTTCCATCTCAAGGTATCCGGGTCCGCCACCGGGGGCGGGCTATGCATATACGACACCATCCGCAGCGAACCGGGGGGTCCGCCGCTGCATGTCCATGCCCGGCAGGACGACTGGTTCCTAGTGACCGAAGGCGAATTCGAGATCAGGGTTGGTGACATCCTGCACGAGTTGAAGCCTGGTGACAGCCTGCTTGCGCCGCGCGGTATCCCGCACGCTTTCCGCAACACGACCCGCACCGGGCGCCTTCTGGTGGCGTTTCAGCCCGCGGGGACAATGGAGGCATTCTTCGTGGAAGGCAGTGCACTCAGCCCGCTGACCCCGATTGCCTTTGCCGAATTGTCGTCGTGTCACGGGATGCGGGTGGTCGGGCCGCCGCTGGGCTAGTGCCCGCCAATTCGCTAATGGTCGTCGTGGGCGTGATCGCGGTCGATGACATAGCGTTTGTCGCAATAGCCACATTCGACAAAGCCGGTATCAGCGGGGATCGTCAGCCAGACCCGCGGATGGCCAAGCGCGCCTTCGCCCCCGTCGCAGGCTAGTTTCCAGGTGGTGACAACTTGGGTTTCCGGGGCTTCGATCGGCATGGGTGCGGCGTCCTGCTTGCGGGGCGTGACCACTGTCTAACGGGTTGACGGGGTGCGCGACAAGCCTAGCCGATCATCCCGCCGCGTGATTTCAGCGCGGTCAGCCAGCCCAGGCCCTGCGACGTGCCCTTGGCGGGGCGGTATTCGGCGGCAATCCAGACCGCCGGGCTGTGGGCGTCTACATCATCGCAAAGGTCCGGCAGCGAAAAGCCACCACCTCCGGGTTCGTTGCGGGCGGGAAATCCCGCAACCTGAACATGGTTGATCCGGTGGCGATGGTCGGCCCAGACCAGCCCCGCGTCGCCATGCAGGCGGGCCGCATGCCACAGGTCGTATTGCAGCCCGATGCGCGGGTTGGCGAGATCATCAAGGATGCGGGCCGCCTGGTCGTAGTCGTTCAGGAAATAGCCCGGCATGTCCTCGGGGTTCAGGGGTTCGATCGTCAGGGTCAGCCCGGGCGCCTGATCCAGCGCCCATGCCAGGTTTTCGCCATAGCACTGTTCGGCCTGCGGGCCCTTGGCCACCCCGGCCATCACATGCAACCGGTCCGCCTTCAGGCGGGTCGCATAGTCGGCGGCGCGCAGAAAGCTGTCCCGAAAGTGCTGCTCCATCCCCGGGACGGCCGCAAAGCCCCGGTCGCCACTGGCCCAGTCGCCCGGAGGCGTGTTGATCAGCGCCACCGGCACCCCGTTCAGCGCCCGCTCCCAATCGGCCATCGACTGGTCGTAGGGAAACAGCATCTCGACCCCGTCAAACCCGCAGCGCACCGCCCAGTCGGGGCGATCAAGCATCGGGACCTCTGTAAACAGAAGCGTCAGATTCGCGGCAAAGCGGGGCATGAAGGGCAGGGGCCTTTCAGGGCAATTCTGAGTGCGGCAACTCGGCCGACGGGATGACCGGGAAGAAATGGCCCGCAGACCAAAGACCGAACCACGTCTGCCCGTCAAGGGTGTGCTGACTGCCAAGGTCGACCAGACGGTAAAAGGATTTCCGGTCGATCAGCGCCCAAAGATTGCTGCGGATCAGGATATAGGGCGCCGGCTCGCCCGTCCCCGGGTCGCGGGTGACACGCAGGGGGTGGTCGGGGTCCAGGACCGCCACATCCTCGGTTTTCGTGGTGAAGGTCAGGGTCCGGGCCTCGCCTTCGCCCGCCACGTCGAAGTCGATGGCAAGCAGCGGCGCGTCGTCGACCGTGATGCCAACCTTCTCGACCGGGGTGACAAGGAAATAGTCGTCACCCTCCCGCTTCAGGATCGAGGAAAAGAGCTTGACCAAGGGCGCGCGGCCGATGGGCGTTCCAAGGTAGAACCATGTGCCGTCGCGGGCGATCCGCATGTCGATGTTGCCGCAAAAGGCGGGGTTCCACAGGTGGACTGGCGGTGGGCCTTTCTTCGTGGCGGCCCGCACCGCGGCGGCAAGTGTATCGGCATTGGGGCTGGTCATACCTGCTAATGTAGTCGCCGATCGGCCGGACGCAAATTTCTTCGACGACCTTGGCCGAAATCCTTTGAAGGATTTTGCGTTGGCCAGCGCTGCGGTCTGGAACTTCGCCTGCCTCTCTCACGATCATTTGTGCCAAGATGCCTTTTGCCATTTGTGCCGAACGGAATACTTCGGTCTAATGACGGTGGATCACCCCGAAGGGAGCATGAGGCATGGCCGATACCAAGGCGCTTGTGGCGGAAATCGAGGCGCTGGGCGCGACTTTGGGCGAGGCCAAGGCCTCGATCAACCGCCGCTTCATCGGGCAGGAGCGGGTGGTGGACCTTGTCCTTGCCAGCATGCTGTGCGGCGGCCATGCGCTGCTTGTGGGCCTTCCGGGCCTTGGCAAGACCCGGCTGGTCGATACGCTGGGCACTGTGATGGGGCTGAAGGCCAACCGCATCCAGTTCACGCCCGACCTGATGCCGGCAGATATCCTTGGGTCCGAAGTGCTGGACACCGCCAAGGACGGCGCGCGCGCGTTCCGGTTTGTCGAGGGGCCGGTCTTCTGCCAGCTTCTGATGGCAGATGAGATCAACCGCGCCTCACCCCGCACACAGTCGGCGCTGTTGCAGGCGATGCAGGAGAAAGAGGTCACCATCGCGGGCCAGCATCGCCCCCTTGGTAGACCCTTCCATGTGCTGGCGACGCAAAACCCGATCGAGCAGGAGGGCACCTACCCCCTGCCCGAGGCGCAGCTTGACCGTTTCCTTGTGCAGGTCGATGTCGAATACCCGACCCGCGCGACCGAGCGTGACATCCTGATCGCCACGACCGGTGCCGAAGAGGCCGAGGCGCATCAGGTGTTCACCGCCGAAAGATTGATCCAGGCGCAATCCGTGATCCGGCGGATGCCGGTTGGCGATCAGGTGGTCGAGGCGATCCTTGATCTGGTCCGTGCCTGCCGTCCCGGTGAGGCTGAGGGCCGCGATCTGGCCGATTCGCTCAGCTGGGGGCCGGGGCCACGCGCGGCGCAGGCCCTGATGCTGACGGTGCGGGCACGCGCGCTGCTGGACGGACGGCTGGCGCCGTCGATTGCCGATGTGGCCGACCTTGCGCAGGCGGTCATGGTACACCGGATGGCGCTGTCCTTTGCCGCGCGGGCCCGGGGCGAGACGCTTTCCGGCATCATCAACCGGGTGACCAACCGCGTTCTGGGTCTTGAGGCCGCTGCGTGAGCGCAGCCCCCGATCTTCGGGCCCGCGCCGAAGCGCTTGGCCTGCAGCCGGACGACCCAGTTGCCGATCCCGGCCAGCGGCGCCAGGGTGACCCGGTTGGGGACCGTGAGGCCCCCGAGGGTCCAAGGGGTTCTGGCAGTACCGGCCCGCGCATCAGGGGGACAGCGCCCGGATGATCGACTGGCGCCGGTCTGCCCGCAGCGATGCCCATTTCGTGCGCGAACGTGAATGGCAGGCGGCGCAGTCGGTCACGCTTTGGGTTGATCCTTCAAAGTCCATGGCTTTCACCGGCGACAAGGGCCGCGCGCCGAAGTCGGACCGGGCCAAGCTTCTGGCGCTGGCGCTGGCGGTCCTTCTTCTGCGCGGCGGCGAAAGGGTGGGCTTGGCCGGCCTTGCGCAGCCAAGGTCCGGGCGCACGCAACTTTTGCGGCTTGCCGCGCGCCTGGCGGGCGAGGATGCGACCGGCGAGTATGGGGCGCCGGACAGCGAAGGCATGGTCAGCCATGGCCGGGCGGTGTTCCTGTCGGATTTCCTGGGCGATCTTTCGGCGGTCGAGGCCGGGCTTGCCCGCGCGGCGGACCGGGGGGTCAAGGGGGCCCTTGTTCAGGTGCTGGACCCGGCGGAAGAGGAATTTCCCTTCGACGGCCGCACGATCTTTGAATCCATGGGCGGCACGATGCGGCACGAGACGCAGCAGGCAGGTGAGTTGCGCACCCGTTATCTTGCCCGGCTGGCGGAACGCAAGGATCGGCTGGCCACCCTCGCCCGCGCGGTGGGTTGGCATTTCACCACCCATCACACCGGGCAACCGGCGCAATCGGCGCTCCTTTGGGCCTACGGCGCATTGCAGGGGGGGCGCTGATGTTCATGATCGGGCCCATCGGCTTTGCAGTGCCATGGCTTTTGCTGGGGCTGATCGCCTTGCCGATCTTGTGGATATTGCTGCGCGCCGTGCCGCCTGCCCCGATCCGGCGGCGGTTTCCGGGGGTGGCGCTGCTTCTGGGCCTCAGGGATGACGAGGCCGAGACAGACAAGACGCCGTGGTGGCTTCTTCTTCTTCGGATGCTGGCCGTTGCTGCGGCGATCATCGGCTTTGCCGGGCCGATCCTGAACCCTGATGTGCGGGCGGCGGGATCGGGCCCGATGCTGATCGTGGTCGATGGCAGCTGGGCCGATGCGCGCGACTGGCCGCGCCGGGTGGAAAAGGCCGAAGGACTGGTGTCCGAGGCGGGGGCTGCCGGGCGCACTGTCGCACTGGTCCGGCTGACCGATGCCCCTGATACCCCGGACTTTCAGACCGCCGAGGCCTGGGCCGGCCGCGCGGCAGGATTGCAGCCACAGGCCTGGTCGCCGGACTTCGCGGGCTGGGTGGCGGCCCTTCCCGAGGGCCGCTTCGAGACCGTCTGGCTGTCCGACGGGCTGGACCACCCCGGACGCGGCGACCTCTTGGACGCGTTGCAGGGCAGGGGCACGGTCCGGGTGATCGAAAGCCCGAAACCGGTCTTTGGGCTGCATCCTCCGGTCTTCGAAGCGGGCAAGGTCGTGGTCGCGGCAAGCCGGATGCCTGTTGCCGACGGCGTCAGCATCGAGGTCATCGCGCGTGGCCCCGATCCCGCCGGGATCGACCGTGAGCTTGCCCGCGTGACCCTTCCCTTCGCCGCCGGTGCCGCCCGGGGCGAGGTGGATCTGGACGTGCCCCCGGAACTGCGCAACCGCATCACCCGGTTCGAGATGGAAGGCGCGCGCACCGCAGGCGCGGTCAGCCTTGCCGATGACAGCCTGAAGCGGCGCAAGATCGCGTTGATCGCGGCAGGCCCGGACCAGGAGGGGCTGCAGCTTCTGTCGCCCCTGCACTATCTGCGCCAGGCGCTGGACCCTGTGGCCGAGATTATCGACGGCAGCCTGACCGATGTGCTTCTGGCCAACCCCGACGTGGTCATTCTGGCCGATGTGGCACGGCTGACCGACGCCGAGACGACGGCCACGCTGGATTGGCTGGACAAGGGCGGCCTTCTGCTGCGCTTTGCCGGTCCGCGCCTTGCCGCCAGCGATGTCAGCCGTTTTGACGAAGATCCGCTGCTGCCGGTTCGCCTGCGCGAAGGCGGCCGCACGGTCGGCGGCGCGATGAGCTGGGGCGAGCCGAAGGGCCTGGCCCCATTCACCGAAGGGTCGCCCTTTTACGGCCTGACGGCACCCGATGATGTGGTCGTGCGCGCACAGGTTCTGGCCCAGCCCGACCCCGACCTTGCCGAACGCACGATTGCAGCACTTGAGGATGGCACCCCCCTTGTCACGCGCAAGGCAGTGGGGGACGGGCAGGTCGTGCTGGTGCATGTGACGGCCAATGCGGAATGGTCCTCTCTGCCCTTGTCGGGCCTTTTCGTGCAGATGCTGGAACGGCTGGCCGTGTCCACCCGCCCGGCCCTGCCCGAAGCCTCGGATCTTGCCGGACAGGTCTGGGTGCCTGAAGTGGTGCTGGATGCCTACGGCCAGCCGCAGGACGCCGGAGAGTTGGCCGGGGTGGAAGGCGAAGACCTTGCCGGGGCCATGACCTCGGGTCCGTCAATCGCCATCCCGCCGGGGCTTTACGCCGGGGCCGACCGGCGGGTCGCGCTGAACGTGATTGGCCCCGAGACCACGCTTCTGGCTGCCGACTGGCCGCCGTCCGTTCCGGTCGAGGGGCTGGAAGGACGCGAGGCGCAGGCGCTGAAGGGCGCCTTCCTTGCCGCAGGGATCGCGTTTCTTCTGGCCGATGTGCTGGCGGCCCTCTGGGTTGCCGGGCGGCTGTCCGGCCTGCGGCGGTCGGTGGCAATTCTGGCGCTGGCGTTGATTGCCCTGCAGCCGCAAGGCGCACGGGCGCAAGAGGCTGATGCCGCGCTTCCCGACGATGCCTTTGCGCTGGAGGCGACCTCGGCCGTGGTGCTGGCCCACGTCCTGACCGGCGACGCCAAGGTGGACGAGGTGGCGCAGGCGGGCCTTCTGGGCCTGAGCGACAAGCTGTGGCAGCGCACCTCGATCGAGCCGACGATGCCGATGGGGGTGGACATCGAACGCGACGAACTGGCGTTCTTTCCTTTCCTCTACTGGCCGATCACCGCAGGTCAGGCGCAACCCTCGGCAAAGGCCTATGCACGGCTGAACGACTATCTGCGCACCGGGGGGCTGATCCTGTTCGATACGCGCGACGCCGATGTGGCGGGCTTTGGCGGGGCGACGCCGGAAGGCCAGACACTGCAGCTTATCGCCTCGGGCCTGGATATCCCGCCACTGGAACCAATGCCCGCGGATCATGTGCTGACCCGCACCTTCTATCTTCTGCAGGATTTTCCCGGCCGCCATGCGCGCGGCGGCCTTTGGGTCGAAGCCGCCCCGCTGGCCGAAGCGGAAGCCGCCGAAGGGATGCCGTTTCGCAACCTCAACGACGGGGTCACGCCGGTGGTGATCGGTGGCAACGACTGGGCGGCAGCCTGGGCGGTGGATGATGCGGGCGCCCCCCTGTTGCCCGTGGGCCGGGGCATGGCGGGCGAACGGCAACGGGAAATCGCCTATCGCTTCGGGATAAATCTGATCATGCATGTGCTGACCGGAAACTACAAATCCGATCAGGTCCATGTGCCGGCCCTCTTGGAAAGACTGGGACAATGACGCAAACGCTGGTCTTTGCCCCGCTGGTCGGCTGGCCGGTCATCTACGGTCTTGCAGCACTTGCCGTGGCAC
>JAPLPF010000053.1 GCA_026400325.1 Rhodobacterales bacterium
CATCATCGACATCGTCAGGCAGGTGGCGCAGCCGAAGTTGTCCTGCAAGGACCGCCAGCACTGGATGGCACTGGCGTCGCAGCCGTTCTCCTCGATCCAGCGGTTGACGGCGAGGGTCCAGCGGGCCTGTTTTTCAATCTGGGCGGGTTGGATGTGGGCGGGGATTTTCCCGTAGTTTTTTACCTTCTCCAGCGTGGTCAGGAGAGCCGGATCATCGGTCTGGATGGCTGATGCAGCCCCCATCATCTCGCTCAGGTCGACGGTGACGACGGTGACGCCTGCGGCCTGAAGGAGTTTCTCGCTGTAGCGCATGGTCTGGAAGGCCCCCGTCCGCGCGCCGATGGACCCAAGGCGGGCGTGGCGCAGGCCCTTAACCGTGCGGCAGACCCGGGCGAAGCGGTCTAGGTCGGCCCCGAATTCCTCACCCCAGGTGTCGCAGGTGTGGTTGGTCGTCTCGGTGAACGGCACACCGTATTGCCAGAAGTTGTTGGTCACAGAAATCTTGCCGCAGAACGCATCCCGGCGTTCCGAGACGGAGACCTTCGCCACCTCGTCATTGCTGGCTTGCAACAGGATCGGCACCCCTAGACGGGCGCGGTTCACGAGTTCAGCCACCGCGATTTCGTCGCCGAAGTTGGGCAGGCAGATCACCAGACCATCGATCTTGTCGGCGTTCGCCTTGAAATGGGAGGCGTAAAAATCAGCGTCGGCGATGGATTGCACCGCGCCGTTGGCCGTCGCCTCGAACGGCAGGATCACCGCGTCGATGTTCAGCTTGGCGAGTTGCGCGAGCACGTCGTCGCGCGCGGCTTTGCAGGGGGCGGGGCTGAAGAAGGCCCGGCTGCCGATGACGACGCCAAGGCTGATCCGGCGCTGGAAGATGGTGGGCATGGTTTTTCTCTCCGGCCTGCGGCGTTCCGCCTGCATGCGCTTTCGATTGCTTTCGATTTATGCGTTTGTATCCTGCGCTCCAGTTGAAAGCAAGCTGCAAGACGGTTGGATTACCAAAGGAAAGCTGATCATGCGCCATCGACGATGCTGCATGCGTAGAAATCGACAGTATTAGAAAGTAATTGACAACCATTCATGAGAGAGGGATGCATATAACGCATCGAGTCGAATCTTTTCGACATCGTTTGAAAGGGAGGACAACATGAATCTGAACCGCCGCCTCTTTGTAGGCAGCCTGACTGCGGCTGTCTCGGGCATCCTGCCGACGCTGTCTTTTGCTCAAGCCAAGGGCACCATCGCGATCATCACCCCCAGCCATGACAACCCGTTCTTCAAGGCCGAGGCTGACGGTGCCGAAGCCAAGGCCAAGGAGCTGGGCTATGAAGTCATGGTGCTGGTGCACGACGACGACGCCAACAAGCAGAACGAACTTTTCGATACCGTCATCGCTGCGGGCGTAAAGGCGATCATCCTGGACAACGCCGGGGCCGATGCCTCCGTCGCTGCCGTCCAGAAGGCCAAGGATGCGGGCATCCCGTCCTTCCTGATCGACCGCGAGATCACCGCGACCGGCGTGGCCGTCAGCCAGATCGTGTCGAACAACTATCAGGGCGCGCAGCTTGGGGCCGAAGAGTTCGTCAAGCTGATGGGCGAGAAGGGCGACTATGCCGAGCTGGTGGGCAAGGAATCCGACACCAACGCGGGCATCCGATCCAAGGGCTATGCCGACGTCATCTCGCAATACCCGGACCTGAAGTCGGTCGCGCGTCAGACCGCCAACTGGTCGCAGACCGAGGCCTATACGGTCATGGAATCGATGCTGCAGGCGAACCCCAGCATCAAGGGCGTGATCTCGGGCAACGACACGATGGCGATGGGGGCCTATGCTGCACTTGAGGCTGCCGGGCGGACCGATGTGATCGTCGTCGGCTTCGACGGGTCGAACGACGTGCGCGACAGCATCCTGAAGGGCGGGATCAAGGCGACGGTCCTGCAGCCCGCCTACGCCCAGGCGCAGATGGCGGTCGAACAGGCCGACAAGTTCATCACCACAGGCTCGACCGGGGTTGATGAAAAGCAGCTGATGGACTGCGTGCTGGTCAATGCGGACAATGCGGCGCAGCTGGAAACCTTTGCGCTGAAAGCCTGATCCGGATTGGCCGACGACCCGGCGCGCGTGCTCCCCGCGCGCCGGGATTTCCATTGGAAGACCGCCATGAAATTCCTGTTTGCGTTGGGCCTGATGGCCGCGCTGGCCCTGCCGGGCTGCAAGATCGTGAAGACCGTTCCGGGGGCCGAAACTGCCGCCGCCGAGGCTGGGGAGGCCGGGGATGACGCCCGGATCGCCGCCCTGTTGGACAAGACGTATGACGCCGAGCTTTTGCCCCTGATCGCCAAGGGCCTGCCCGTCGCCGACCTGCGCACCGCTTTGGCCGGGGGGCTGGACGTGGCCGGCAAGGCGCATGGCCACGAGGGCTCGGGCGAAGGTGCGGCGTGGAACTTCGCCGTGAAGGGCGAGGGCAAGGTGGTTGAGGCCAACCTCACCTCCCGCGCGCGGAAGGCCATGGTCGACACGGACGGCGATGGTGCTGCGGACCTGACGTTGCAGCTGGGGCCGGTCATCAAGGGCACCTCCCTGCGCGACGTGGCCCCCTTCTACAAATTCGGCGATTTCCGCGACCAGATCGAATTCGCCAAGCTGGCGCGGGCCTTGAATGACCGCGCTTCGGGCGCGTTGGCGGTGCCTAAGGGCGACCTGGTCGGCAAGACCGTAAGCTTCTCGGGCACATTTGACCTCAAGGCCGCGACGGACCCCTGGCTGGTGACCGC
>JAPLPF010000010.1 GCA_026400325.1 Rhodobacterales bacterium
CGCGGGCCATAGCCCCAGCCGACCCGCAACCCGCCCAGACCGTAGACCTTGGAAAAAGTCCGCGTCATCACCACGTTGTCGCGGGCGTCAACCAGCGCCGCGCCGCCATCATAGCCTTCGACATATTCGGCATAGGCCCCGTCCAGCACCAGCAGCGCCTGTGGCGGCAGCCCTTCGGCAAGCCGAGCGATTTCTGCAGCAGACACCATCGTGCCGGTCGGATTGTTGGGGTTCGCCAGAAACACAAGCTTGGTCCGCCGGTTGCAGGCCGACAGAATCGCATCGACATCAGCCGTGCGTTCACGTTCCGGCACTTCGACCGGGGTTGCCCCCACGGCAAGCGTTGATATCCGGTACATCAGGAACCCGTGCTCGGTGAACACCACCTCGTCCCGTGGGCCGGCATAGGCCTGGCACAGAAAGGTGATGATCTCGTCCGAACCGGCGCCGCAAATGATCCGCGACGCGTCAAGGCCATGCACCTCGGCAATCGCGCGGCGCAGGTCGGCATGGTCGGTGACAGGATAGCGGTGCAGGGAATGGACCGTCCGGCCAAAGGCATCCTTGGCCTTGTCGGATGGGCCGAACGGATTTTCGTTCGACGACAGCTTCACGACATTGGCCACGCCTGCCACATGCGCCTTGCCGCCCTGGTACAGGGCGATGTCAAGAATGCCTGGTTGCGGGCGGATGGCATCATTCATGGCAGGCTCCCCGGTATGCGCCCGCTTCTACCGGCGCGGCGGGGTCAATGCCAGTGTCATCTTGCCCCACGTGGCATGGGCGGGCTGTCCGTTCCAAGCGCATCTTTGACTGTCGGGCGAAAGCGCGCGCCGGTCCGCAAGGCTAGTCTTCAGGGCAGCAAGATAAGGTTTCGCATGTTCAACATCATCATCCGCCCGTTCGACCTGCGTGCGCGCTATGATGCCGCCGCCACCACGTGGCATGCCAGAATGGATGCCTTGGGGTATTCCGCCGCCTACCGTGCGGCCATCGCCGAGCTTTGCCCTCAAGGTCTTACGGTCCGCCGCGTCATGGATGTCGGGTGTGGAGCGGGTGACTTCGCGGCTGCCTATGCCGCTCTTCGCCCGCGTCCCGACGTGCTGACGCTTGCCGACCCTTCTGTCGCGATGCTGCATGAGGCCAAGTTGCACCTGCAAGGCGCAGCCGATGAAGTCGTGGTGCTGAAGACGGCGCTCGATGATCTGCCGATGCATCCGTCCCAGGACGTGATCCTCTGCGCCCATGTGATCGACCATTGCCCGGACCCCGTGCATGCGCTGCGCATCCTTGGGCAACGACTGTCGCAAGGCGGCACGATCATCCTGATCGCAACCCGGCCGCACTGGTGCAACCGGCTGATCCGACCCCTGTGGCGGCACCACAGCCATAGCCCCGCACGGATCCTGCAAGCGGTGGTGGCGGCAGGCCTCGTCTGCCCGCGCGACACGGGTTTTGCCAGCGGCCCGCCACGCCGCACCAGTCACGCCTATCTGATCACCCTCACCCAACCGGAGATGAACCATGCTGATCGTCATCGTTGATTTTGCCGTCGCACCCGCCAACGCCGCCCTTGCCCAGGCGACACTGGACGGAGAGGCGACGATCGTGCGCGCCTTGTGGGGCAATCTGGGCTACTCTGTCTGGACTGACCCTCTCCAGCCGGGATCTTTTCGCCTGATGCATGAATGGTCCGATCAGGGCAACTTCGATGCCTACCGCGCTAGCGACGGGTTCAAGACGGTTGGTGCGGTTCTGTTCCCCCTGATGACGGGCACCCCCTCATCGCGCGTCTTTGACGCCGAACCGCGCGCTGCCTGACCGATGCGCGAACCGCCGGCCTTTTCCGTGATCAGCGGGTTCGACCCCGAACCCCTGACCACCTACACCTTCCCCCGCCACTATCTGCTTTACGCGACCGACGGGCTGATGGCGCTTGAGGCTGGCGGGCGTTGCTGGACGCTGCCCCCGGCACGCGCAGCATGGATTGCCGCGAACCAGCCGGTGAACGTGCGCATCGCGCGGCGGATCACCTGCTCTTCGCTCTTGTTTTCACCCGATGACTTTGCCGCACCCGCCCACCCGTTGCGCGTCTTCGACATGACCCCGCTCTTGCGTGAAGTGATTCTGGAGCTGCGCCCCTTCAGCCGCGACCGTGCCGATCTGCCTCCCTATGCGCGTCAGTTGTTCGACACGGCAGCCGTGCTGGCAGAACGCCTGTCGGCGACGCCCAGCCGGGCGTGGATGCCCTCGGTCCGCAGCGACGTTCTGCGCCGTGCGCTTGCGCTGACCAAGGACAACCTGACCGAACCCCAATGCTTTGCCGACATTGCCGCCGCCGCAGGGGTGACACCGCGCACCCTCGCCCGCCGCTTTGCTGATGAGCTTGGCATGACCTGGCGCCAGGCCCAGCGACGGCTGCGCATGGTCCATGCCGTCGAACACCTCAGCGACGATGCCGCGACCATCACCGAGATCGCCTTTTCCACGGGCTACAACTCGCTTTCTGCCTTCAACGCCGCCTTCCGTGAGTTTACCGGACAAACCCCCAGCGACTACCGCGCCAGCGTCCGCGCTGCGGCGGCCTAGGTCTTGTTGGTCTTCGCGCCAAGCCAGTCCATCAGCGCCAGCAGGACCCCCGAGACCACGAAGGTCAGATGGATCACCACCAGCCAGTACATCTCGGTTTCGCCAAAGGTCGTGGCAGTGTCCAGGTCGCTGATCTCCATGAACCGCTTCAGCAGGTGAATCCCGGAAATGGCGACGATACTGGCGACCAGCTTCATCTTGAGCCCGCCGAAGTCGACCTTGCCCATCCAGCCGGGCTTGTCCGCGCCGACATCGAAGTCGAACTTCGAGACAAAACTCTCATAGCCCGAGAACATCACGATCAGCAAAAGGTTCGCCGCGAGCGTCAGGTCGATCAGGGTCAGTGCGACAAGGATCATCTTGTCCGCCGACATCTCCAGCACCTGCGGGATGTAGTAGACCAACTCCTTCAGGAAGATAATCGTCAGCATCCCCAGCGCGATGGCAAGGCCCAGGTACATGGGCGCCATCAGCCAGCGGCTGGCGAAAAGGCTCTGTTCGAAGCGACGCTCGATCCCCGGCTTGTCCGTCATCATTCACCCCGCAGTCCGAAACGAAAAGGGCCGCACCCTCGCGGCGCGGCCCGGAAATCGTAGGATGCGCCTTGGCGCACCGCAACAGGTCAGTTCTTGGCGTAGTATTCGACGACCAGGTTCGGTTCCATCTGCACCGGATAGGGCACATCGCCCAGGCCTGGCGTGCGGACGAACTTGACCACCATCTTGTTGTGGTCGACTTCGAGGTAGTCGGGCACGTCACGCTCGGTCAGCTGGATCGCTTCCAGGATAAGCGCCATCTGGCGCGACTTCTCGCGGACAGACACGACATCACCTTCCGCCACGCGGTAGGAGGCGATGTTCACGCGCTTGCCGTTCACCAGCACATGGCCATGGTTCACGAACTGGCGCGCAGCGAAGATCGTCGGGACCAGCTTGGCGCGGTAAACCACCGCATCCAGGCGACGCTCCAGAAGGCCGACCAGCATCTCGCCGGTGTCACCCTTCACGCGCTCGGCTTCGCCATAGCTCTTGCGGAACTGCTTTTCGGTCAGGTCGCCGTAATAGCCCTTGAGCTTCTGCTTGGCGCGCAGCTGCGTGCCGAAGTCGGAAAGCTTGTTCTTGCGGCGCTGGCCGTGCTGGCCGGGGCCATACTCGCGCTTGTTCACCGGGGATTTCGGACGGCCCCAGATGTTTTCGCCCATCCGGCGGTCAATCTTGTACTTGGCAGAGGTGCGTTTGGTCACCGCTGATCTCCTTCAATTGTGGCTCTTTCGGCTTGTCCAAAAAGCGGTTCCCACTTTTCGGGCCTCAGAGTGTTACGAAGGGCGTTGTCCTTTCCGGGTCTCCCCGGCGACAGGCATCCCCTTGCAGGGGCCACCAACACCAATGAAAAGCCCCGGAATCGCTTCCGGGACTTGCGCGGCTTATACAGCGCGAACCGGGGGAGTCAACAGCACCCTCCCCACCATCGCAAGCTGCGCTCCACCCCGCCATCCGGACCCCAACCTTGCATCCCCCCCACCTGAAGAGAGGGAGAGTGCCAAGGTGAGGGGGAACCCCGCCCGCCCCCCGCCCCGCCCAATCGCACGCCCCCC
>JAPLPF010000183.1:0-8617 GCA_026400325.1 Rhodobacterales bacterium
ATCCAATGGCCGCGCCCCTGATCGACCCGAACTATTGGGCCGACCCGCATGACCGCGAAATGTCGATCCGTGGCCTGAAACTGGCACAGGAAATCATGCGTCAGGACGCGCTTAAGCCCTACGTGCTGGCCGAACGCCTGCCGGGGCCTGACGTGCAGACAGAGGCGGATTACATCGCCTATGCCTGCCGCCATGCCAAGACCGACCACCACCCCGCCGGCACCTGCCGGATGGGCGCGGACCCCGGCGCAGTCGTGGACCCCATGCTGCGGTTCAACGGCATTGCGGGGTTGCGGGTGGTTGATGCATCCATCATGCCGCAAGTCGTATCATCGAACACCAACGCGGCGACCATCATGATTGCCGAAAAAGCCGCAGACCTGATCAAGGGGGCCACATGATCCGCCACATCGTCCTGATCCGCTTTCGCCCGGACCTGTCCGAAGACCGGATTGCCGGACTGCTGGCCCCGCTTGGCCCGCTGTCGCGGCGGTTGGGCATCACCGCCCATTGGGGCCGCAGCGAAAGCCCCGAACAGATCGAGCGCGGCTATCTGCACGGCTTTGTCGCCGACTTTCCAACGTGGGAGGCCCTGGCAGCCTATCAGGACGACGCTGAACACAAGGCCTTTGGCGGGGGACTTGTCGCCCATGCGGCAGGCGGAATCGACGGGATTCTGGTCTTCGATCTGGCAACCTCGCCCGACCGCCCTGCAACCTGACGGATCGGGGGGCGCATGGGAAGACCGACGATCATCGACGTGGCACGGGTGGCAGGCGTGTCGAAATCGACCGTCAGCCTGGTCTTGCAGAACAGCCCGGCGGTCAGTGTCGCAACGCGCGAAGATGTGCGCCGCGCGATGGCCGAGCTTGGCTATGTCTACAACCGCGCGGCGGCGAACCTGCGGTCGGCGCAGGTCGGGCTGATCGGCCTTGTCATCAACGACCTGCGCAACCCGTTCTTCACCGAATTCGCCACCGCGGTGCAGATGACCCTGTCGGCGGCGGGATATGCCACGGTCGTGGCCAACACCGACGAAGACCCTGCTTTGCAGGCGCGCACCATCTCGGCGATGATCGAACATGGGGTCTCGGGCTTCATCCTGTCGCCCGCCTATGGCGACGAGGCGGGGACCTTCGGCCCGCTGCAGCGGGCTGGCATCCCGACCTTGCAGGTCCTGCGCAAGGTCAGCCCGCGCACTGACCTTTTCCCATTTGCCGCGCCTGACTATGCCAAGGGCGGACGGCTTGCGACCCGGCATCTGGTTGCCGAAGGGGCGCGGCGCATCGCCTTTGTCGGCGGGATTGACGGCCGTGCGGTCACCGCCGAACGCCAGTCGGGTTATCACGAGATCCTGACGGCGGCTGACCTGCCCCGCCATCTGATCGCCGGTCGCCCGACCCGCGCCTTCGGGCGCGAGTGCGCCGACTGGTTCGCGGCGAACCCGGAGTTTGACGCCGCAGTCTGCTTCAATGATCTGGTGGCGCTGGGTCTGATCTCGGGTCTTGCCAGCCAGGGCAGGCTTGCGGGCCGCGACCTGCGGCTGGTGGGCTTTGACGATATCGAGGATGCAAGTCAAAGCCACCCGCCCCTGACTTCCGTACAATGCGGTATCGCGGATTTCGGCAGAGAGCGCGCCGAGGCCCTGATGGCCTGGCTGCAGGGTGCCGAGCGCCCGGTTCCCGAGCTGCGAACGCCAGTTGGTCTGGTGGTTCGGGCGTCGTCACGGCCGGTTTAAGGCCGCCGAGGCGTTGATCCACAGTCCTATTCGACGGTAAAGGCCACACTGGCACGCAGGATCGCCTCATCCTCACGGAAGAAGGCGCGCAGTTCGTAGTCCCCGGCGGTGGGTGGGGCCGGAAGGGTGGCAGTCCCCTCACGTTCGCCCTTCGTGTATGCATATTGCAGGTAGATACCGTTGGACGACCCCGCCGGCGCAGTTGCGACATAATCCTGCCCATCGCCGAACATGTCTGCAAAGGTGACGGTGATCATCTCGCCAGGGGCATATCTGGTCTTGTCCAGCACCAGTGTTGCGCGCGCCTCGGGGGCTGGGTCGCCTGGTGTCGGGGTGACAGTCCCTTGCGGGGCGACGGTCCCGGCCACAGTGAAGGGCAGGCTGGCGCGCAGGGTGGTTTCATCCTCGCGGAAGAAGGCGCGCAGTTCGTAGGCGCCGGGGGTGGTCGGCGCGGTCAGGGTGGTGCTGCCCTCACGCTGGCTGTCGGTGTAGACATAGGCGACGTACGAGGTGTTCGGCGCCCCGGCAGCGGCCGTCGCCACATAATCCTGCGCATCGCCGGGCATGCCGGAAAAGCGGATGGCCATGGGTTCACCCGGCGAAAACTCGGTCTTTTCAAGCGCAAGTTCGGCCATGCCGGGGGTGATCGAAAAATCCTGCGACAGGAAAATGCTGTCAGGTCCGTCTGCGGTGCTGACCTCGGCCTGAAGAAGATGCACCCCCGGCGACAGCAGCCCAGCAACCTGAAGGACCGTCGTGGCAGAGGTGGCATCAGGCTGGAACTGGCCCGCCATCGTTGCGTAATCTTCTGCCACGCTCAGGATCTGCAGGCTGGCCGATGCGCCCGCAGGCAGGTTCTGAAATCGCACGGTGATGTCTTCGGCATCGGTGAAGCTGACATCTTCAAGGATCAGTCGCGGCCCGTCGAGGATGGCCTGCGCTTCGGTGGCATAGGCCCCGTGGGGGTAGACCTCAAGGTAGCCGTCAGCCCCAAAGCCACCCGCCGCGATGACCGACAGGAAAAGCTCGGTCTCGTCCCGCGGGGCGTCGGGCTTGATACCCGAGGCGGCAAGCAGGGCGGCCCTGTTGCCCTCTGGATCAGTCGTGCCGTCTGGGGCAAAGGTGATGTCGGGGGTGTCAACCTTGGGCGGAACCAGCGACCTTGCGTCACCAAAGATCACCGCAAGGCCGGTCTGGCCGAAGACGAGGTCGCGGTAGACCACGGCCAACCGCAGCGGCAGGTCGTCGGCGGGGTCAAGCACCAGAACCATCGGGTCGCCGTAAATCTGCGGATCAAGGAAACCTGCGACAAGCGCGCCCGTGGCGGGGTCCGCCTCCACAAGGTCAGCGACCGAAAGCGCAGGCCGGGGCGTCAGCGGGGCCAGGGTGGCAAGCGTCGCCTCCGGCGCGGTGGGCAGCAGAAACTGTGCCTGCCCCTTCGCACGCTCGTCAGCGGCAAGCCACAGAAACGCGGCCCCGTCCGGCAGGGCAAAGCCCAGCGCCGAAGGATCAAGGGGCGCGGGGTCCGGCTCATATCCGGTGCTTTCGGGCCGTTCAGGAATGCGACGCTTGACCAGCCGGGCGGCGGGGTCTGCCGACAGCGCGGCCGCGGCCCAGGCCCCGGCGCGCACGTTCGACACCGGATCGGCCAAGAGCGACTTGAGGACCGGAGTGTCGGTTTCATCTGGTTTGAACTTGGCCAGCGCATAGGCTGCGGCAGTGCGAACCTGCGGGCTGCGGTCGGTCAGAAGCGGTCGGACAAGATCAATGAACGCGCCCCGGTCGCGGGTATTTCCGGCTTCGGCGACCATATTGGCCATGAGTGCCGCGCTGCGGTCCGAGGCGAGGGTGCAGGCATCGCTTTCAGCATCAGCGGCGCACAGCGCCTTGGCCTCGACGATCAGCGCAGTCGGGTCAACCGTATCCTGCGCAAAACCGGGGGCGGCAGAAGCCATCCCGGCCACCAGACAGGTCAGGCGAAACAACAGGCCGGGCCCCCGCATCATTTGGCAACATAGGTGCGCATGGCGCGCTTGATGTCGGCGACCCGGTAGGAACAGAATTCCGGGTCCCCCTTGCAGGCAAAGTCGGTATCGGCACAGAAACGCAAGCGCAGGTTCTGGGACTGTCCCGACAGCTTGTAGCCGATAAGGTCGTCTTCCTTGAAGGAAATGACACCGGGCAAACCCTTGGCCAGCTCGATCATCTTCACGGCTTCGAGGACCTCCAGCGTCTTGAGGGGGTTGGTCGCTTTGCTATCATTATCTCTCCAACCAATACACGCTGGAGATCGCACTCGACAGGGATCTCGGATCCGTGAAGGCCCGTCAGAGCTGGCTCGATCACGTCACCCGCATTGTCCTCCGAACTGCTCACAGGTCTTCATCGGCGGAACATCGTATTGGGCCGGGTCGTCCTTCTGACAGTCCTGCATGCTGGCAACGGCTTTGGCGATGCCCGCTGCCGCTGCCTTCTGGCCCTTTTTCTGGGCTGATTTCAGCGCCGCCTGGGCCTCTTTGTAGGCCGCCGCGTATTCGGACTTTGAATAGGTCTGCTGAGAGCTTCCCTGACCGCAGTTGTCCCCCATGCGCTTGAATGAGGGCTGTTCGGACAGAAACTTGTCGCTGAGTTGCTGCGCCGATGCCGGAGGGATGGCAAAGACCGCCAAAAGACACAGCACGGCAAGCCTGATGAATGTCATTTGAAAACCCTTCGAACTATGGCCGAAATCTATCACGGGGCGGGGGGTCTGGCAATCGGCGCGCCTGCCTTCAACAGCCGCAACGCGTTCTCAGCGCCGGTCTGGAACGGGTCCAAAAGCAGCGCCTGGTCCAGCGCCGCCTGCGCCTCGTCCAGCCGCCCGGCGTTGGCCAGCACCAGCCCCAGCATCAGGTGGCTGCGGGCATCATTCGGGGCCTTTGCCGCCGCGTCGGCGAAAAGCGCGACCTCGTCCTGATAGAGCGTGGCCCGGGTCCACGTCATCGCCCCAAGTCCGGCCACAAGGGCAAGCGCCAATGCCGGGCCGAAGCGCAGCCGCGCCATCATCAGAGCCAGAAGCAAGGACAGCCCGATCCCCGCCAGATACAGCGGACGCAGCGCCACCGGGTCCACCCGCCAGATCAGGCTGTTGGTCGGCATCAGGGCAATCAGCGTCCACAAGGCAGCGAAGGCCGCAAGCGGCGCGCGATGGCGCAGGGCCAGGGCCAGCACGGGAAGGGTTGCCAAAGCGGTCAGACGCAGCAGCGTCGGCGCATCGTTCCAGCCATGGATCAGCGGTTGCTGCGGCAGGATGCTGACACGCCAGGGCTGGCCCCAAAGCCGCAGGATTTCGGGAATGGCAAAGACATTGGCACGCAGCGCGTCCAGCGGCGGGCGCTGGGCAAGGCTGAAGGCCACAAGGTCGCGATGCCGGGCCATCGCGGCAATGACCAATGCTGCCACCAATGCTCCGGCCCAGACCGGCGCTGCCCGGCGCAAGGCAACCAAGCGTGGATCTTCCTGACCGAGGGTCAGCTGCCAGGCAACCAGAAGCAGCGGCGCAACAAGGGCCGTCTCGCGGGCAAGAGGGGCAAGGCCGGCGCAACCGAAGGCAAGCAGGGGCCGGGGCCGCTCTGCGGTTGCCGCGACGATTGCGCCAAGCACAAGAAGCCCGGACAAACCGGCGGACCGGCCTGAGACATAGGTCACCGTATCGGTCAGCGCGGGGTGGACAGCCCACAGGCCGGCAGCGATCCAGGCAATCCTGTCTGCCATTGGCAGTGCGTGGCCGGCCAGTCGGCAGACCCGTGTGACCAGGGTCAGGACCAGAAGCACGGCCCCCAGATGCATCGCGAGGTTCACCATGTGGAAGGCGGGCGCGCTAAACCCGGTCAGGGCGTCCTGAAGGGCGTAGCTGGCCTTCAGCAACGGACGCAGGGTTTCGGGCAGCTGGTCCTGAAAGCTTGCCGCCTGTGCCGCGGGATTGCCCAGGATGTCGCGTCGGTCGTCGTAGACAAAGCCGGCCCGAAGGCCAGGTGCAAAGACAAGACCGGTCAGGGCCAGCAGGACCGCAGCTCCACGAACAGAAGCAAGCTTCGCCTGCGCGGGTGTGGTTGTGGCAGGGCTGACGGATCGCATCTTTGACTGCCCTTGGCTTGCCCCCCCTCCTGCAGGTCCGGGCGGTCGGCAAAGGGTAGGGCTGACTGGCCAATCCTGTCCAGCCTTCCCGCCTGATCTGCCGCAGGGGGACCTGCCTTGCCGCAAATCGCGCCGGGACCGGACGTGTCCCCTTCACCCTGACAGGACGCTCCTCTAGCGTGGGGTCTTCAACGGGAGAGTGATCCTATGGGGTGGGAATTCTGGATCGATCGTGGCGGCACCTTCACCGATGTCATCGGCCGCGCGCCTGACGGCAGATTGGTGACCGTCAAGCTGCTGTCGGAAAACCCTGACCGCTACCCGGATGCCGCCGTGCAGGGGATCCGCGATTGCCTTGGGCTTGGAGCGCTGGAGGCTCTGCCCGCCAACACGATCAGCGCCGTGAAGATGGGCACCACGGTTGCGACGAACGCCCTTCTTGAACGCAAGGGCGAGCGGGTGCTTTTGCTGATCACCCAAGGCTTCGCCGATCTGCTGCGGATCGGAACTCAGGCGCGGCCAGCCCTTTTTGACCTGAACGTCCGCCGCCCCGACCTGTTGTATGAGACGGTGGCCGAAGTGCCTGGCCGTCTGGATGCCGAGGGACGCGAGGTCCGCCCTCTGGGCGAAGATGCCACCCGCATGGCACTGGCAACCGCCCATGCCGCGGGCATACGGACAGTTGCGGTCGCCCTGATGCACGGACACGTCAATCCCGCGCATGAGGTGCGGGTCGGGGTTCTGGCAGCAGAAGCGGGGTTCACCCAGATCTCGCTGTCGCATCAGGTCAGCCGGTTGGCAAAGCTGGTGGCGCGGGGCGACACGACGGTGGTCGATGCCTACCTGTCGCCCATCCTGCGGCGCTATGTAGCGCAGGTCGAGGGCGCCCTTGATCTTGGCCGGGCCACGGGGCGGCTGTTGTTCATGCAGTCCAATGGCGGGCTGACCGAGGCGGGCCGCTTTCAGGGCAAGGATGCCATCCTCTCCGGGCCGGCCGGTGGCATCGTCGGCATGGTGAAGACGGCAAGGGCGGCTGGGTTTGACCGGCTGATCGGCTTTGACATGGGCGGCACTTCCACGGATGTCAGTCACTATTCCGGAGTATATGAACGATCGTTCGAAACCGAGGTGGCCGGCGTCCGGATGCGCGCGCCGATGATGGATATCCACACCGTCGCGGCGGGGGGCGGGTCGATCTGTTGCTTCCGGGACGGGCGGTACCAGGTCGGGCCGGAAAGCGCCGGGGCAAATCCCGGTCCAGCAAGTTACCGGCAGGGCGGACCGCTGACGATCACTGATTGCAACGTGATGCTGGGGCGGCTGTCGCCCGACCACTTCCCCGCCGTCTTTGGCCCGGATGGCAACCAGACCCTGGATGCCGGGCTGGTCCGGCGCAAATTCACGGAATTGGCAGCCGAAATTGCGGCCACCACTGGCCGACTTGACCCACCCGAGGCGGTCGCCGCCGGCTTCCTGCGGATTGCCACTCTCAACATGGCCAATGCGATCAAGAAGATATCGGTCCAACGCGGCCATGACGTGACCGGCTATACCCTGCAATGCTTTGGCGGCGCCGGTGGGCAGCATGCCTGCAGCGTGGCCGATGCCCTGGGCATCCAGAGCGTGTTCCTGCATCCGCAGGCAGGGGTCCTTTCCGCCTTTGGCATGGGTCTTGCCGACCTCAGCACCCTGCGCGAAGTGCAGTTTGACGCGCCGCTGTCCGACCCGTCAGCGCCCGCCCGCATCGCGATGATCGAGGGTGAAGCGGTGGCGGAAATGATGGCCCAGGGGATAGCGGCCCCCCGCACGATCCTGACCGCGCACCTGCGCTATGAGGGCTCGCACCAACCCCTGGAGGTTCCGTTCGGGACCACAGCCGAAATGGCAGCGGCCTTTGCGGTGGCACACAAGGCGCGTTTCGGCTTCACCTCTCCCGAACGGGCGCTTTTGTTCGAGATGCTTGCGGTCGAAGCGGTCGGTGGCGGCTCGGACTTGCCGATCCTGGAGGTCGGCTCACACTCCGGTCAACCGGTTGCAAGATTGCAACTTTGGACGGGGAATTGGCACGAGGTTCCGCTCTACCGGCGCGAGACATGCGGCACCACCACCCGCATCATGGGTCCGGCCGTCATCGCAGAGGCCACGGGCACCACTGTCGTCGAGCCGGGCTGGGAGGCCCGGGTCGACGCGCAGGCAAACCTGATCTTGCGCCGGGTTGCGCCCATCTCGCGCGCACCGGCTGTTGGCACCCAGGCGGATCCGGTGCTGCTGGAGGTGTTCAACAACCTTTTCATGTCCGTCGCCGACCAGATGGGAGCAACGCTGGCAAACACCGCCTGGTCGGTCAACATCAAGGAAAGGCTAGACTTTTCTTGCGCCATCTTTGATGCGGCGGGCGATCTGGTTGCCAATGCTCCGCATGTTCCGGTGCATCTTGGGTCCATGTCCCATGCGGTAAAGACGGTGATCGCGGCGGTCGGGGCCACGGCGCGCGAGGGGGACGCCTGGATGCTGAACTCGCCCTGGCATGGCGGCACGCATCTGCCGGATGTGACAGTCATCACGCCGGTCTTTGTGGAAGACCGGCCTGCCTTCTGGTTGGGGTCGCGCGGGCATCACGCCGATATCGGCGGGCGCACGCCGGGGTCGGGACCGCCCGACAGCACGGTGATCGAGGAAGAGGGGGTGGTCATCGACCTCTTTCACCTTGTGACCGCTGGTCATCTGCGCGAAGGGGACACCCGGACGCTACTGGCCAGTGGC
>JAPLPF010000183.1:8646-13121 GCA_026400325.1 Rhodobacterales bacterium
GTGGCCGCTGGCCCTGCCGGTCCCCTGACCAGAACATGGCCGACCTCAAGGCCCAGGTGGCCGCGAACGAGACAGGCCGGCGCGAACTTCTCCGCGTGATTGCGGCACAGGGGGCGGCGACCGTGACCGCCTATATGCAGCACGTCCAGAGGAACGCCGAGGAATGTGTCCGCGCTGTAATCGACCAACTCCATGATGGATCGTTCGTATATCAGATGGATATAGGAACGATCATTCATGTAAGTGTAAGGGTTGATAGGCAGGCGCGGACTGCGACCATCGACTTTACCGGGACAAGCCCGCAACACAGCGGCAACTACAACGCACCCCAGGCCGTGACGCGGGCGGTGTGCCTGTATGTTTTCCGCACGCTTGTCGGCAAGCCGATCCCCCTTAACGAAGGATGCCTTGCCCCCCTGACAATCATCGTTCCCGAGGGCTCGCTCTTGAACCCGCGCGCCCCGGCAGCGGTGATTGCGGGGAACACCGAGGTCAGCCAGTCGGCCTGCAACGCGCTTTACGGCGCCTTGGGCGTGGTGGCGGCGTCGCAGGGCACGATGAACAACTTCATCTGGGGAAATGAGAGCTTTCAGAACTATGAGACCATCGCCGGGGGCACCGGGGCCGGGCCCGGCTTTGCGGGCTGCGATGCCGTCCAAAGCCACATGACCAACACCAGGATGACCGACCCCGAGGTGCTGGAAATCCGGTTTCCGGTGCGGTTGGAGGAACTGTCGATCCGCCGGGGCTCGGGCGGGGCGGGGCACTGGCCAGGCGGCTGCGGCGTCGTGCGGCGACTGCGGTTCCTTGCGCCGGTTACAGTCACCACCCTGTGCGGCAGCCGAAAGGTGGCACCCTTCGGTGCGTTGGGCGGCAGTCCGGGGGCCACGGGCGAAAACCTCGTTCACTGGCCGGATGGCCGAATTGAACCCTTGAAAGGAAATGACGAACGCGACCTGCCGGCAGGCGCGGCTTTCGAGATACGCACCCCGGGTGGCGGCGGCTGGGGCGCCTGAATGCGTCATTGCGATGTCACGGGCGGGTGCCCATATGACGATGGACAATGACGGGAGGTCACAATGCTGAATGCGAAATCACTGCTGGACAGCCTGATGGGTGGCATGGGCCAGATGACGGGCGGACAAGGTGCCAAGGGTCTGGCTGACAAGGCAAAGGGTGCCTGGGACAACCAGTCGTCGCTTGGCAAGGGTGCGATTGCCGGAGGGCTGCTTGCCGTTCTGATGACGCAAGGGGGGCGGCGGATGCTGGGCACCGGTGCCAAGGTCGGCGGGATGGCCGCAATCGGCGCGCTGGCCTTCAAGGCCTACGAGGACTGGAAAGCCGGTCAGGGCGATCCGGATGCCGCCGCGCTGCCACCACCGCAAGGCAGCGGGTTCCATCCGGCAGAAGGGGAGGACGCCGACCGACTTGCGGTCAGCCTTCTGAAGGCGATGATCGCGGCCGCCAAGGCCGACGGCCATGTGACCCCGGACGAGCGCGCGCGCATCGACGGGCATCTCGCCAGTCTTGGTCTGGAGGATGAGGCGACAGCATTGATCGCGTCCGAGCTTGACACGCCACTTGACGTGGACCGGATTGCCGCCCTTGCAGGGTCCGACGCCGAAGCCACGCAGATCTATGCCGTCTCGCTTTTGGCCATCGACCCGGACAACGCGGACGAGACCGCCTATCTGGCCGCGCTTGCACGGCGGTTGAACCTGGCCCCAGCCCTGGTTGACAGCCTGCACGCCCAGGCGGCGAAACTGGCCTGATCTGGCAACTCATCCAGGCTGACGGCTATCTTCCGTGGACTTGCGCCAGCAAAGAAAGCCGGAAGGCTGGATGAGCGGTCGGGTCAGGGACGGGTGCCGCCGGTCGCTTCGGTCACCTGATCCGCCGCCGCGCGGACGCGTGCGCCAAGACGGTTGGCATCCGACAGCCCAACGCGGAAGGCAGGACCGGATACCGATAGTCCGGCCACAGGTTCGCCATGGGCATTGAAGATCGGGGCGGCTATGCAGCGCATGCCCTCGGCGCGTTCCTGATCGTCGATCGCAAAGCCCCGGTCCCGCGTCCGCGCCAGATCGCGCATCAGGGCCGTGTCCGAGGTCAGCGTCAGCGTGGTGAATTTCTGCAGTCCCTGCCGGGCAATGATCTCTTTCGCGCGCTCCTCTGGATACCAGGCCAAAAGCGCCTTGCCGATTCCGCTGGAATGCATGGGTCCCTTGGTGCCCGGTGGAAAGAAGGCGCGGATCGCCTCATGCGTTTCGACCTGGGCCAGAAACAGGACTTCGCCCCGCACTTCCACCCCAAGATTGGCCGTCTCGCCTGTTTCGCGCATCAATGCGTCCATCGGCTGACGTGCGCGTTCGACCACCTTGGTCCGGCGCAGAAAGGCGGTGCCAATCCGGAAGGCACCCGCGCCGATGTGCCAAAGCTGGCCTGGCTCCTCGACCTCGACCATCCCGTGACCTTGCAGGGTCTGCAGCGCACGGAAGGTGGTGGCGACGGCCTGACCGGTCTCTTCGGCCAGATCGGACAAGGTGCGGCCCGGACCTTGCGCGAGGTGCTCCAGAAGAAACAGCGCCCGGTCCAGTGCCTGCACGGTGTTCTGGTCGGTCTTGTCGTTGAATGCCTTCGGGCGACCACGGGGTTTTTGTGCCATCTTCGCGTCATCCATTCTGCTGAAAAAGGTCAACCGACTGTTATCGTGAACTAATACCCCAATCTACCAGAAATGAAAAATCTTTTCGAAAAAATTGTGAAAGGCGGGTGATGCGCCTAGAAGAAGAGACCGTCAGTGGAGAATTTCCGATGTCCTTCCAGAACCCCGTCTTCATCCCCGGCCCGACGAACATCCCCGAAAGCGTGCGCAAGGCCTGTGACATGCCGACAATCGACCACCGCAGCCCCGCCTTCGCGCGGATGTTCAAGCCTGCGGTCGCGGGTGTGCGGCGGGTGCTCAGAATGGTTGAGGGTGAGGTCATCCTGATCCCCTCAACCGGCACCGGCGGGTGGGAGGCTGCAATCACCAACACCCTGTCGCCCGGCGACACCGTGCTGGCCGCGCGCTTTGGCATGTTCAGCCATCGCTGGATCGACCTGTGCCAGCGCCACGGCCTGAACGTCCAGGTCATCGAGACGCCCTGGGGCCAGGGCGCGCCGCTACAGGTCATCGAAGCCGCGCTGAAGGCGGACAAGACGGGCACGATCAAGGCCGTTCTTGCCACCCACAACGAAACGGCGACCGGTGTGAAGTCCGACATGGCGGGCATCCGCCGCGCGATGGATGCGGCCGGCCACAAGGCGATGCTGATGGTCGACGGAGTGTCCTCGATCGGGTCGATGCCGTTCGACTTCGCCGCGTGGGGCGTCGATATTGCCGTGGCCGGAAGCCAGAAGGGGTTCATGCTGCCTGCCGGTCTGGCGATCCTTGGTGTCAGCCCCAAGGCCATTGCGGCGATGGACACGGCCAAGTTGCCGCGCACCTTCTTTGATTTCAAGGACATGCTGGCATCTTACGCTCGGGGCGGCTTTCCCTATACGCCCCCCGTCGGCCTGATTGCCGGGCTGGCTCATGCCACCGACCTTCTGGAAAGCGAAGGGCTTGAGAACGTCTACGCCCGCCACCACCGCCTTGCCGAAGGGGTGCGCCGGGCGATCACCGCCTGGGGGATGACGCCCTATGCCGCCACTCCCGACCTTTACTCTGACACCGTGACCGCGGTGAAAGTGCCTGCGGGCTGCGACGGGACGGCCCTCGTGCAACTGGCCGCCAGCAAGTATGGCGTCGCATTCGGTGTTGGGCTAGGCGAGGTGGCGGGCAAGGTCTTCCGCATTGGCCACCTTGGCATGCTGACCGATGTCATGGTCCTGTCGGGTCTGGCGACGGCCGAAATGTGCATGGCCGACCTGGGCTGGGGGGTCACCCTCGGCTCTGGTGTGGCCGCCGCGCAGGATTACTACCGTGGCACGGTGCCTGCGATGGCCTTGGCCGCAGAATGAAGGACCTGACCATGCAGATCCCGACCTTTGACGACGTGCTGGCCGCGCATGCCCGCGTCGCGCCCTACATCCACCGGACCCCCGTCCTGACCTCCAGCTACCTGAATGACCTGACCGGGGCGGAACTGTTCTTCAAATGCGAGAACTTCCAGAAGGCGGGTGCCTTCAAGGTGCGCGGGGCGTGCAACGCCGTCTTCGGCCTGTCGGATGAGATGGCGGCGAAAGGTGTCTGCACCCATTCCTCCGGCAACCATGCCCTCAGCCTCAGCTATGCTGCGGGCCGTCGCGGAATTCCCTGCAATGTCGTCATGCCGCGCACGGCCCCGCAGGCCAAGAAAGACGCGGTGCGGGGCTACGGCGGGGTGATCACCGAATGCGACCCCTCCACCTCCAGCCGTGAGGCGGTCTTCGCCGAAGTTCAGGCCCGCACTGGCGGCGAATTCGTTCATCCCTACAACGACCCCCGCGTG
>JAPLPF010000015.1 GCA_026400325.1 Rhodobacterales bacterium
CCCGTCGCGCCCTTGGCCATCCCACGGTTCCCGTGCCGCTTGAAACCGAGCTGCAGACGAACCCGTTCCTCCGGGCCGACGTGCCCGCCATCAAGGACGCCGTCGGCATGGCCGGTGCGGACGACGTCGCGGTTTTTGCTGAAATCCGTGCCAGAAAAGACAAGTTCTGAGTCTACCATATCACAATTGGCGTGAGGACTTGGGGGAAACCCCAAAATCTTGAAGATTACGCTTGAAGTGCGGCGCGGAAAACCGAACTTTAAGCAGATGAGGCCACGGTTGGATCGGGCCACCGCCCCCTTCGACCCGCAGGACAGGAGCACGGACGTGCCATCATTTTCGACAACGCTCGAGCAAGCCATTCACAGCGCCCTGGCGCTTGCCAACTCGCGTCGCCACGAACTGGCGACGCTGGAACATCTTTTGCTGGCTTTGATCGATGAACCTGACGCGGCAAGGGTCATGAAGGCCTGCTCCGTCGATCTGGATCTTCTGAAGAAGACCCTGGGTGATTTCATCGACGACGACCTTTCGACGCTTGTCACCGATGTCGAAGGCTCCGAGGCTGTGCCGACGGCGGCCTTCCAGCGCGTGATCCAGCGCGCGGCGATCCACGTTCAGTCGTCGGGCCGCACCGAAGTGACCGGCGCCAACGTCCTTGTCGCGATCTTTGCCGAACGCGAATCGAACGCCGCCTACTTCCTGCAGGAACAGGACATGACCCGCTATGACGCGGTGAACTTCATTGCCCATGGCGTGGCCAAGGATCCGTCCTACGGCGAACCGCGCCCGGTTCAGGGCGCGGACGAGCCGCATGAAACCCCCAAGGCCGAGGCCGGAGAGGCCAAGGAATCCGCTCTGTCGAAATACTGCGTCGACCTGAACGTCAAGGCGCGCAAGGGCGACGTCGACCCCCTGATCGGCCGCGAACCGGAAGTGGAGCGGGCGATCCAGGTTCTCTGCCGCCGCCGCAAGAACAACCCGCTTCTGGTGGGCGACCCCGGCGTCGGCAAGACCGCCATCGCCGAGGGCCTTGCCCGCAAGATCGTGAATGGTGAGACGCCCGAGGTTCTGTCCAAGGCCACGATCTTCAGCCTCGACATGGGCGCTTTGCTGGCTGGCACCCGCTATCGCGGCGATTTCGAAGAGCGGCTGAAGCAGGTCGTCAAGGAACTTGAGGATCACCCCGACGCGATCCTCTTCATCGACGAAATCCATACGGTCATCGGTGCCGGTGCCACCTCTGGCGGGGCGATGGATGCCTCGAACCTGCTGAAACCCGCGTTGCAGGGCGGCAAGCTGCGCTGCATGGGCTCCACCACCTACAAGGAATTCCGTCAGCACTTCGAAAAGGACCGCGCCCTGTCCCGCCGGTTCCAGAAGATCGACGTGAACGAACCTTCGGTGCCGGATGCGATCAAGATCCTCATGGGTCTGAAACCGCATTTCGAGGAACATCACGACCTGAAATACACCAACGATGCGATCAAGACCGCTGTGGAGCTTGCCGCGCGTTACATCCACGACCGGAAACTGCCGGACAGCGCCATCGACGTGATTGATGAGGCCGGGGCGGCCCAGCATCTGCTGTCGGACACCAAACGTCGGAAATCGCTTGGCGTGAAAGAGATCGAGGCTGTCGTCGCCAAAATCGCCCGCATCCCGCCCAAGACCGTGTCGAAGGACGACGCCGAAACCCTGCGCGACCTTGAGAAAACCCTCAAGCGCGTGGTGTTCGGCCAGGACAAGGCAGTCGAAGCGCTGTGCTCGGCGATCAAGCTGGCCCGCGCCGGTCTGCGCGAACCGGAAAAGCCGATCGGCAATTACCTTTTTGCCGGCCCCACGGGCGTCGGCAAGACGGAGGTGGCCAAGCAGCTGGCCTCCAGCCTTGGTGTGGAACTGATCCGGTTCGACATGTCGGAATACATGGAAAAACACGCAGTTTCCCGCCTGATCGGCGCCCCCCCCGGCTATGTCGGCTTTGACCAGGGCGGCATGCTGACCGACGGCGTGGATCAGCACCCGCATTGCGTCCTTCTTCTGGACGAAATGGAAAAGGCGCACCCCGATGTCTACAACATCCTTTTGCAGGTGATGGACCACGGCAAACTGACCGACCACAACGGCCGGACAGTAGATTTCCGCAATGTCATCCTGATCATGACCTCGAACGCGGGCGCGCGCGAGCAAAGCCAGGCCGCCATCGGCTTTGGCCGCGAACGCCGCACGGGCGAGGATACGGCGGCCATCGAACGCACGTTCACGCCGGAATTCCGCAACCGTCTGGACGCGGTGATCAACTTCGCGCCCCTTGGCCGCGAGATCATCCTGCAGGTAGTCGAAAAGTTCGTCCTCCAGCTGGAGGCGCAGTTGCTGGACCGCAACGTCCATATCGAGCTTTCGCCCGAGGCTGCCCTTTGGCTGGGTGACAAGGGCTATGACGACAAGATGGGTGCGCGTCCGCTGGGCCGGGTGATCCAGGAACACATCAAGAAACCGCTGGCCGAAGAGCTGTTGTTCGGCAAGCTTGTCAAAGGTGGCCTTGTCCGGGTCAACGTGCGTGACGATGCCATCGTTCTGGATATCGAAGAACCGGCAAAGCCGCGACTGACCGGGCAGAAGCCGCCGCTTCTGACGGCCGAATAACCTGTCACCGCCCATCGGCCCTTGCGGGTCAGATGGGCGGTTCCATTGCTTTGGTCGGCAATCCTAGCGTTCGGTCAGCTTCAACTCGATCCGCCGGTTCTGCGCGCGCGCAGCTTCGTCGTCGCCCGGCGCGACCGGACGATATTCCCCGAACCCGGTAGCCGCCATTCGTTCAGGCGGAAAGCCCAGGTCGTTCTGCATGTAGCGCACGACTGACAGGGCGCGCGCCTGGCTCAGTTCCCAGTTGTCTGCAAACGCGCCGCTGCCGGACAGGGGCACATTGTCGGTGTGGCCATCGACCCTGATGATCCAGTCGATCTCGGCCGGGATCCTTGTGCGGACCTCGTCCAGGATGCGCACCACACTGGCGATCTGGGCCTGACCTTCAGGGGCCAGGTCGGCCGAGCCGGGCTTGAACAGGACCTCGCTGGAAAAGACGAAGCGGTCGCCCACCACGCGCACCCCTTCGCGCCCGGCAAGAAGCGTGGAAAGCTCGCCAAAGAACTCTGACCGAAAGCGCGCAAGGTCAAGGTTTTCGGCCGCAAGGCGTTCGGCCTCGGCCGCTTCGAGTTCGGCCCGACGGCGCTGTTCCGACGCCACCTGCGCAAGGGCCGCGTTCAGATCGGACCCCAGGCTTTCCAACTGCACCTTTGCGGCGGCGTCCTTTGCGGCAGAGGCGTCCAGCACCTGTTGCAGGCTGCCAAGTTGCGCCCGCAGCGCCGCGACCTGCTGGTTCAGCAGTTCGACCTCACGCGCGGCTTTCAGCGCCTTTTCCTGCTCGGACAACAGCGCCAGTTCGGCCGCCTTGACCGCCGCGCTCTGTTCCTTCTCGCCGGTTTGCGCTGCAAGCCGTGCCGCCGCGAGCAGCGTCAAGGTCTCTTCTGCCCGCTTCCGCTCGGCCTCAAGCTGCAGGGTCATCGCCGTCAACTCGGTGTCCGAGTTCGCCAGCTTCTCACGCAGCGCCGCCAGGGCCGCCGCATCGACAAGCCGGGTCGCCTCGGCTTCGGTCAGCGCGGTCGTTGCCTCTGTCAGCGCGGCAGAGCTTGCGGCCTCCTTGCCCTGCACTTCGGCCAGAAGCGCCTCCAGCGCCTCGCGCCGGGCCGCAGCCAGCCGCGCCGCCTCGGCCCCGGCGTCGATCTCGTCGCGCGCCTTGGCCAGGGCAAGGCTCATCGCATCCGCTTCGGTGACCAGTTTGGCCCGCGCCGCCTCCAGTTCGGCAACCGAGGTGGTCAGCTTCGCCGCCTCGCCCCGCGCCGAATCACGTTCGACCAGCAAGGCCGCAACCTGCGCCTCGAAATCGGTGATCCGCCCGGTCGCCGCTGCAAGTTCCCCCTCACGCGCCGCAAGATCGGCGGTCAGCGAAGCAATCACCGTGGCCTTTTGGGCGCCATCTGCCTGCGCCGCGGCAAGGCCTGCCCGCAAGGCGGCAATGTCGGCCTCCAGCCCGGTGGCGCGGGTCCGCTCCAGCCCCAGCGCGCTGGCAAGATCGGCAACCTGCGACGTAAGTTCATCCAACTCGGAATCCTGCGTGGTGATCTCGTCGCGCAGGACCGACTGCATGATGGTGAAGATGGTCAGCACGAACATCAGCACCATCAGAAGTGTGGTGACCGCATCGACAAACCCGGGCCAGATAAGCGAGCTGTCCCTGTGGCGAGACCGCGCCATCCCCTAGCGCCCCGCCGTGGTGCGGCCCAGCTGCCGGATTGCCGCCGTCAGCGCCGCGATGTCGCCGCGCAGGTCGGCAAGTGTTTCCTGCCGACCTGCCGACATTTCCTCCAGAATCCGCAAAAGCTGCACGTCGATCGACCGCAGCCGCATCCGGCTTTCGGCATCGGTGCTTCCTGCGCTGTCGCCTGCGGCAAGGCCGGTTGCCAGCGCCGCGGCCAGCCGGTCCTGTCCCTCGGCAATCCGCAACAGCAGGCCTGCCTGCCCGTCGTCCCGGTCGCGGGCTGCGCCAAGCTGGATCAGCGCCTGGGAAAGTTCGGCAATCCGGCCTTCAAAGACGGCACGGCCCGCCTCGGACTGTTCGTGCATCAGTTGCAGCTGTTCCATCTGCACGGCCATATGGTCGATCATCGCCCCCAGCGCCGTCTGGTCGCCGCCATCACCGTCCCCCGACAGCCCGATCCGGGTGATCGAGGACAGCCATTCCTCAAGCTCGCGGCTGAAGCGGTTCTGGCCGTGGCCGGCGAAAAGCTCCAGCAAACCAAGGACCAGCGACCCCGCAAGCCCCAGAAGCGACGATGAAAACGCCGTGCCCATCCCGCCAAGCTGGCTTTCCAGGCCCCCCATCAGCTTGCCGAACACATCAAGGCCGCTTTCACCTTCCTGCGGGGCCAACGACCGGATGGTTTCCACTACCGCAGGCACGGTGGTCGCTAGGCCCCAGAATGTGCCCAGAAGCCCAAGGAACACCAGAAGGTTGATCAGATAGCGCGTGATATCCCGCGCTTCGTCGATCCGCTGCACGACCGAGTCCTGGATGGACCGTGACGACGAGGCCGAAATCGACATCTTCGCCGTGCGCGACCGCAGAAGTGCCGCCAGCGAGGCCAGAAGACGTGGCGGCGCGTCCTCGGCGCTGCCGGGCGTGCCGCGCACGAAGTTCTCGATCCAGTAGACCGACTGCGCCAGAATCCAGACCTGCCAGAAGCAGGTCAGCACGCCGATGGCAAAGACCAGCGCGATCAGCCCGTTCAAAAGCGGGTTGGTCCGCAGGATATCGGCGATCTGGCCATGAATCGCCCAGGCCCCCGCGCCAACCAGCGCGCAGACCAGAAGCATCGTGGTGATGGCCCGTATGGGCTGGCTGAACGTCGTGGAAACGCTGGCAACCCGTGGTTCCGTCTGGGACATGACTGCCCTTCTGTTTCTGCCCTGACCGACAGACTAGCAGGTGGGCGGAATCTGCCAAGCAAAAGGTCAGATCAATTGGCGCACCCGGTCGGCCAACCATTCCAGATCAGGGTCCGAAACCCCAAGGGCGGCCAGATGGGCGGTTGTGGACCACAGATAGTCGCGATTGGGGCCCCTGCCGCCAGAGGCCGCCGCGATGATCCGCGCCTGTTCCTCCAGCGGCAGGCCACCGCAATACTGGACGTGATCGGGGTCGATCACATAGGCAAGTGCCATGATCGCGCCTGCGCTGGTGGCCACCGGCAAGGTGGTTTCAAGATAGGCCGACGAGATCAGCTCACGGTCGCGCAAGGTGGCAATCGTTTCAGCTTCGGCCCCCGGGGCGACACGGAAGGCGACACCCGTGCAGGCTGCGCCGTCCGCCCGGTCCAGCGCAAGGACAAGCCCCGGCGCATCGGCCGTGCCCCGATGGTGGATCGACCGCATGCAAAAGCTGCGATGCCAGCCATCCACCCTGCCGATCGACTGCTCTGCCACCGGAAATCCGGGGTCCCAGATCAGCGATCCATAGCCGAAGACCCAAAGGGATCCATCCATGTCTGCCATCGGTGTCTGGCCTCTGTGCTTTCAAGCCTGTAAACACGGCCAAGGCGGCAATGAAAAGGGCCACGGAATGCGCAAACTCCTGTTCGTGCTGGTTGCGTTGACGGCGCTGTGGTCGGGCTACTGGTTCGCGGGGTCCAGCGTGATCCGCTCAGCCGCCGAGGACTGGTTTGCAGCGCAAGCCGCGCAAGGGATTACCGCCGAAAAGACCGGGCTGACCGTCGCGGGGTTCCCCAACCGCTTTGACCTGACGGTGGACGGGCTGCGCTTTGCCGACCCGGCATCGGGAATCGGCTGGCAGGCCCCCTTTGCCCAGGTCTTTGCGATGACATGGAAGCCCTGGCACATCATCGCCGCCCTGCCGCCGGAACAGGTGATCACCCTGCCGGATCAAGAGATCACGCTTGGATCGGACGGGCTGCGCGCCAGCCTGCGCGCCGGGGTGTCGACCGATCTGCCGCTGGCGATGGCAGTTGTCGAAGCCGACAGTTTTACCGCCCGCTCGACCGGCGGCTGGGGCGTCGGGGCGGCCCGGTCCGTGCTGTCGCTGGGCGCGGCGTCGGGCAAGGCCAACGCCTATGACATCGCCCTTGACCTGGCCGACCTTGCCCCCGACCCCGCACTCTTGCAGCGCCTGGTGCCCGATGGCGGCCTGCCCGCGACCATTTCGGTGGTGAAACTGCGCGCCACCGCCACGCTGACCGCCCCGCTTGACCGCCATGCCGGCGACACGCATCCCCGGCTTGCAGCCTTCGATCTGACCGAAACGCAGGTCACCTGGGGCGAGGTTTCGGTAACGGCCCAGGGCAGTATCGCCCCTGACGACAAGGGTCTTGCCGCAGGGCGCATCGAATTCACCGTGGCAAACTGGCGCCGGATCATGCCGCTGCTGGTGGCCTCGGGTGCCATCAAGCCCGAGCTTGCCAAGACGGTCGAGACGATGCTGGGCAACCTTGCCCAGCAATCCGGCGACCCTGAGGTGCTGAAGCTGCCGCTGGTCTTGAAGGATGGCTGGATGTCGATCGGACCGCTGCCGCTTGGCCCGGCCCCGGTCTTGCTGCCCCCCACAGGTTAACGGCAATAGGCCCCGCCATCGCGGGCCGAGGTGTCAAAATGGAAATGGTTTTCGTGATACCCGTCCGACCCCGGGCCAAGCGTGGTGCGGAAATACGGGCAGGCGGCCTTGTAGATGCCCCGCAACAGCCGGTTGTAATTGTCCACGACCGTCAACGTCTTGCCGTTCGACAGGACAAAGGCTGAAATGTCGATGGCCCGGCCTTTGCCATGCTCGCTGATCTTGGCGCCCTTGATGTTGTTGCGGCTGCGGCAGATGTAATGCGCTGCAACCTGCAGTTCGACCAGATTGCCGTCGAAAGCCGGCTGCGCGACTTCGTCCACCCACTGGTTCAACGCCTTGGCGATGCTGCAGTCCACTGTGGCGGTCTGGCTCAGCTTCACCCCGGCGATCGAGGTCACCGCGACCGGATCTTCAACCCCGCAGCCTTTGACCTTGGAGGTGATCCGCTTGATCTCCTCGCCCTTGATCGCCGCAACACCACAGACAGACCCCTTCATCGAGGCCGCCTCGCGCTTTTTCTTGCGCTTTTCCCGTGCAGTTGGCGGTGGGGCGGCCGCAAGTTCGACCTCATCGCCCACGGGATTGGACGACAGGTCAAGACCTGGGGCATTTGACGCGGCCTTCAGCGCCACAAGCCGCTCGGCCAGGGCCTTCGGTCGCCGCTCGGGTCGCAACGAGCGGTCAAGTGCGCCTTCGGGGGCGACCTCCGCAACGGCGACGGCAGCGGTCTCTGGCTTGTCTGCGTCCGAGGCGGCGACCTCTCTGGTCAGACCGGCAGGGCGGGGCAGCGGGCGCAGGGTTGCCGCAGGCGCCCCTTCAGCGCCTGGAATGGCGTCCGACTGCGGAACGGTTTCGGCCATCGCCGGACTTTCCAGCACAGGACTTGCCACCTGCGCGCCGGTCATCTTCGGGTTGGCAGGCGGGCGGGGCGACCGGTCAATCTCTTGCGCGATGGCCCCGCTTGCGGCCAGACACAGAAGCATGACCATGGCCCGAAGCAAGGCCTCAGCCTTCTTTCGGTTGCACGGGTGCGCGCCCGAAGTCTGGCGCGGCGGTGTCCTGACCGGCCTCGATGATCCCACGGCGGATTTCGCGCGTGCGGGTGAAATAGGCATGCAGTTGATCGCCGTCACCCATGCGGATTGCACGCTGAAGGCTGAACAGCTCTTCGGCAAAGCGGCCAAGCACGTCAAGGACCGCGTCCTTGTTGGTCAGGAACACATCGCGCCACATCGTCGGATCGCTGGCCGCGATGCGGGTAAAGTCACGAAAGCCGCTGGCGGAATACTTGATCACCTCCTGGCTTGAGACGCGGCGCATGTGATCGGCCACCCCCACCATCGTATAAGCAATCAGGTGCGGCGTATGGCTGACCACGGCAAGCACCAGATCATGCCGGGCCACGTCCATCTCGTCGACATTTGCACCCATCGCCTCAAGCAGGTGGCGCAGGCGGGCGATCTCGGCCGGGTCGGTCCCATCCAGCGGCGTCAACAGCCACCAGCGGTTCTGAAACAGCGTCGCAAAGCCTGAGCGCGGGCCGGAATACTCGGTCCCGGCCAAGGGATGGCCTGGAATGAAATGCACGCCTGGCGGCAGGTGCGGGGCCACCACATCGACCACCGCCTGCTTGACCGATCCCACATCGGTCACCACCGCGCCCGGTTTCAGATGCGGCCCGATCTCGGCGGCGATGGCCCCCATCGCACCCACGGGCACGCAAAGCACGACCAGGTCGGCCCCTGCCACCGCTTCGGCTGCCGTGTCCGTCACCCGGTCACAGAACAGACCCCGCGCCACCGCCCGCGTCTCGGGCGACTTGGCGTAACCCACGATCTCGCCCGCAAGGCCGCCCGCGCGCATCGCATGCGCCATGGAAGACGCGATCAGGCCAAGGCCGATCAGGGCCACACGGCCATAGATCACCGGGCCGGTCATTTGACGCCCTTGAACTGCGCCACCGCGTGGGCGACCTGCCGACAGGAAGATTCGTCGCCTATGGTGATCCGCAGGCAATGCGGCAGCTTGTAGCCTGCCACGCGCCGCACGATCAGACCCTGCGCCTGCAGGAAGGCATCGCAAGCCTCGGCCTCATCCTGGCTGGCAAAGCGCGCCAGGATGAAATTCGCCATCGAGGTGTCCGAAGGCACCCCAAGTTC
>JAPLPF010000192.1:0-26571 GCA_026400325.1 Rhodobacterales bacterium
ACACCTATGGTGACTGCCTGACCTCGGCGGATCAGTTCATCGGCTTCAAAATGGCCGCCGCTGAGATCGCCAACGACATGGGGCTGATCTGCTCCTTCATGCCCAAGCCCTTCAGCAACCGCCCGGGTAACGGCATGCACATGCACATGTCCATGGGCGACGGCAAGAGCAACCTGTTTGAAGACAAGTCCGACAAGCGCGGGCTGGATTTGTCGACCATGGCCTACCACTTCCTGGGTGGGGTGCTCAAGCACGCCAAAGCGCTGACCGCTATTTGCTGCCCCTCGGTCAATTCCTACAAACGGCTGGTGGTCGGGCGCTCACTCACTGGCGCCACCTGGGCACCCGCCTATGTGAGCTACGGCAACAACAACCGCTCGTGCATGGTGCGCATTCCCGGCGGACGGCTGGAGTTGCGTGTA
Organism: Rhodobacterales bacterium; assembly: GCA_026400325.1. Taxonomy (GTDB): domain Bacteria; phylum Pseudomonadota; class Alphaproteobacteria; order Rhodobacterales; family Rhodobacteraceae; genus Tabrizicola. The sequence goes on from JAPLPF010000192.1 coordinate 423, forward strand.
CCGGACGGTGGCTGCAACCCGTACCTGGCCGCCGCAGCCGTCATTGCCGCAGGCATGGACGGCATGAAAAGCCAGATCGACCCGGGCGACCCGGTCAACGAAAACCTGTATGAGATGAGCGCTACCGAGTTGCGCAGCCGTGGCATCGAAACGCTGCCGCAAAACCTCAATGAGGCCATCGACGCATTGGAAGCAGACCGCGTGATCATGGACGCGCTGGGCCCGGTGGCACAGACCTTTGTGGACCTCAAGCGCATGGAGTGGGTGGAATACATGCGCCATGTCTCCGACTGGGAAATTAAAACCTACCTCGAATTTTTCTAACCCCTGCTCCCAGGGCTTTGCGAAGGACCGACCATGTGCGGAATTATTGGATTACTGATTAAGAAGCCTGCGCTGCGCAGCGAGTTGGGGCGCTGGATGACGCCCATGCTCATCGGCATGACCGAACGCGGCCCGGTGAACCAACCGACGCTTGTAACCAATGCCGGCGATTTCTCGCGTGTGTTCGGCGGGTTTCTGGATCATCGCGTCTACACCGGCAACCGGAACGTGCTGCCCTATGCGGTGCAGGGCGCGTTCGACAACGGGGCAGGGCGCATCTACGTAAACCGCATCGTCGGCATGGCAGCCACCCATGCGGTCGCCGATCTCTTCGGCAGCGCCATCGACGGGGCGGCCGCCACGACGCTGGCCGAACGCGCGGCAGCGGGGGCCACGTTCCTGCGCATTGACGATGGCACGGGCCTTGCGGCAGGGGACCGGCTGCTTTTGTCCGACGGGCCGAGGTCGGAAGTGGTGACTGCCCAAAGCGACCCGCTGGCCTTTGGCGTGGCGCTGGCAGGGCAGTTGCACGCCGATCAGGCGGACGGAGTTGCCGTGGACCTGCAGGACCCCGCCGTCGAAGGCGCCGACCTGACAGCGGGGGTCACGGGGGACATGGCCGCCGGGGGCGGATTGCTGCTGGACGCCGCCCGTCTGGCGCTTCTGCAGGCGGGCGACATCCTGCGCATCCGGCAGACCGCAGCACCCGAGCGGACCGAGTATGTGACGATCCTTGCCGACGGTGCCGCCGGTTTTGCCGAGGCAACGCTGCTGTTCGACCATCCTCAGGCCACGGTCGAGGTGCATGTCGTGACCCTGGCCGACGAAGGTACGTCGACCACTCTGGACGGGGCGGCCGATGCCGGTGCCGGACTGGTTGCCCTTGCCGCAACGGCCGGGCTGGCGGCGGGCGCCGTGGTGGCCATCGGCGCAGGGGCCACGCGCGAGTTTCATGAGGTTCGCACGGTGGTGTCCGAACTTTCGATTGCCGCCACGCCGACAACCGCCATTCATGCCCAAGGTGTTGCGCTGATCCGGCAGGTTCCCTTGATGCGGGTCCATGCGCGCGATGAGGGGCAATGGGGCAACCGGTTGCGGGTGCGCGCACGGCCGGCAGCCTTGTGTGTGACCACCATTGCGGCTGCGGCCGCCCAGAACGACAGCCCGATCAGTGTGGTCAGTGCCGTGGGTCTGGTCGCCGGTTCCGTCATCGCGATCAGCCGGGCCGGGGCCGAGATTGCCCGCCAGCGGGTCAGCGCGGTCAACCAGCGCAGCGGCGAAGTCGAGCTTGCCGGAGGGGCTGCGGTGGCCTTGCAGGTGGATGATTCCGTCACCAGTCAGGAATTCGCGCTGACGGTCGAGCTTCTGGACGCGGCTGGCCGGGTCGTGATGGACGAGGTTTTCGACACCCTTGCCGCCGATCCGGGCCATTACCGCTATGCGCCACGGATCCTCGGGGCCTTCGACCGCGCCGCGAACGAGGCCGAAGATGCCGGCCTTTCCGACCTGATCCGTCTGTCGGATCTGACTATGGACAACGCCGGGACCGACCTTGCCGATGCCGCAGACATGCGTCTGGCCGTGCCCTTCGCCGGGATTTCCTGGCGCCTTGTCGAAGGCGACGATGACCTCGCCACGGTTGACGAGCGCAGCTATGTCGGCGTGAACGCGGCGGATGTCGAGGACAGGACCGGCATCCATGCGCTTGGCGGCGTTGACGACATTTCGATCATCGCGGTGCCGGGGCAGGCGGGCCAACTGGTTCAGAACGCGATGATCACCCATTGCGAACTGATGCGCTACCGGGTCGCGGTGCTGGACAGCGCACCAAACGCGCGGATGGCCGATGTGCAGGCCCAGCGGCAGCTTTATGACAGCACACGGGGCGCGCTTTACTATCCCTGGCTGATCATTGGCGACCCGTTCGGCCGCACCTCGGACCGGCTGAACATTCCGCCGTCGGGCCATATCTGCGGCGCCTTTGCCCTGACCGACACCGAGCGCGGCGTCCACAAGGCCCCGGCGAACGTCGTCGTGCGGTCGATCCTGGGGCTGCAGGCCACGGTCACGACCGGCGAGCAGGAGATTCTGAACCCGCGCGGCATCAACGTGATCCGTGACTTTTCCTCCCTTGGGCGTGCCAAGCGCATCTGGGGCGCGCGAACCGTCTCGTCGGACACGGAATGGACCTATGTCCCGGTGCGCCGTCTGTTCCTGTTTGTCGAGAAATCCATCGAACGCGGCATGCAGTTCGCGGTATTCGAGCCGAACTCGCCCGCGCTGTGGTCGACGATCCAGCGCAGCCTGTCGAACTTCCTGACCTCGGTCTGGCGCAGTGGTGCGCTGATGGGCAACACGCCGGAAGAGGCCTTCTTCATCGATGTGGGCCCTACCACGATGACCCAGGCCGACATCGACGCCGGGCGCTTGATCGTCCGGGTCGGCATCGCACCGGTCAAGCCGGCCGAATTCGTCATCTTCCGCATTTCCCAGAAAACCGCAGGCGCGGCCCAGTAACACGCAACGCCCTTTACAGGAGTAATCAAGATGCCCCCCGGAGACCGTATCGACCCCTTTGCCCAGTTCAACTTCCTGATCGAGATCGACGGTGTCACCACCGCCGGCTTTACCGAGGTCAGCGGGCTGGAGACCACGCAGGAAACCATCGACTACCGTGAGGGGTCGGATGACACGGTGCTGAAAAAGCTGCCGGGTCTGAAGACCTTCCCCAACATCGTGCTGAAGCGTGGTCGCACGAAGAACACCGACCTCTGGCTTTGGCGCAAGACCACGCTGGACGGCAAGACCGAACGGCGGTCTGGCGCGATCATCCTTCTGGACGAGGAACGGCGCGAGGCGCTTCGCGTGAATTTCCGCGAAGGCTGGCTGTGCAAATGGGAAGGGCCCGCGCTGAACGCGACCACCAACGAGGTTGCCGTCGAAGGGGTCGAGATCTGCCACGAGGGGCTTGAACTCGTCGTCGCTTAGGCCGTGAAACAGGAAAGGCAAAGGCATCATGGGCGCACCCGGCGTCACCTTCGAGACGGTCGATCTGACCCGTCCCCGCGTCGAGCGGTTGCGCACCGACATCTGCGGCTTTCTTGGCTATGCCGAGCGGGGCCCGATCGACCGTCCGGTGAAGCTGACCAGCTGGCGGCAGTTCCTTGATGCCTTCGGCCCGCCCCTTTCGGCGGCCCATACCGGTCATTCGGTTCGGCTTTTCTTTGAAAACGGCGGGGTGGCCTGCTACATGCAGCGCCTTGCGGACCCGGACAGGGCCAGGGCCGCCAGCGTGCTTATCGACCTTGGCAAAACCGGCACAGGTCTTTGGTTGCAAGCGGGTTTTTCCGCGATTTCGGCAACCGTCACCCGGCATGGTGGCCCAACCGGGACCGCGCCCGGGGCCTCCGGCCCCAGCCCGGGTGGCTGGGCCAACCGGTTGTCGGTGATCGTGCAGCCCGGGGGAAGTTCGGCCACGCAGTCGCTGCCGAACCAGCCGCCCGACGGGTCCACCCTGCGCCTTGCCTCGGTTGCCGGACTTGCCCCCGGGTCCTGGGTGCGCCTTGTGCAGGACGGCGACGCAATGGACCGCCTGGGCCGGATCGCCTTGGTCGATGCGCAGTTGTCGGAGGTTGCGTTCACCCCGGCCCTTGCGGGGCTGCCGCTTGACTTTTCCCGTCCGGTCCGGGTCGAGCCGCAAGAGTTCACGCTTGTCGTGCTTCTTGACGGCGTCGAGGTCGAGCGTCACGCAAACCTGTCGCTAGACGGCGGGCACCCGCGCTTTGTGCCGCTGATCCTGGGGGCGGAAAGCCGGTTTCTTGCGGCAAAGGTCACATTGGACCCGGCCTTGCTGTCGGTCCGGGCGAACTGGCCTGTTCCGGGTCAACCCATTGGTCTGCTTGGCGGCCGCGACGGTCTGGTCTCGTTGACAAAGGCGCATGTGCTGGAGGCATTGGCAAAGCTTGGCCTGATCGACGAAATCGCGGTCCTGAGCGCGCCGGATATTGTTCTCGCCTACTCGGGTGAGGTCGAACCCCTGTCAGACCCCTTGCCCTATTTCCCGTGCCGGTCGCTTGATCCGCCGCCGGTCGGGGTGCTGAACGGGATCGTTCTTGATGCCGAAACCGGTGAGCCCTTGGTCCGGGCCCGGGTCACCAGCCGGGATGGGCCCGCCCCGGCGGTGCTTACCGATGGCCTGGGCCGCTTCGTGCTGAGGGGCCTTGCCGAAGGCCAGGCCGCGATCCGGATCGAGATGCCGGGCTGGGTGGCGATGGAGGCGTCGGGCCAGGCCTTCCCGGCGGTGATGCCGCTGGCACAGCGGTTCTCGCTTGCCCCGCGCGCCGCACCCCCGGCCTTCACTGACGACGAGGTGTTCGAGGTCCAGTCGGCGATGGCCGCGCAAGGCCGGAACGGCGGCTACCGCGTGGCCTTGCTGGATGTGCCGGTCAGTGCGTTGCGGACCCTGTCGGCCCTGCAGGCCTGGCGCATGCGGTTCGACACCAGCCATGCGGCACTGTACTGGCCCTGGGTTCTGGCGGCTGATCCGGCGGCCTCGGGCGGGGTGCGCCTCATGCCGCCTTCGGGTGTTGTCGCCGGACTTCTGGCGCGGCTGGACGTGGCCGAAGGCCCGCAGCGTGCCCCTGCCAACCGCCCGTTGCGGGGCCTGACCGGGGTCAGCGCCGCCGTGGACAGCGAACGGCACGGGGTCTTGAATGATCTTGGCATCAACGTCTTGCGCGCCTACCCCGGTCGCGGGATCGCCCCGCAGGGGGCGCGGACCCTGTCGTCGGACCCTGCTTGGCGCTATCTTGGCGTGCGCCGCCTGATGATGATGATCGCCAAGGCGATCGAGCAATCGCATCAATGGGCGGTGTTCGAGCCGAACGATCGCCCGCTTCGGGACGCCATCACCCAGTCGCTTGGGGCGTTTCTGGGCGCATTGTGGCGGCGTGGGGCCTTTGCCGGGCCCACTCCGGAAACGTCGTTCGCGGTGAAATGCGACGCCGAGAACAACCCGTCCGCCGTGATTGACGCAGGGCAGCTTGTGGCCGAAATCGCCGTCGCCCCGGTGCGCCCGGCCGAATTCATCCGGCTGCGCCTCGGCCGGATCGACCGTCTGTCGGTTCAGGTGGAGGAAGGGCAATGATCGACCTTCCGCGTTTTGATCCTTTGCCGGCCTACAACTACCTGATCACCCTGATCGACAGTTCCGGCATGCTGGGCGGGGCCGTCGGGGCGGCGGCCGGGTTGCTTCTTGGCGGGTTCAGCGAATGCCGTGGTCTGGAAAGCAGCCTCGAGATCGAAAGCTACCTTGAGGGCGGGGTCAATGACCGTGTCCACCGGTTTCCGACCCGGATGAGCTATCCCAACATCACCCTCAGCCGCGGGGTCGGGTTGTCCGAAAGCCTCTGGCTTTGGCACGAAGAGTTCCAGAAGGGACTGGGAACACGGCGCGACGGGCTGATCATCCTGCAAGACACCATGAAGCTGCCGATCAAGACCTGGTCGTTCTCCAACGGTCTGCCGGTGCGCTGGACCGGCCCGGCGCTGAAGGCCGGGGAATCCGCCGTTGCCATCGAAAGCCTTGAGATCGCCCATGAAAAGCTGGAGCTGATTGCCTCTCCCGGCAAGCTTCTTGATGCCGTCAACCCGTTCTGAAGCACCCGTTCCGAAGAAAAGGACTGCAGATGCCCGTCAGGATCAACGAAGTCAGTTCGGAAGTTCATGCGCTGGATGCCGCCTCGCTTCTGACGCCCGAACTTCTGGACGAGCTTGCCCGCCGGGTAGACACCTTGCGGCGGCGGGAGGACGCGGCAGCGGTATCGCGGGCAAGGGACGCGGGCCTTGCCGACCATCGTCGGGCCGAGGTGTAGCGATGGGCAAGCTGACCTTCCAGAAGCTGGACTTGGGCAAGGCGACGGTCGGTGATCCGATCGAGGTGCAGTTCAACCCGACCGAATACACCTTCGAGAAGACTGCGAAGTTCGGCGAGGTCAGCCTGCCGGGGCTGGACAGTCCGATCCTGCAGTTCGTGCGTGGCGAAAGCGAAAAACTGACGCTGGAGCTGTTCTTCGACGGCACCACCCTGGCTGGTGGCGGTGGCCTTCTGGGTGCGATCACCGGCGATCCCGGGGGGGCTGCATCGGATGCGGCCACCGTGGTGCAGCGGGTGGATGCCTTCTACCGCATGGTCAAGATCAGCGGCAAGTTGCACACGCCCCCTCTGGTCCGGGTGACCTGGGGCACCGCCTTTCCCGGGGCCGTGACCTCGGAAAGCGAGGCCCCGACGCCGACCTTCGATGCCGTCGTCGAAACGGTCAGCCGCCGCTACACGCTTTTCGATCCTGACGGTGTGCCCCTGCGCTGCATCGTGTCGCTGAGCTTGCGCGAATACCGCACCCTGACCGAGCAGTTGACCGAGCTGAACCTGCAGACCTCGGACCACACCCGCACCCATACCGTGCGCGAAGGCGAGACGCTGCCCTTCATCGCCCATGCAGCCTATGCCGACGCCGCCCGCTGGCGCGTCATCGCCGACGCCAACCGCATTCCCGACCCGACCCGCCTTTACCCCGGCCAGATCCTTGATCTGCCGCCCCTGGTGTAACCATGACCGCCGAAGCCATTCACCTGAACCGCGGCTTTTACGCCCCTCGCTTTGTGATCGAGGTCGACGGCAAGCGGTCGGACGGGTCCGACAGCACCGCGATCGAGCCACATGTGATCCGCGACATCCTGGAGGTGACGTTCGAGGACAGCCTTGACGAGTTCGAAAGCTTTGAATTCACCCTGGCCGACTGGGACCCGCAGCTGAACGCCCCGAAATACTCCAGCCCCTATGACGAAGGCGGAAAGGCCCGGACCGATGGTGCCGGCAAGGCGATCCCGGCCTTCGAGCCGGGGATGATGGCCAAGCTGTCGATGGGCTACTACGGGCCGGAAGACCCGGTCGTGAAGCTGGTCGGCACCATCGTGACCGTCACGCCAAGCTTTCCCGAGACGGGCATGCCGGTGATGAAGGTGCGAGTGATCTCGACGCTGTTCCAGCTGCAGAACAAGCAGGTGACGCAGGAATTCGTCGATCAGACCGATACTGCAATCGCGCAGGCATTGGCGGACGAGCTTGGGATCGGTGTGGCCACCCCGGCCGGACAGGCGGCGTCCGAGACGCCGCAATCATTCACCATGCTGAACAACGAATACCCGGTGCGGTTCCTGGCGCGGCGGGCGCGGTTGCTGGGCTATGACCTTGTCATGCTGCCCGCCCCCCCGCCGGAACTTGGGCTGACCGTCACCGGTGGCAACGCAAACGAGCCGGTGCTGTTCTTCGGGCCTTCCGGCGTGGATGCGCCAAGCTACGAACTTGCCTGGGGCAAGACGCTGACGCATTTCAACCTTGCGGTCCGCATCAAGGACCAGGTCGGCAAGGTGCAGCTGCGCGCCACCAATCCGACCGCCAAAGGCGCCGAGCGTGACATCCTGGCCGAGGCTTCCCTTGCGGACCTTGGCCTCGATTTCCCCGACCCGAAGCTTCTTGATACGGTGACCGGTGCCCTGGCAAAGACCGAAGAGGTCGTCGTAGATCAGCCCGCAAAATCCCAGGCCGAGGCGGATGCCAAGGCGCTTGGCATCCTGCGCGATCGGGTGAAGGACATGGTCACGGCCGAAGGCGGGACCATCGGTTTTGCGCAACTGCGCGCCGGGGGCACAGTGGCGGTGACCGGAATCGGGCCGCGCTACTCCGGGCTGTGGGTGCTGACCAAGACCACGCACCGGATCGACAGCACCGGCTATCGGACAACCTTTTCCGCCCGGCTTCAGGGGAGGTTGCCATGACCGCCCCGCGCATCCCGGGCCTGGTGCTGGCCGTGGTCGAGGACCTGGAAGACCCTGAAAAGCTGGGGCGGGTGAAGCTGAAGTTTCCCAGCCGGTCGGATCAGGCGGTCAGTGACTGGGCGCCCATCGCGCGACCGCTGGCGTCGGGCGGGTTCGGGCTTTGGTTCCAGCCTCTGGTCGGCGATCTGGTGCTGGCCGCCTTTGCCGAGGGCCAGTTTGACCAGCCCTACGTCCTTGGCGCGATCTTTTCCGGCGACACCCAGCCCCCGACGACCGAGCTTTCCCAGCGGATGCTGCAGACCGAAAGCGGCCACAAGATCCTGTTCGAGGACAAGTCTGGATCGGAATCGATCCTGATCGAGGATGCCAAGGGCAATCTTCTGCGCATGGAGGCAGCCGGGATCACCCTGGAAAGCCCCGGCGACATCACGATCAAGGGCGTCAACATCACCATCGAAGCCTCGGCCCAGCTGACGGGCAAGGGCGCACCCGTTCACCTCAACCCCTGACCGAAGGAGGCCTGCATGGACGTCCAGTTCCCCGATCATCCCGGCCTTTCCGGCAGCTTCTTTCCGTCCTTCCGGCGGGTTGCAGGGTCGGCCCCCGGGCCTGGCAGCATCGAGCCGGTCAGTGCGCTTGCGGTCAAGCTGGCCTACCTCGTCCAGGCCGACCCCGATCCCGCGGCCGGGGTCCTGACAGCGGACCCGGACGGGCCGGTGATCTTTGACGCCGATCAGATCGGCATTGCCCTGCAGAACGCCGATTTCGCCGCTGGGCTGCAAAGCTGGCAGGAGACTGGCGGGGCCACGGCGACCATTGCAGACAAGATCGTCACCCTGTCGCGTGCCGGGGCGGGTGACTTGCGCCAAAGCGCAGGTTTCGGTCGTCAGCTGCGCGACCGGGGTTTTGGCCTTTCGGTCAAGGCCTCGGGTGGGGCAGGGCTTGTCACCCCGCGCCCGTCGTTGCTGGCCGGGGCAGTGGCCGGGGCCACGGTGACGTCACCACCGGCTTTCCCTGCCACAGCGGATCAACCGGTGCTGATGTCGGCCTATGCCCGGTTTCCAGCCGGTGCAATTGCGGTCGCAGTGTCCTTGCGCCTACCCGCAATGGGCGCTGATGGCCAGACGGTCAGCTATGGCGAGCCTGCGCTCACCACGGTCGATTTCGAATCCGACCTTGTGCCGGAAAAGCCCGAGGCCGATCTGATCGTCATCGCCGATGCACCGCCCTTGCCGATCAGTCTGGCGGTGAACGGGGTCACGCAGCTCAGCCAGGCCGCGCTGCCGGTGAAAGAGCTGACGGGCCTTGCTTGGCAAGACCGCCAGACCAATCCCCGCAAGGCCGAGGGGGGTGACTTCGGCGCGATGACGCAAGACCTGCCGGATGCCTTTGCCAACAGCTACTTCAACGGCTTTCGCCGGGATCGCCGGCAAGTGCCGGCAGTCCCGCACCTGACCCCCGGCGACCAGATCGTTCTGACCCGGGAGGCCGGCCCGGCCTACGGCTTCACGCTGCCCCCCGACACGCCGGTTGCGGTGCAAAGCTGGTTCACCGGCGACGGCCCTGACGATCCGGCCCTCTGGCAATCGCGCGGCATCCCGCTGGTCCTGGACACCCTGGTGATCGAGCCGGACCGCAACCGCGCCTACACCGTCTGGCGCGCGGCGTGGCCACCCCAATTCGACGCAGGCGTCCCGCAAGACCTGCTGCGCCGCCTTTCCGTCACCTTGCAAGGAATCTAGGCCATGGGACGTCCGATCTGCCCCGCACAGGGAATTGCCTTCGCCTTTCCGGATGTGTGCCTGACGCCCGGGCCCGTCTCGCCGATCCCGATCCCTTATCCCAACATCGCGCAACTTTCGGATGTGACGGGCGAGGCGAAGGACCTGGTGGTGGGCGGCATGAAGGTGCTGGTGCAGGGCAGCAAGGTTCCCTCCTCGTCAGGCGATGAGGGGGGCACGGCGGGCGGCGGCGTCGCGTCCGGCACGATCAAGGGCGAGATGGAGGTGACCACGGGATCGGCCACCGTCCTGTGCGGCGGCAAGGCAATTGCGCGTTTCGGCGATCCGACGACACAGAACACGCGCAACGCGGTCGGCAGCCTTCTCGGGGCCTTCCCGACCGTCCTGGTGGGGGGCTGAGCGATGACCGCATTCCTGGGCAAGGGCTGGGCCTTTCCGATCCGCGTCAACGGTCGCGGCGGACTGGATTTCGCCGATGGGGCGACCCTGATCGAACAGTCGATCTGGATCATCCTGTCCACGGCCCCGGGCCGCCGGATCATGCAGCCCGAGTTTGGCTGCGGCATCCACGACTATGTCTTCGCCTCGAACACGCCGAACCTGCGCGCCTCGATCGCGGCTTCGGTGGAACGCGCGCTGGTACGCCACGAACCCCGGATCGACGTGCTGAGGGTGCGCGCCCAGACCTCGGCCGACAACGAGGCGCTGCTTTTGATCCACATCGACTACCGCATCCGCGCCAACAACGCCTTTCACAACCTTGTCTATCCGTTCTTCATCAATGAAGGAGAGGGCTGAGCCATGCCGATCCCGCCGCCGCTGCTGGATGACCGGACCTTCAAGTCGCTGATCGACGAGGCCAAGGCCCGCATCCCGACCTTCACGCCGGAATGGACCAACTTCAACGACAGCGATCCCGGCATGACGCTGGTGCAGCTGCAAGCCTGGCTGACCGAGACGCTGCTGTACCGGGTCAACCGGCTGCCTGACCTGGCCTATGTCAATTTCCTGAACCTGATCGGCACCACGCCGGCCCCAGCCCGCGCGGCGACTGCCGATCTGACTTTCCGCTTTGCCGATCTTGACCGGGTCGGCGATCCGCTGACGATCCTTGTGCCGAAGGGCACGCAGGTGGCCGTCAAGGACCCCAGCCTGCCCAAACCCCTGATCTTCGAGACGGATGAGACCTTGCGCGGCGTGAATGCGGCGGTTGCGGCGCTGATCGTGCCTTCGGACGGCGGGCTTGGGCGGCAAGTTGTCGGCGCGTACGACGCCGACGCGACAACGTTGACCCTGGTCAGGCCGTTCCTGCCCTTTGGCGACGGCGCCACCTTTCCCGAGATGCTGATCGGGCTCCTCCTCCGTCCGGTGCGCGATGACGACGAGGACTATTTCCTTGACCGCTTTCCCGAAGGCGAGCTGAACCTGACGGTCGTCATGCCGGATGTGTTCGACCGCAATGCCACTGGATCGCTCAACCCCGGGCCGAATGCGGAAGAGTGTCTGTTCCCATGGCAGGTTCAGGACCGCTCGGGTGACGTGAGCTGGTCGGTCTATGCCCATGCCGGGGCGGCGGTAGACCTTGAGGACGACTCGCACTGGCAGACGCTCAACTTGCGTGGCGACGGCACGGCGGGCGTGTCGCGCAGCGGTCATGTGTATCTGGACCTGCCGGCCAACCTGCCGGTTGTGTCCTGGGCGGCATTGAGCCGGGCCTTCTGGCTGAAGGCCGGACTGTCCAAGCCACCATCGACCAAGGTCGAGGTGCAAGCGGATCTGCAGGCCGAAGTCTTTCTTGGTCCCGACCTGCCGCTGGATGTCTGGAAGGGTCCCATGGGGCTGGTGAACCCGCCGTTGCAGGACAACGTCGCCCTGATTGGCGCGATCTCGGCCGGGCCCGAGCCGGATTTCGCTGCCATCGACCCGAAGGTCTGGACCGATCTTGGCTATGACGCGGCACCGGCATCGCATGGCCTGTTGTGGCTCCGCGCCCGGCAGACTGCGGTGCGCGACACGGTGCCCGAGATTTCGGCACTACATCTCAACACCGTGCAGTCCACGGCGGCAACCTCGCGCGTGTCAGAGGTGCTTGGCGTCAGTGCCGGGCGGCCGAACCAAAGCTTCCAGCTGTCGCGCGCGCCGGTCCTGATCGACCCGGGGTCAGGCCAGCCGGACCTGGAGCTTGCCGTCTTGCCACCGACCGGTGGCGAAGGGGTCATATGGCAGCGAGAGGCAGATTTCTTCGGCGCATCACGCGATACGCAGCGCTACCTGCTTGATGCCGAAACCGGGCTCATCACCTTTGGCGATGGCGTGAACGGGATGGTGCCGGTCGCGGGTTCCCGTATCGTAGCCAACCGCTACCGCGTGGGGGGGGGCGCGCTTGGCAATGTGGCAACCGGCACGATAGCCACCCTCAAGACGGCCCTGCCACAGGTCAAATCGGTCTCGAACCAGCGTCCGGCGACCGGGGGGTCGGACGAGGAAACGATCGACCAGGCCAAACTTCGCGCGCCCAGTCACCTGCGCAGCCGCGACCGGGCGGTCACCGCCGAGGATTTCGCCGATCTTGCGCTGACCACTCCCGGTGTTGCGCTGCGGTCGGCCCATGCCTTGCCGCAGACTGCGGTCGACAGGTCGACGCCGCTGCCGGTCTTCGTCGAAAACAGCCCGGGCGCGGTGACCGTGGTCGTCCTGCCTGAAAAGCGCCACCCGACGCCGCAGCCCACGGCAGACGAGTTGCGCCTGATCTGCGCCCACCTCAATGCCCGCCGCCTGATCACGACCGAGCTTTACGTCATAGGCCCGCGTTACACCCGGATCGACCTGCTGCGGGCGGACATCGAGGCCCGGCCAGATGCCGATCTCAAGGCCGTACAGGAGGCCTGCCATGCCGCCTTGCTTGGCTATTTCAACCCCTTGACCGGGGGCGAAGAGGGAGGTGGCTGGCCTTTTGGCGGCGCCATCTATCACGGCCAGGTCTTCAACCTGCTGCTGCGCCAGCCCGGAGTTTCCCGTGTGGCCGATCTGAAGATGGCGCTTGAGACCCTTGCCCAGGACGACACGGCCGATGTCCTGCCGCTTGATCCGGGCGCGCTGGTGCATCTGCCCCCAACCGGCGTCATTTCGCTGAACGTGAGGTATGGCCGTGGCTAGAACCGTGCGACTGCCCGCCTTCCTGCGTCTTGATCCGCTGCTTGGCTGGAGGCTTTCCTCCCTGACCACGGCAGTGGCCGAAGACCCTGCAACCGGCGTTCTGGGCCTTGCGCCCACCGGCAGCCGTCTGTCGCCGCTGGTCGACGCTGGCGGCAGCTTTGGCGGGCTTACCCTGCCAACCGGCGTTGCTATTGCGCCGGACGGGCGCATCCTTGTCGCGGACCCGGGCGGGCAGGTGATCCTGCAGCATCCGCATCAGGGGCTTTTCGGGGCCGATGCCGCCACGGCGTCCGGCTTTGCCCCGCTCTGGCCCGCGCCGCAGGCTGACGGACCCGATACAGGTGACTGCGTGATCCCCTCGCGGCGACCCGCGCTCGGTCCGTATCAGCTTGTCCGCCCCGGGGGGCTGTGTTTCACCGCCGACGGCGACCTTGCGGTCATCGACCAGGGCAACGACGAGGTGGCCGCACGCCTGCTCATCTACAGCTGGCCCGACATGGCGGTGCGCCATCTGCGCGACTTGCAGGGGCGTCCATGGGGCGCGGCACTCGGGCCGGATCGGCATCTCTACCTTGCCGACGAAGAGCGGGGCCGCATCGACCGGCTGGACCGGCAATGGCAGCCGGACGGTGGCGATCCGGTCTGGCAGGGCGGGGCAGGGGTGCTGAACCGACCCCGGCATCTGGCCTTCGACGCGCAGGGTGTGCTGTTGGTCATCGACACTGATCCCGCCACGGGACTTGGCCGGTTGGTGCGGCTGGATCGGCTTGGCCGGGCGACCGTCCTGACCACCGCCGACCAGCGCGCGATCTGGGGCCAGGTTTTCGCGCCGCCCCTGACACGCAGCGCCGACGGCATCCATCCCCCGGCATCCGGCTGCAAGGGACCGGGACCAGCCCTGCGCAAGGTCACCGTGTCGCGGCAGGGTCGGCTGCCACAGGGCCCCCAGCTTCTGTACCTCGCTCAGGAAACAAGGTTGCAGTACAAGGGCACGATCATCTCGGCGCCGCTTGACAGTCAGGTTGCAGGCTTTGCCTGGCATCGCATCATGCTTGAGGCGGATATCCCGCCGACCACGGCGCTTGAGGTTCGGACGCTGACCTCCGACGTGGCGCTTGAGGATAGCCGACTTGACGAAGAGCCCGAGGAGAACTGGTCACGCCGGATCGTTCTCACCGCCGGACAGCGCCCGGAACTTCTGGTGCAGTCCGGCCCGGGCAGATACCTCTGGGTGCAGATTGGCCTTGTCGGCGACGGAACGGTCAGCCCGGGCCTGCGCGGCATCGACATTGCAGGTCCACGCTCCTCATCGCTGCGCCTCTTGCCGGAACCCTTTCACGAAGACCCGGTCAGTCGTGATTTCGTGGATCGTCTGCTGTCATACTTCGACACGGCCTTCGCCGAGGTGGAAGCAGGCATAACCCGCTTTCCCGCGACCCTGGCCGCCCATGCCGCACCGGAAGGCGCGTTTCTGGCCTGGCTGGCCTCATGGTTCGATATCCGGTTCCTTGCCGCCTGGCCCGAAGCCACCCGCCGCGCCTTTCTGGCGCGGGCAGATGAAATCTGCCGCAAGCGGGGCACCATTGCGGGTCTCAAGGCCGTGCTTCAGCTGCATCTTGGCGTTGCGTCCCCGCTGCCTGCCCTTGTCGAAACCTTCAGGCTTCGCGACTATGGCGCGCGCCGGTCGGATGCGGGTGCTGCGCTGGCAAATGGCCACCTGCGCCTTGGCGGGCTGGAGATGGCCACATCCGGCACAAGGGCGGACCACGCCCACCGCTTTGTCCTGATCCTGCCCGAGGCCCTGGTGCCGACCCCGGCCGACCGCGCCACGCTGGTTGATCTGGTCAATGTCCTTCGCCCTGCCCACACCGCCTGGTCGCTGATCGTCGTTCCGCAGGGTATCCGGATCGGCTGCCAGTCCACCCTTGGCGTCGACATGGTCCTGGGCGGGCAGCCGTCCTCGACCCTGGGCGAGATGCGCCTGCATCAGGATGCCCGCCTGCCTGCGCCCCCGCATCCGCCGCCGCGCCTTGGCCAGTTCGTGCTGCGCGCGCCTTAAGCATTTTCAGGAAAGGTTTCAGCTATGTCCGATTCCACCGACGACGATTTCTCTGCCGCCTGCATTCCGTGCAACCTGCATCCGTTCCGCCGCAACACCTATTTCAACGGCAAGCTGCTGACGGAACGCGACTTTGCCGACGAACAGGCCTATCTCGTGGGCAAGGACCGCCTGCACAACCGCTATCTGCACGGGATGGGAACCGTCTGCGGCCTTGCCATCACCGCCCATCCGAACGAGGCCTGCCGCACGCGCTTTGTCGTGCTGGAGCCTGGGCTTGCGCTGGATTGCTGCGGCCGCGAGCTGATCGTGCCCGCGCGGACGGCGATAGACATTCCGACCCTGATCGCCGACCAGGGGCTGACCGTCGATCCGGCGGGGGGCGATGATCTTTTCCTGGCCCTGCGCTATCGGGAGACCGGGGATGAGCGGGTGCCGGTCATCCTGCCCGACTGCGGCTGCGCTGACGGCGACACTGCCTGGAACCGCATCCTTGAGGGGGTCGAGGTTGTCCTGCGGGCCGCACCTGCGGGGATGCGCCCGCCCGTCGCTCCGCCCTCTGCCGCGCGATTCGACTGGGTGCAGACGCTGGTTCTGCAGGGCCAGACGATCACGGCTGTCGCCTTTGACGAGGATGGCGGCCAGATCTACGTCGCGACCCGCTCGGACGCCAATGGCGCGCGGATGCTGGTCTATGACGCCGCGACGCATGATCTGGTGACCGCCGTCGAGGTGGGACAGCTGGTGACGGACATTGCCGTCTCGCCGCGTGGTGACCTGGTCTATGTGGCCGGGACCGGGATCGAGGGCGGCACCGGCATCGCCGTCTACCGCGCGGCCGACCTTGGGGCCGCCAATCCGGCCGCGCCGGTCATCGGGGTGACCGAGCCGTTGCGGATGACCGTCTCAACCGACGGCACCCTCTTCGTGCTGCGCATGGGATCAGGCGAGGTTCTGGCCTGGCAGGACCTGTCGGTTCGTGACTGGCTGACAGCCGGCGGCCCGGCGGCCGGGCCTGCAAACCGGCGGCGTTTTGCGCTTGGCCACGCGGTCGGTGCAAACCGGCCTGCGCGGAGTGGCGCAAGCGTGATGCGGCCCTCCTCTGACGGGCGGCTTCTGTTCCTGCTGGACCCGGATGCGGCCACCGCCGACCGCCGCTTGCGCATCCTGGATGTGGCGGCGTTGTTCTCGGGTGCCGCAGATGCCGAGGCTGGCGACGAGATCACCGTTGCCCTGACCCTGACCGGCGATCCCGTCGCACTCGCAGTGTCCTTTGACGGGCGCTACGTCTTTGTTCTCGGGCAGGCCGACGCCGACACGGCGGTCTTGCAGAAATTCCGCCTGTCGAACGCGGGCGGAATCTTCTCGGTGACCAGCGAAGGGCGCGGCGGGGAATGGGAGGGCCAGGTTGCGGACCTGTCCCTGGCCCCCGGGGAAAAATGGGCCTATGCGCTGGAACGTGACGCGGCGGGGCGCAGCTCGCTTCTGTCGCTCAGCATCGACGCCATCTCAAGCCTGGATGCCGCGACGCCTGCGAACCCGTCGGGCACGCGTGAGGCGGTGGCGGGGCTGGGTCGGTTTCAGCGCCTGTCCACCAGCCGCAACCGCATCTACATCGCCGCGCAGGATGACAGCCCGAACCAGCCGGACCGCGCGCTGGTCGCGGTGATCGACGTGACCGAAGGCGACTGCGGGGCCAAGTTCGACGCCATCATCGCGCCCTGCCACAGCTGTGGCGACGATGACCACGAGGTGACGCTGGCCCGTCTGCCGGCCTGGCGTCCGAACGTGGCGATGCAGGATCAGGGGGTGGGAGCGGACACCGACATCCACATCGACAACCTCAGCCACCGCCCGCTGGCTCCGTCCTCCAACACGATCGTCGAGGTCGTGCACTGCATGCTGGACCAGGGGGCTGCCCTTGGGCGCCCCGGCCCGCGCGGCCCGGCGGGGCAACCGGGTCTGACCGGGCCGCAGGGGTTGCCGGGGACGCCTGGAACAAACGGAACAAACGGGACCAACGGAACGAACGGGACCAATGGAACCAACGGCACGAACGGGACCAATGGCGAAGGCCTGAATGAAGATCTCGTCCACATCACCAACGTCAGCTGGCTGCATGACGGGACTTCCTATGCCGATTTTGACGACTTCAGGAACCTTCTCAGGGAGGTTGGCATCGTCATCCTGTTTGACCGCGAGGTGCAGGTCGCCACCGTGCAGGGCCGGTTCCGCGGCACCGGGCTCAGTCAGGTCTTCCAGCTGATTGCCCAGGTTGCTGTCCGGCCCTTTTCCGCCGCACTCACCGAAGTCATCGTGACCGGACTCCGGTGCGAGCCGGTCGAGGTCACGAGCTTCGACAATGACCGGATCGTCGGGGTCAACGCGCTGCCGCTGGACACCGAACGTGCAACCGCCGTCCGGCTGGTGCTGGATAACCCCGATCCGTTGGATCAGGTCCTCGAGGCCGGTCCAGCGACATTCCGCGTCCTTTTGCGTGCCGATCAGGTCGCGGATGGCGAGGGCACGTTCGCCGTGGACGGCAACCACATCTTCGGCGCGGTGCCGAAGAGGCGGTCCGGCAACGGGCTGCAGGGCGGCAGCTTCGACAGCTGGTTCCACATCGACCAATGACATCGGTCTGCCCGGCCCCGTTTCGCGGGACCGGGCCATCAGCCAGAAGGATCATACCGATGCCGAACGAATGCCAAGACAGGATCAGCCGCCCGGTCTTTTTCGACCGCCAGAGCCTGACCCGCGATGACCTGAACGCCGTCGTAGACTTCATCCGCGACAAGGATCGCCGCCACAACCGGGCGGTGATCGGCCATGGTGTTGCCTGCGGGCTGGGCGTGCAGACCGTGCCGGGCCAGCCCTGGCAGATTCAGGTGGGCGCAGGCCATGCGCTGCTACCTTCAGGCGAGGAGGTCTCGGTTCCCGCTGGAAGTGCTGCCTTCGACATCTGCGCGGCAGCCCAAACCTGCCTTGGAATAGCGCAAGGCTGCGTTGCCCCGCTGACCCTGACCGCAGCCCCCCCTGCCGCGGCCCCCGGCACCAGCGACACCTACCGCAGCCTCGATTTCACCCGGATCGACCCTGCGGCCTCGCTCCCCAGTCCGGCGGGCGAGGCCTGGGGCGCCGTCGTGGCAATCGGGCCGAACGGTGCGCCCGCGTCCCAGATCCGCGCGCGCAGCATCAGTGGCCTGACCGGACTTGCGGTTTCGCCGGTGCTGGTGATCGACCTGGCGTCGGACGCCAGCCTTGTCGAGATCCGCCTGGTTCATGCCGGCGCCCGGCCGGTGGTCACCGCCCTTGGTGCCAGCGGCGCAGAACAGGATCGCCAGTCCCCAACCACGGTTCGCGGTGTTGCCGCGACGCTGCGGCTGCGGGGGGCGGCGATCCGGCGCATCGTGGTGGCCGACCCGTCCGGCACAGCGGCCCTGCTTGGGGTGACGCTGCCTGCCACGGCGCGGGGCGAAGTCTATCTGGCCCTTTACGCCGCCGAAACCCCGGCCCGGTTCCAGCCTGCCTTGCCCGATCGCTGCGGCCCGCCCGGCAATGACATGCAGCCGACCCGCATCTGCGAGGGATATCGGCTCGCGGTCCTGTGCAGCCTGCCCCCGGCCCTTGCCCTTCCCGGTTGCGACGATATCCATCGCATGATCTGCGGGCCCGAGCATGTGCCATGCCCGCCCGAACCCGGGGCAGAGGATGACTGCGTGATCCTTGCCTCGATCCGCGGCGGCGACTTCGGCATCGTCGCGGTGGACGAGTTTACCCAACGCCGCCGGATCCTGCCGCAGTGGCTTTTGTCCGGGGCCGAGCTTTGCGCCTGTGACGTTGCGGCACCGGTACCGACACCTCCGCCACCCACTCCCACTCCTACTCCCACCCCGACGCCTACCCCCACGCCCACGCCGACTCCGACGCAATTCACCTTTCAACCAAGCATTTTCACGCGTTTCACGGTCGAGCCAACCTTCTTCACGCGCTTCACCCGTGAGCCGACCCTCTTTACCCGGTTCACCCTGGACCCCAGTGTCTTCACCCGGTTCACCCTTGATCCAAGCTTTTTCACGCGGGAGCCAACCCTTTTCACCCGGTTCACGGATGTCACATTGCGACCGACGTTCGGGCCAGACACTATCGGGCCGCTGGATGACGAGATCCTGCCCATCAATGAAATCGAAGGCATCGGCCCCGTCCTTGGCACCCGGCTGCGGGCGGAAGGGATCAGCACGGTCGACACCTTCCTTGAAACGGACAGCGTAGAGCTGTCACGCATCATGGGCGTCTCGGAAGTGCGTGTGGCCGATCTGCAGTTGCGGGCGCGCATCAAGCTTGGACGGGGAGGGCCGGTCTGATGGCCTATGATGGGTCGGATGTGCTGGTGTCCATCATCATCCCGGCAAAGTCCGAGGGTGAGAACCTGATCGACACCGTGGCCGCCGTTCGCGAAAACTCGGGCGGTTTGACGCCCGAGATCATCGTTGTGGATGACGGGTCCGAAGACGGGGCACCTCAGCGCCTTGCTGCCCGCTTTGCAAACGATAGCCGGCTGCAGATCATCGCCGGTCCCGACCTTGGCATTGCCCGCGCGCGCAACGCCGGGGCCGGCGTGGCGCGCGGCGAAGTGCTGGTCTTTCTTGACGGCCATTGCTTTGTCCCGCCGGGCTGGCTGGAGCCGCTGGTTGCCCCCTTTGCCGACCCCCGGGTTGCGATGACCGGGCCTGCCTTCCGGTCGATCCGCGATCACCGCGCCCGCGCCTGCGGGATCACCTGGACGGACGCAAGCCTTGGCAATGTCTGGCTTCCGGCCGAGACTTGCGGGGCGGTTCCCTTCCACATAGGGGCCTGCCAGGCGGTGCGGGCAGAGACCTTTGCCGCCGAGGGCGGTTTTGACCCCGGCATGACCCGCTGGGGCAGCGAGGATGTCGAGCTTTGCCTGCGGCTCTGGCTTATGGGGCATGACGTGCACGCCGCCCCGCAAAGCGAGGTTTACCACCTGTTTCGCGATGCCCGGCCCTATAGCGTGGACACGACACTGATCCTTTACAACCACTTGCGGCTGGCCCTGCTGCACTTTGACGAAGGGCGGCTGGAACAGGTGATCGCCCGGCTTCAGGCCTTTCCGGGGTCGGCCGGGGCGATCTCGAAGGCGTTTACCGACAGCACGCTGGCGGATCGTGACCGGATGCATGCCCGCCGGGCGCGCGATGTGGGCTGGCTGTTCCAACGCTTTGGCATCGGGTTCTGACCGATGCTCACCATCGACCGCATGGCCACGACCTACCGCATCGCCGGAACGCCGGCCCGGCGGGTGGCGGTGTCACGGCGGCTGGACCGCCTGGCGCGAACCACCCTTGTCGAGGGGCTGGAGGCGGCGGCACAGCCTTACTCGGCCGAGGATGGCCCCTATGTGGTCGTACGCAGGCTTGACCTGGCGCTTTGGTTCGACCCCTCCGGCATGGCCGATCCGGCGATTGCGCGGCTCTGGGCCGAGGCCCTGTCAAAGGCCCTCACGCGCGCGGTTGCCGATGCGCCGCGCGACAGTGTTGCCCGCTATGACAACCGGACCGCCTTTCTCGCCGACTGGCTTGCCGATCTGGCACGGGATACAGCCCTTGGTGACTGGCGCTATGCCGAGTTCGCCGTGCTGGAGGGTGAGGACCCAGGGCGTGCCGCAACGGTCGTTCTGGGACGCGAGGCGCGGAGGATCGGGCCGGTGCTTGGTCTCATGCTGGGTCAGTCCCGTCTGGCCGGCCTGATGAACATCCTGTCCGGCGCAAACATCGCCAGTCTCTGGCGGGACTGGGTCGGAACCGCGCCGGAGCCAGGCCCCGGTCTTGCGCCCGTGATCGAGCGGGCAGGGGGGTGCCCACCGGTGCCCGCGCTGACCGACCCGACGGATCCCGATGCGCGGGCGCGCCATGCCCTTTTGTGGCTGGTGGCGCTGACCGGCGCCCCGGTCCGGCTTCCGCCCGAGGTTGCGGCACCCCTGGCGATGCAGATTGTCTTTGTCGCGGCTTTGGCCCGGGTCCTGCCGGATCTTCAGCGGCTTCTGGCCGGTGGGGGGCCGGCCGCCGAAATTGCAGCCCTGCTGCAAGCCACGCCCGCAACTCTCAAACCGGCCGCTGTCTGGCTTGCGGGCGCCTTGCCCCTCGCACCCCCGGCCCGGCTTGCAGATCTTGCGGCCCTTGCGCTGCGCTCGGCTGCCGGGGTGCCAAAGGCCAGCCCGGCCCAATCGTTGCACCGTCTCCGGTCGCGTTTTGCCGGTGTCGGCCTGTTGCTGCCCGCGATCAGTGACCTGCACCTTGCCGACCGGCTTCAGGCAACTGGCCGCATGCGCCTTCTGGCCTTTGCCGTGCCGCAGAGCCTGCGACCGCTGGCGATGGCCGACCCGGTCCTGCGCTGGCTTGCCGGGCGGGATCCCGATAGCCTGCCTGCGGCCCCGATCAACTGGCCCCGCGCCACCGATCTTCCGCCCCCGCTGCGCCCGCTTGCCGACGACACCCCGACCCATGGCAACGGCCCCGAGATCGCCGCCTTGCGTGCCGTGCTTGACCGCTTTGCAACCGGACTGCGCGGGATGGAGGGGGCTTCGGCAGACTATCTGGCGCGTCAGTTCCTGCTGCAGCCCGGCGAAATCGAGGTTGGTCCGAAAGAGATCCTCCTTCGGCTTGGCCCGGTGCCGCTGCGCATTCTTCTGGTGATGGCGGGGCGGACAGGTTCGCAAGGGCCGATTCCGTGGCTGGGCGACCGTCGTCTTGTCGTGGAGGTCGCCAATGCCTGACCGTTTCGCAACTGTTTCCGACTGGCTGCAAGTGGCGGCACACCTCGTCTCGGCCCGGGCCAGCACGCTTTTGGCACAGGGCGAGGGGTCGGGCGCACCGTTCATCGCGGCCGCCGAGGCCGTCGCGCTGGCGCACAGATTGGGGCAGGGGGGTAATGCTGCTTTGTCCGGGCAAGAGGCCACGGTCCTGGCCCGGCTTGGCGATCCCGACCGGATCGGGCATCTGCCGGTGGCCCGGCTTTGCCAGGCGCTGGAGGTGCCGCCCGGGCTTGTGCCGCTGCTGGCGCTGATGCTGCTACCTGAATCCGACGCAGGTTTCGCCCAGCTTTTCGCCTATCTGAACGACGATGCGCAGCGCCGTCATCTGACACCGGCCATTGCGCGACGACTGATCGGGGAACTGCCGCTGTCAAGCGCCGCCCTTCTGGCCGAGGATGGCCCCCTGCTTGGCCCGGCCCTGATCGACCCGCCCGATCCGGGGCGCGCTTTCGATGACCGGCCCTTGCGGCTGACCGATGCCACGGTGTCCTTTCTTATGGGTCTGCGCCGGGCCGTCGACACCCGGCTGGACGCCCACCTTCGCCCTTGCGCCGAAGCACCGCTTGCAGCCCTTCTGCCGCTTGCCGAAGACCTGGACCCAGGCCGCCTTGTGCCCCTGGCAACCGGCCCGCTGGTCCTGCTTGGGCCAGAAGGCTGCGGCAGGCAGGCCCTGGCCGCTGCCCTTGCACGGCATCATCACGCGACACCCCTTGCGCTGGATGCACGCGGGCTTGATGCAGGTCTTCTTGCCATCGCCCTGCGCGAGGCGGCGCTTCACTCGGCCCGGCTGATCCTGGTCCAGGCCGAGGCGCTGCCGCCCCATCTTTTGCGTCGCATGACGCGGGCACATTCTCCCGCGACCCTTATCTCGGGCACGCGCCTTCCGACGGATGCACCGCACGTCACCCTGCGCCCGCCGGGCGCCGCGCGGGCGCTGGAGCTTTGGCGCGCAACACTTCCTTCGAACCTGGCGGGAGGTGACGACCTTGCGGCCATGCTTGCGCACCGGTTCCGCCTTTCGGTAAATGATCTTCTGGCCATTGCGCATGATCCCCGCGCAACGGCATCGCCGCAGGCTGCCAAGCGGGCCTGCCTGGCCCATTCGTCGACCGCGCTCGACACCCTGGCAAAGCGGGTCGAGACGACACAAGGCTGGGAGGACCTGATCCTGCCCGACCGGCAGACCAGCGCGCTGCGGGGGCTGGTCGCCCGCGCAACCCATGCCCGGCGCGTCTATGATACCTGGGGCTTCGGGCGCAAGCTTTCACCCGACCGCGGGTTGACCGCGCTGTTCTCCGGCCCCTCGGGCGCGGGCAAGACACTCAGCGCCTCGATCATCGCACGGGCGCTGGAGTTGCCGCTTTACCGGGTGGATCTGTCGACCACGGTCAGCAAATACATCGGCGAGACGGAAAAGCATCTGGAACAGATCTTTGCTGCGGCCGAGGGCGGCAACGCCTGCCTTTTCTTTGACGAATGCGATGCGCTTTTCGGCAAACGATCCGAGGTTTCGGACGCGCATGACCGCTATGCCAACATCGAGACATCCTACCTGCTGCAGCGGCTGGAAACGCATCGCGGGATCGTCATCCTGGCGTCGAACCATCCGCAGAACATCGACGAGGCCTTTACCCGGCGCATCGACGTGACCGTTGCCTTTCCCTTGCCGGATGCCGACACTCGCGCCCGGCTTTGGCGGGCGCTTTTGCCACCCGAGGCGATGGCAGACATCGACGCCGCCACCCTTGGTCGGCAGTTCGCCCTGTCGGGCGGGTCGATCCGCAATTGCGAGCGCCCCCACGAGCGCCCCCCCGAAAGGCCTTGCAGCCACAGCCGGCTCGTGAGGTCACCGTCGCGCCGGTTGCCAAGGACATGGCACCACGCCTGTCTGTCTTGCCGGTCTCGACGCTTGGAAACCGGGCCGCTGCGGCCTTCTATGCGCGACTGGAGAAAGACCGCAGCCAGTCGCCCGCCAATGCTGCACCTTCGGCACCCGCAACGGGGATGCGGCAGCCGGATGCCCCCCCGGAAGGGGCCGCTGAAACCCGACGTCCGTCCGCGGATGGAGAAGGCAAGACCGACCCCGTGCCAGCTGCTGCGGTACTGCCTTTGCCCCGGGCTCATGTTGCCGCTGCGGACAAGGCGGCTGATCCCGCGCCCGAAGGTGCGCCAGCGGTCGTCCCGAACCCGACCATCACCCTGGACGTCGGGAGTGAGGCGACTGCCGCCCCGCCGCAAGCTGCGGCAGAAAGCCCAGCCGAACGCACTGATCCGCCGCCGGTCGCCAAGGTTCCCCCGCCCGAGGTGGCCCCTGCACCGGACCTGGCCGCAGACCCCTCGTCTGCTGACGCCGGACCAGGCCCGGACTTCGCCGCCTGGCGCACGCAGACCCTGTCTGCCGCCGCGTCGATCAAGGTGCCCGACCCGCCGCCCGCAGCTTCACTTGCGGCAAAGGTCACCGCCAAAGGGGGCGCGTTGGCCGCCACCCGATCTGGTCGGCGTGCGACGACCAGTGCCGAAGCGGACGCCTCGGTGTCCGATCCGCCGAAAAAGGACGTGCCCGTTCCGGTCGCGCCCCCGGTGGAACCGGTGCCCGAAGCCACCGCCCTTGTCGAAACCAGAGCCAAGCGGAAGATCACCGACGCGGTGCTGCCCGATCTTGTCGCCTCGCCCCGCGGCACGCCGACGCTTGTGCGCGACCCGGCCGCGCGGCAGCCCGATCCTCCCGCCCCGAACAGCTCTGTCGCGCCGCCGGAAAACACCGACGCGCCGCTGCAATCGACACCCGGCCCGCCTGCGCCCGAAGTCGATGCCTGCGTGGACGATGTCCAGCAAAGCCTTGCCGCACCCATCCCGGAACTTCCCCCCGGAACCGCTGTCGGCGCAACGATCGTGGACACGCCGCCGCCACCGCGTGAGCCGCTTCCCCCCATCGGCACCGCGATCATGAAGGATGTGATCGCGCGGCTTCTGGTCAACCCCGCCGAACAGTCCGCCCCCATCCTGGCGACCGCCCGGGACAAGGCCTATCCGAACGGTGT
Organism: Rhodobacterales bacterium; assembly: GCA_026400325.1. Taxonomy (GTDB): domain Bacteria; phylum Pseudomonadota; class Alphaproteobacteria; order Rhodobacterales; family Rhodobacteraceae; genus Tabrizicola. The sequence goes on from JAPLPF010000192.1 coordinate 25,413, forward strand.
TCTGACCCGGGTTTATCCCGACATCGGCGCCGATCAGCTTCCTGGCGTGACCGAGGCGCTGACCGCCCAGTTGCGCCGGATCGCGGCAGACGCCGGGATCACTGCCGCCGACATGGACGCCGCCGTGTCCAAGCGGCGCGAGGCGCTGCAAGCGGCGACAGATGCCGCGCAGGGTGCCTTGCAAGGCGGCAGGAAGGAAGGCGAAGACGCCTTGTCTACGACCGGCAAGGATGAGGAGGCCGAGGTCGAGGGCGCCCTTGCAGGCCGCGATGCAAAGACCGCCGGGATCGTCACCGCCTCGGCCGGGGCGGACAGTCCGGCGGCGATAAACCTGCGCCGCGATCAGCAGATCGGACGGATCAACCGCCGCGTGGGCAAGATCAGGTTCGACTACGAGCAGGCAAAGCTGCGCCGACACACCGCGCTGGACCGGGCGCTGCGGTTGCAGGAAATGGCCTATGACGCCACCGCGCGCGACGATCAGGCGGCCATCGACCGCGCCGCGACGCCGGGGTCCATCATGCTGGACAACCTGCAGAAGGGCAGCGTCCGCAACTGGGCCAACGATCAGAAGCGCGCCGTGGGCAAGGCAGTCCGCACCCTGCGGGAAAGTGTCACGACCGAAACCGACGGCTTTCGGACAGACGCGACCATGACCGGTATCGAGGCTGCCGGGAAGGTCCGCGACTGGGCAATGAAGGAAACCGGTCAGACACAGGGCTTCTTCGCCGAACTCTACCAGATGTTCCTGGACTGGTCAGGGCAGGCCCAGGCCGAGGCAGACCTCTGGGCCGACCAGCGCGCCAGTGAGGCCCGCGACGCCACGATCTCGAACGTCAGCACGTTGCAGTCCTTTGTCGCAAGCCAGGGCGAAGAGGTTGATCTGGCAACGAACGAAGCCTTCAAGACCCTGTCCAAGGAACAGCAGGAGGTGGTGCGCACCTACTATTCCCCGACTGGCAACCGCGATGCGCTTGGCGCGGTGGCTGCCGGCCTGCGCTTTCGGGTCAGCGAAGAAGAGCGTGGCAAGCTGGTCGAAAAGCTGCGCGCCGAGGTCATGGCCAAGCCCTATGCCGAGGCCGACAATCTTGAAGAGATCGCCGGGGCTGAAACCCCCGGTTTTTCTGCGTCCAAGATCGCCGACAATCTGCACAACGCC
>JAPLPF010000192.1:26652-50587 GCA_026400325.1 Rhodobacterales bacterium
CTTGGACGGCGACGTGGTGACCGAAGCGGTGGGCGCGCTTTACGAAGCGATGGACGGCCCCGGCACCGACGAAGACACCATCATGAAGATGCTGCGTGGCAAGTCGGACGAGGAGCGCGCGCTGATCAAGGCCGAATACCGCCGCCGCTATGGGGTCGATCTTGATGCCGACCTCAAGGACGAGATGAGCGACCACGACCTTGACCGCTCCGAGGCGCTGCTGGAGGGCGATACCGCCAAGGCCGATGCCATCGCGATCGACCAGGCCATGCACGGGGGGCTTTTCGGGCTTGGCACGGACGAGGGTCAGATCGAAGGCGTCTACGCCGACATCCGCAACGACGTCGCGGGCAAGCAGATCGAAGGCGAAGACGGCAAGATGCGCCCCCTGACCGCCGAGGAGATGGAGGCAGAGGTCGCCAAGCGCAACTCCGAGGTCGAGGCCAAGTATGACGCCCGCTATGGCAACCCGGGCGACCAGGAAAGTGCGCTGCGCAGCGCCTACAAGGACGAGTTGAGCGGACCCGACCTCGACCTTGCCAATGCCCTGGCCGAAAACGACCTGATCGCCGCCGATGCCGCCCGGCTGGAGCGCGAAAAGCAGGGCGTCCTTTACGCCGATGACGACGTGATCAACGGGGTGCTGGAAAACCAGTACACCCGGGCGCTGGACGCGTTGAAGCGCGATCCGAAGATGCGTGCGGAGCGCGAGGCGCTGCAGGAAACGGCGCGCAAGGAAGGGTGGGACCCCTATCGCCTGGCACAGGCCGAGCGCGAGCTTGACCGCCAGATGGAACAGGCCGCGCGCGAAGGCGGGGCTGCCAACATGGCAAAGCTGGAAACGGCCTATGACACGAAATACAGCCGCTGGGGCAAGGGTGGCCTTGACGCGATGATCGTGTTCAACATGTCCGGCACCGACCGCGAAAAGGCGCAGGCGCTGCGCAAGCAGGGGGGATATCTCTCCCGCGCGCAGCGGGTCGATTTCGCCACCCGCGGCCCGGGCACCGACGAAGAGGACTTCAAGCGCGCCACCGAAGGCCTGACCAAGGCCGAGATCGCCGATCTGAACAAGGACCTGGCCGGTCTGGGCCGCCCCAGCGTCGACAAGATTGCCGAGGAGGAGCTCGACGGTCGCGAAGGCTTTGACATGAAGATCAGCTTGCGCGGCGTGCCGGAAAACATCGACGAAGAGATGGAGCAGGCCAAGCTGCGCACCAACTGGGAGTTGGTCAATTCGCCGATCACCGGCCACGAACGCGACGTGCTGGAAAACCGGCTGGCCAAGATGCGCGGCAAGTACGACCTGATCCGCGACCCGAACGCACCCAAGGCAGAACGCGACCGTGCCCTTGCGCAGTTCCGCGCGCGTGGTGTCGGGGTGCAATCGGCGGTTGAGCAATACCGCGCGCAGGTCGATGCTGTCACCGATGCCGTGGCCACAGCGGCGGCGCTGGTGGTCGGCATTGCGGTCACTGTCGCCACCGGTGGCATCGCGGGTGCCGTCCTTGGTGCGCTTTATGCCGCGGTCGCGGGCATGACGGTAAAGGCCGCACTGAAGGGGGCGGCTTATGGGGCGGAAGAAATGGCCATCGACGCCGTGGTCGGGATTGTCGACGCCGCCGCCGCCGCCGCGACCGCCGGGGTCGGCAACGCGTTGATGCGGGTGGCCAGCGCCTCGGGCAAGAAGGCGGGGGGGCTGGCCTCGACCAAGCTTGCTGCGACGCTGGCGAAGATGGCGCAATCTTCATCCCGCACGCAGCGGATGCTGGCGCACGGCATTGCCGAAGGGGTGGAGGGGGCGGCTGGCGCGCTGCCCTCGGCCTTGGCGGGCAATGTCCTGAATGACAAGAACTGGGACGGCAATCCCCTGGCCAACATCGTCGGCGGCACGCTGATGGAAACCGGTTTCGGCTTTGCCCTGGGGGGCGGGCTTGGGTCGCTTGGCGGGCTGAAGATGCCGAAACCCGATGTGCTGCCGACGCCGGGCGGGTCAATGGACCTGCTGGCCAATCGCGGCACACCGCAGGACCGGCTGTCGGCCTGGAAGGCCCACAAGGCGGAAAACCCCGATGCAAGGATGGGCGACTTTCTGCAGGCCTGGGACAAGGCCGCCAGCGACCGGCTGGCGCGGCAGGCCGACGATGCAGCCCTGCAGGCGGCGATGCGCGGCAACCTCATGGCGGGGCTGCCCCCGGCTGATCGCAAGGCGCTGGCCGGCTTCAAGGTCGAAATCCTGTCCGAGGCCGATTTCCGCAAGTTCACCGGCTCGGACAGCGGGATGGCGGTGACCGTGATAGAGAACGGCACCCCGCGGGTCATCCTGCGCGAGGGGGCACCGCTGTCGGTGCTGCGCGAAGAAGGGATCCACCTGCACCAGATTGCCGACCCCGACCTTGGCCCCTTGGCCCGCCGCCTGGACGAAGCGCGCCTTGGTCAATGGGACAAGCTGACCCTTGCCGAGAAGATGGAGCTTTACGCCGTCAAGGTCGACCTTGAAATAGACGCACAGAAAAAGCTGATCGCCTCGCTGGACGGCGACATCAAGGCGGGCAGGGCAGGGGACCCGGCCGGACTCTCGCGCCAGATTGCCGATGCCGAAAAGGCGTTGGCGAACCTGGAAAAGCGCGCGGCAGAAGTGGCCGGCATGGGCCCGCTTGACCGCATCGCCATGTCCAAGGGTCTGCGCGACCCGCCGCCCTGGCTTGACCAGCCCGCGCGCCTGTTCAGCAAGGACTCCAAGGCCCCAAAACCGGACGGCTTTCTGTCCGACAGTCCGTTCCCGGCACGGAAGGAATACGCAGGCAAGGGCCTGAAGGCCGTGGAAATCCCGCAGCCGGGTGGCAAGCCGAAAACCGACTGGTCGCAGATCGACCTTGCCGAGGACGCGGCCTTCACGATGAACATCGAAGGCCGGGGGAAGACGCAATTCAGCGTCCTGGACGGCGAGTTGAAGATGTTGGATGGCGGAGAATGGGTCGATACCCCCGATGGCAAGATCGTTGACCTTGATGGACTTGTTCCAACCTTCAAGCACAACGGCGGCAAGCGGGTGCATTTTGAACGGACCTACCGCGATGTCGGCCTGATCGACCCGGCCAATCCCGATTCCATCCTCGCGATCCGCGAAGAGGCCCGCAACATCGACCACGGGACGATGCGCGAGGAAGGGTGGTCGGAAAGTGGCAGGTCCATCGCAGGGAAGGGTGGTTCCGCCGAAGCGGAATCCCAGCTGATTTCCAGAAAGCTTGTCGCCGATCCGGGCAGCGGCGTGGTCGCGACATTCCAGGTGCCTGACCGTGGTCGAGGTCAAGAACTACGGCGACTATGTGAATTACAACGAGTTCACCGCCGTTTCGACCAATGCCGGCGACCGGCCGGGAAACCTGATCGAGAACCTGACGGACCTGCGCGAGAAACTGACGCCAACCGCCCGTGACGCCGACCTTGCAACCCGCATGGCGCAGGATCTGCACGGAGGCCACATCGACGAGATGACGTTCCTGTCCAACCTTTCCTCGCAGGGTTACTGGGGCGCCATGGCGGACGCCACGGACGCCTTTGCCGAGACGAGGAACAGGATCCTTGACGATATCATGGCCAAGAAGCTTGGCCTTGCCCCAGACCAGTACAGGCTGGCGCTCAAGGCCATGGATGCCGGCAACATCGAACTTCTGGTTCGGGTGACGCCGCATACCAAACTGGGTTTTGAAGGCGCGGACGCCCTGATGCAGCGGCTTCGGGCGGACTGGAAAGGGCTGCAAGGCGGGCCTTTCCTCAAGGTCCTGCGTGACATCCGGGCCGAAACCATGGTTCCCCATGCCGTCCGCGATGCCACCGCCGCGTCCAAGGCGCTGGGCCGCGATCTGCGCTTCACGACGCTGCCTTCGGCACCCTTCCAGGACGCAAGGGGCAATCTTTTCGCCGTTGCGCAAGCCGGGCATCTGGGGAGTGCCGCCGAGATCGACGCGCTGGCTGACGGGCTGGCGCAGAAGCTTGCCAGCGCAGTCATTCTTCCGGACGGAACGCACCGCGACCTTGGGCTGATCATCGACCTGTCCGACCACCACGGCGACCGGTCAGCCTTGCAAAAGCAGCTCCTTGCGGCCGTCACCGATGCGCTGACCCGCCGGGGTGCTCCGGCTTCGGCATTGAAGCGGGTGACATTCCTGACCAATCGGCGATAATCGTCGGCAAGCGAGGACCGAATGACCGACCCCGATCAGACACCGGACGAGACTTGGCAGACCATCCTGAAGGCGGCCGGGTCAGGGCGGGGCACTGCCTTGCTGGCTTTCGCGATCTTCTACAAGGATCTGCAGAAATACGAGGTGCGCCACCCCTTCTTTGCGCCCGCATTCCTGCGCGCTGCCGACCTTGTCATCCGGGCGGCCCTGTGCGGACAGGATGCCGTTGCAAAGGCCCTTTGCGCCGAGCTTTTTCCGCTGGCCTGTCAAGTCGCCGAAGCCCCCCCGGGAACCGAGCTTGACATCCTGGCAACGCCGAACCTTGCGGCCGTCGCCATATTTTCCCTTGCAAAAGCAATGCACTGGACCGAGTTTCTTCCAGATGCGTCCGGGCCGTCGCTTGAGGTTCCACTGACGCGGCTGGCCGCGATGACCCGCTTCAGTGACGGGGAACGGGAAAGCACCGTCCTGGCCCTTTTGCTGCATGAAAGGCACGCCGCCGCGCGGGTCGCTGCCGCTTCCGGAAAACTGCCGCCGTTCTTTGCCGCATTTCTGACCGGGGATCCTGCGACCCTCTGGCCGGCCTGGCGGGACCGGTTCCCGGCCGAAGCCCGGGCAGATGCTGTCTTCTGGCACCAGATGCTGTTCGCGGTTTGCCTGCTGGCGGGGCCTGACCGAAGCCCGCCGGACTGGCTGCGCGCGCAAGTGTCGTAGGGCAGGGGATGGCAGTCGCACTTCCCCCCGGCTTCGGCTTTGCTGCCCTTCGCGACCATCTTGCACGGGCAGGCTGGACGGAAACCCGGATCCCGGCCCTGCTGCCGCCGCTGATTGCGGGAGAACCCGAGGCCGCGGCCTTTGCCAGGGACGATCAGCGCCTTGACTACCGCTTCAACCCGGCGATCCGACTGCGCATTCTGGACGGGCCCGCGCCGCAAGACCTGCCCCGGCTGTCTGCGATGGACCTGCCCGCACTGATCCGCTCGCCCGATCCCGCGACGGCCCTCCTCGGTGCGGGCGCGGCAGCCGCGACAGGGCAGGGCACCCTGAGATCGCTGATCCTGATGCGGTCCTTGCGGATGGAGCGGCCGCTGGCGCGTCAGGCCCGTGCCTTTGCGCACCAGCTGGCCCCGCTGTGCGCCGAGGCCGCAGCCTTTCCCGACCTGGCCTCTGACCGGCAGCGCCAGTGCCTGCGGCTGGCGTTGCAGCATGGCAGCCCCGATACCGCCGACCTTGCGCTGTTCGGGCTGATTGCCGACCCCGACATCGCCGCAACCGCAATGATCGCGGCGGCGCGGCTTGGCCTGACCGACCTTCTGGCCGCTTTTCCCCGCCACGCCGATGGTGAGGTTCGTGTCGCCATCCGCAAACTGGCCGCCGCAACCCTACGCGGCGAACGGCCCGGTGCGGACAGGTCTGCGCGCAACCGCTTCTGGCACGCGCTGCTCGGGCAGGGCGAGGCGGACATGGATTTGCGGCTGGCCCCGCTGGTAGAACCTGCTCCGGAACCCGCGCCGGTCGAGGGTCATGCCGGTCTTGCGTTCAGGCGTGTGGGGATGGTCCCGCACTGGCTTGGTGATCCCGATAGTGCCGGTTCCGCCAGACGGGTAACGCCGATGTCTTTCCTCATCGCGGAACGCCCGATGCTGACTTGCGCTGCGTACGAAGTACTGCCGGCACTGACCGATCTGTCCAAGACAACGGGACTTCACCTCAGATTGCCGACCGGGGACGAGCTTCTGTGCGCCTTGCGCGGGACGGATGGCCGCGTCCTTTCCGAAGACCCGAACACATTGCAGGACAAGGCGAATGGCTGGCGGTCGCCCTGGGGACTTATCTTCACCCCAGACTCGCGCGAATTCTGCGCTGTTGGTCATCTGATCCACAGCGTGGCGACCAGTCACCCTGTGACATCAGTCGAAGCCAGGCTGGAGGACGAACCGGCAGGCCTGAGGCCGGTCTTGCACATGGGATGATCTGGCAGGGCAGTCCTGCCGGTGCAGACCCCAAAATACGCATAATCAGTATTATGTAATGTATTGCGATCTGGAAACCCCCCGATGGCCAAGATATGACATGCACGGTAGATCAAAAGATCTGTCAAGCACCGCCAAGGATCCAGCAATGCCCGGACACCCTTTCATCAAGATTGCTCCCTCGATCCTCGCCGCAGACTTTGCGAACTTCGGTGCGGAATGTCGCGCGATCGAAGATCAGGGTGCCGATTGGGTGCATGTGGACGTGATGGACGGCCATTTCGTTCCAAACCTTACGTTCGGGCCCGCCATGTGCGCGGCATTGCGCCCCCACATCAAGGGTGTGATGGATGTGCATCTGATGATCGCACCGGTAGACCCCTATCTGGAGGCCTTCGCCGCAGCGGGTGCCGATATCCTGACCGCCCACATCGAGGCGGGGCCACACATTCACAGAACATTGCAAGCCATTCGTTCCCTTGGAAAAAAGGCGGGCGTTGCGCTTAATCCCGGAACATCCGTCGAAGCGGTGGCAGACCTTCTGGACATGATTGATCTTGTCTGTGTCATGACGGTCAATCCGGGCTTCGGGGGCCAGGGTTTCATCGACAGCCAGGTCCCGAAGATCGCAAGACTGCGCGCCCTGATCGGCGACCGGCCAGTGCATCTGCAAGTTGACGGCGGCGTCACGGTGACGACCGCACCGATGGTCGCCCGGGCAGGAGCGGACGTGCTGGTTGCAGGGTCCGCGGTCTTCAAGGGTGGCTCGGCGGTCAACCCGGCCCCGTATGGTGCAAACATCCGCGCCATCCGCGCTGCGGCCGAGGCAGCCCTTGGCTGACCCCATAGCCGTGATCTTCGACCTAGACGGCACATTGATCGATTCCGCGCCGGACATTCACGCTGCAGCAAACAGAGTGTTTGAAGGCAAAGGGTTACAGCCCTTTCCTTTTGATGTTGTTCGCGGCTTCATCGGAAATGGCGTGGGTATCCTTGTCAGTCGACTGCTTGCCACCAGCGGGTTGGACAGCAACGGTCCCCTTCACGCCGAACTGGTGCGCGACTTTATCAACATCTACGAAGAAGCTGTTGATCTTACTTCTGTCTATCCGGGCGCGGCACAGGCGTTGGCTGACCTGCAGGCTGCGGGACATCCCATGGGACTGTGTACCAACAAACCGGAACGCCCGGCCAGGGCGGCCCTGGCGCATTTCGGGCTGGACGGCTATTTCCAGGTGGTGATCGGTGGGGATAGCCTGGCAGACCGCAAACCGCATCCCGCACCGCTGTTGGCGACGGTAAACGGGCTACATGCCCGGCGCGCGCTTTTTGTCGGCGACAGCGAAGTTGACGCCGAAACCGCACAAGCTGCCGGCATTCCGCTTGCGCTTTTCACCGGAGGTTACCGCAAGGCCGCACCGGAAACGCTTGGCGCGCGTGTGATCTTTGACCATCACGACGCCCTGCCCCGCCTGCTCGCCCATCTGGTGCCAAGGCTTTAGGCGCCGGGCGAGACGGGAACCTGGCTGGATGACATATGCTGTCATGCCGGTTTTGCCCGCCCGAAGCGCTCGACAGCCGGGAAAAGGTTCCGTAACACTCACGCTTGGCAAGAGTGACCTTGCGGCAAGTTCAACTGCAAGGCAGGGACTACGGGCAAAGGAAACCTGAGTGATGACGGACGGCAATCTACTTCCGCTTCTCAACCGGATTGCAGCCGCCTCGATCATCGACGAGGCGTGGGGCCTTGCGACCGGCTATTTCGCCGGTCTGGGGTTTCGGCGCGTGAACTATGGTTTCACCCGGTTTCGCCATCTGAAGACCATCGGTGACCCCGATGACGCCCTCTTTTTGTCAACCTGCGACGCCGACTATGTGAAGCGGTACTTTCACGGTGGCTTTTTTGCCAGGACACCGGTGTTTCGCTGGGCGGAGCGCAGTACTGGTGCCTGTACCTGGACCTGGGTGAAAGAGGCATACGATGCGGGCAGTTTGTCTGCAGACGAGGCCGAGGCAGTGCGTCAGAACGCAGCCCTGGGTGTCACGGCGGGCCTTTCGGTCAGTTTCCCCGATGCCTCGTCCCGCGCAAAGGGCGCGATGGGCCTGATTGCCGACGTCGGCATGTCCCACGCCGATGTCGATACGATCTTTGCCGCCAGACGGGAGGAAATCCTTGCCGTCGCCAACATGATGCACCTGACCATCGTGCAACTCCCCCAGCTTAGCCGTTATCGGGCTCTTTCGCCGCGTCAACGCGAGGCGCTGGAATGGGTCGCGGACGGCAAGACGACCCAGGATGTGGCGCTTCTCATGGGGGTAAGTCCGGCCATGGTCGAAAAGCACCTTCGCCTTGCACGTGAGGCGCTGGCCGTAGAGACCACGGCGCAGGCGGTCGCCAAGGGCGCGCTGTTGAACATGATCTTCCAGCGGCTGCCCGATGCAGCCCAGGCCGCAAACTGACGTAGGGTAAGGTTTTCCGCACTCGCCTTGACCCTGGCCATAGACAAGACTGCGGAACCGAAGGACGCATGGCGCGTTGATCGGGGCCTGCACCGCGACGTCTGGCGCTGTCAGAGCATTCTGAACCCGAAAGGGATGGGCCATTTGCCGGAGATCAGGCGTTTGGACCCGGTCTTGCCTTGTCCGTCCAAATCCCCAAGGGACGTGGGCAAGGCCGTGCGGCGCGGTCTCTCCCCAGGGCCGCGCCGTCTGCAATTCCGACACGGGCGTCCGGTTCCCGCCGCGGGTCCTGGCCCAAGGCAAAGGGGCCGCCGCAAGGATGCGCCGGCCCCTTTATGTCAAGACGTCGGCAAGATCAGCCCTGAAGCGCCTTGGCGACTTCGGCGGCGAAATCTTCCTGCTTCTTCTCGATCCCCTCACCGACAGCCACACGGGCAAAGCCGGTGATCGTGACACCGGCTTCCTTGGCCGCAGCTTCGACCGTCAGGTCGGGGTTGATCACGAACGCCTGGCCAAGAAGCGTGTTTTCCGCAAGGAACCGCTTCATCCGGCCGGGGATGATGTTGTTGTGGATCACCGCATCCGGCTTTGGCTTTGGCGAGGCCGCGTTTTCTTCCAGTGCCTTGGCGGTCTGCACGGCAAGCTCACGCTCCAGCACGGACGCATCGAGCGTGGCTTCCGACAGCGACAGGGGCGAGGTCGCGGCGATGTGCATCGCGAACTGCTTGCCGATCGCCTGCGCCTTGTCTGCCGGGCCGGTCAGTGCCACAAGGACGCCGATCTTGCCCATGCCCTCGGCCGCCGCGTTGTGGACATAGGACACAACGGTATCCCCCTCCAGCACATGCAGACGGCGCAGGTTCATGTTCTCGCCAATGCGCGAAATCGCCTCTTGCAGCACGGTCTCCACAGTCTTGCCGTTCAGATGCGCGGCCTTCACGACCTCGACCGAATCGCCAACCGTCAGCGCCACTTTTGCCACATCACGCACCAGCGCCTGGAAGTCGGCGTTCTTGGCGACGAAGTCGGTTTCCGAGTTGATCTCGACAGCAACGCCCTTGCCGGTCATCACGGCCACACCGATCAGACCTTCGGCGGCAACGCGGTCCGCCTTCTTGGCGGCCTTGGCCAGGCCCTTGGTGCGCAGCCAGTCGACGGCAGCATCCATGTCGCCGTTGGTTTCGGTCAGCGCCTTCTTCACATCCATCATGCCTGCGCCGGTGGATTCGCGCAGGTCCTTCACCATCTGGGCGGTGATCGTCATGGTTTCATCTCCTGAAATTCACATCCCGGCGGGGTAGACCCGCCGGGTGACAAGCTTGTGACCATCTGGTCCGGTCAGTCGGTTCAGATCAGGCCTCGACCGCGGCCTCTGCAACGGCTTCTTCTTCGGGGGCCGCTTCCAGCGCGCCAAGATCGACGCCCGCCGCACCCATCTGGGCCGACATGCCGTCAAGGGCTGCACGGCTGATCAGGTCGCAGTAAAGCTGGATCGCGCGGGCCGCGTCGTCATTGCCCGGGATCACATGCGTGACGCCCTTGGGCGAGCAGTTGGTGTCGACAATGCCGACGACCGGGATGCCCAGCTTTTGCGCCTCAAGGATCGCCAGATCCTCCTTGCCCACGTCGATGATGAAGATCAGGTCCGGCACGCCGCCCATTTCACGGATGCCGCCAAGCGAGGCCTGCAGCTTGGCCTGGTCGCGTTCCATGCCCAGACGCTCTTTCTTGGTCAGGCCTTCGGCGCCCTGCCCCAGCACTTCATCGAGATGCTTCAACCGCTGGATCGAGGCCGAGATCGTCTTCCAGTTGGTCAGCGTGCCGCCCAACCAGCGGTGGTTCATGTAGAACTGCGCGCATTTCTCGGCGGCTTCGGCGACCGGCTTCTGCGCCTGGCGCTTGGTGCCGACAAAAAGGATGCGACCGTTCTTGGCCACGGTGTCGCGCACGACCTTGAGCGCCTGGTCCAGCAAGGGAACGGTCTGCGTCAGGTCAAGAATGTGAATGCCGTTGCGGTCACCGTAGATGTACTCGCCCATCTTGGGGTTCCAGCGGGCGGTCTGGTGGCCATAGTGAACGCCAGCTTCCAACAGCTGACGCATGGTGAACTCGGGAAGAGCCATGCCTTGTCCTTTTCCGGTTTGATCCTCGGTGAAGCCGTCTTCAGGGATTGCGCCCCAACCGGCGGACCTTGCGGGATTTCTCCCCGCAAAAGCCCAAGCCCCACCTGTGAACTCCGGGTCCTTTAGCCGGTCATGGCCTGATGCGCAAGGGGGCGATCAATCGGGGATGCCAAGGTCATGCAGGGATTGGCGGACCAGGGCCTTTGTTTCGGCATTGGCAAACGGCATCGACACGAAGTACGGGGCCGCCGTTGCGTCTGGTCGCAGAGTGCGCAGTTGTGTCGCCCACCGCGACGCCTCGGCGGCATCTCCTGCAACGTGGTTCACGACCGCAGCTGTCGTCAGGACAAGATAATGCACCTGATTGCTGCGCACGGCCTTCCGGCTCCACTCCTGCGCCTGGTCGAGCTTGCCATCCACAAAGGCTGACAGCGCCTTGAAGGTCAGCATCAGGCTGAGAAGCGGGTCCATCGGGCTGAGGTGCATGGACGTGTCCAGCCCGGCGTTGGCCCGGTCAATGCGACCTGCCAGCATGTCGATATGGCCGCGGGCGTAATGGCCCTTGACGAAGTTGGGGCTGACCTTGATCGCTCGATCGAACCAGAAAAGTCCGTCATCGGGCGGGCCCTCAATCTGAAGAACCCTCCCCATGACCATGTTGGCAAAGGGGTCGAAGGGGTCCAGTTCCACCGCCCGCTCGGCCATGCGCCGCATTTCGGCAAGGGCGGGAGCGGTGTCGCGCTTGAAAGCCTGTGATGCTTCTTGCTGCAGCGCAAAGGCCCGTCCGGCAAAGGCCGTGGCAAAATTCGGGTCCAGCCGGATGGCACGTTCGAAAAGGCCCTCGGCTATGGCATTGTCGTGGGCGTTGAAGCGCAGGACGTGACTCATCCCCAGATGATAGGCGCCCCAGGCGTCAAGCATCTCGGTCGACTTGGTGCGGGCGGTCGCGGCTTCTGCCTGCGAAATCTGCAGGTCAAGCGCCCCGATCACGGCGGCAGTAATCTCTTGCCGCGCAAGGTGAAGATCGTCCAGCGCGGGGCTGATCCGGTCGGACCAGACCACTGATCCCGAAAGCGTCTCGATCAGTGTGATCGAGACGTTCAGACGCCCCGCGAACAGTTCGATCCGCCCGGAAAGCGCATAACCTGCCCCAAGTACGTGTCGCAGTCCGTGAAGGTCCAGCCCGTCCTGCCGGAAGCGGAAAGTTGATTCACGCGCGATCACCCGCAGCCAGCGCAGCCGCGCCAGCGACGAGATGATCTCGTCGGCAAGCCCTTCGCCCAGTTGCATCGCCTCGCCCTGGTTCTGCGCAAAGGCCAGAACTGCGATTGTCGGCCGCCGGTCGGTCTTCTCGGGCGCAGGGTCCTTGGGCTGCACAAGGGCCGTCGCATCCAGCCTGCGTTCCACCAGGGCGACGAACCGGTGCCCTACCCCGTGAACGGTGCGGATCATCCCTTGGGTCCCGCCGTCATCCCCAACGGCCTTGCGGGCAGATTTCAGCGCCGTCGACACCGCCGCATCCGACACGAAACGCCCGCCCCAGATGGCTGCGATCATCTCGTCCCGCGACACCACCCGTTCGGGGTTTTCCACCAGCAGGCGCAGGACGGCAAAGGCCTTCGGCTCGATGTGGATCACGCCTTCAGGTCCGACAAGCTCGGCACGATCAGGGTAAAGGGTAAAGGCGCCAAAGACGTGGTGCATTCCGCGAAAGCCCGTCCTGAAGGTAAGGCAAGGCTACCCCGCCCCGCCCTGCAGGGCAAACAGCAATGGAAGTCTCCGGCAATTCCACAAGGTTTCCCCATGAGGTCCCCAAGCAACAATCGGACGATCCGCCATTCTTGGGTCATCGCAACCAAAGGAAACCGCCATGGCCCACCTTGCCCAAGCCCCCCTGACGGACATCGGCGCGCCCTCAACCCGCGCCCCCGGCATCCTGGCCCGCCTTCTTTGCAAGATCGCGCGGCATGACGCGGCGATGGCCGGCCAGTCCCGCCGGGCTGCCCTGAAACCCGAAACCCTGCGCGACAGCGGTCTTTCGCCGGAAGACCTGACCGGTGCGCCATCGCATGACCCGGCCCTGCCCTTCTTCATGCAGGCGCATTTCGGCCGCAACAGGCCTTGAAGGTCCGATCCGGCACCCAGGCTTGTCGCGGTCAGGCAAGACGGCGGGGGGCGTCCATGGCAAAGGGGGCAAAAACCCGAGGGCCCCATGAAAGTCCGCTCCATCACAGCGCTGCCCGTGAACATTCCGTTCCGCGCGCCCTACCGGTTCAGTTACGGCTCCATCGCCTCGCTGACCAAGACGGTGATCGAGGTGACGACCGAGGATGGCGTGGTGGGACTTGGCGAATGCGCCGACGGCAACCGTGCGGCCGACGTGATCGCGGCGGGTGAAAAGCTGATCGGTCTGGATGTCCGCGACCTTGCCACTGCCGAGGGGCGCTTGGTCCCCGCGATGCGCTACACACCCTGGGGCAACGTCACCGCCGCCCGCCGGGTTTTCGGCGGGGTCGAGATGGCGATGTGGGACGCGCGTGGCAAGACCGAGGGCGTGCCGCTTTACCTCCTCCTTGGCGGGGCAGTCCGCAGCGAAATCCCGCTGACGGAATATTTCAGCTACCGCTTTCCCGGTGCCGACCCTGGCGAGGCGACACCTGCCGACATCGCCCGCTATTGTGCCACGATGATCGAACAGCACGCCTCAACTGTCTTCGAGGGCAAGGTCGGCACCATGTCCTTGACCGAAGAGGTCCAGATGGTGCGCGAGGTGCGTGCCGCCATCGGCGACCGTCCCCTGCAGCTTGACGCAAACGGCGGTTGGACCCTGCCCACGGCGCGCGAAGCGCTGACGCGGCTGGCCCCCTTCAACATCAGCTGGTTCGAAGAGCCTGTTGAAACGTATGAGGAAATGGCCGAGCTTCGGTTGCACTTCCCCATGTCCTTTTCTGCCCATGCCATCGACCTGCCAAAGGCCGCCGCCCTGCGCTGCCCCGATGCCATCGTGACGAACATCAACGAACATGGCGGCATCGCCCGCACCCGCGATTTCATTCGGTCCTGCGAGGCGTTCGGGGTCGGCTTCCGCTTCCATTCCGGCGAAACCGGGATCGCGTCCGCTGCCTACCTGCACCTCTCCGCAGCACTTGAACATGTCCGGGGGGCCAGCCAGACGCTGTTTCACTGGTATGCCGATGACGTCATCGAAGGCGGCCCCTTTGCGCTGGAAAATGGCGTCACGCAGGTGCCGACCGCCCCTGGTCTGGGTGTCACCCTTGACCGCAAGGCCCTGCAACGCTGCCACGACCGCTTTCTTGCCGAAGGCTCTTTCCCCAGCGGGCACGAGGGCGGCTATGGCAGCGGGTTCCGCAAACGCTAGGCCGGATGCGGGTGAAAGTGGTGGCAGGCCGCCCCGACATGGCGATGGTCCGACCCGCAACACCCGCCGATGAGCCTGAGGTTCGGCAACAGCTGCCCGAGGTCGCGGTAAAGGGTGCCGAACTCCTCGGGGTCGCCGTCGTCAAGCTCGGTCATCAGGTCCAGTTCGGCGTGGCTGAGCCGTGAAGCATTGGCCCTGACCCCGCCGATCCGCTGCACCCAGGGGCCGTGCAGCACACCGCTGAAATGGCTGGGATGCGCGCAATTCACCATGTAGAACAAAGGGCTGGCGCCGGTTTCTGCATCAACCCGGCTGATCGCCGCCTCCAGGGTCGAGCCATCCGGCAATTGCCCGTCGGTCTCCAGCGTGAAGGACAGCACATGCGGCAGGCCCTGCCGCTTTGCTGCGCGCGCAATGCCGATCGCCTCATCCGCATAGGTCATTGTGATCGCCGAGACCATGTCGACCCCTGCCTCGGCCAGCGCCGCGATCTGAACCTCATGCAGCGCCTCTGCCGCCTTGGCCGACAGCGCGGTGTCGATCCGGTAGCCATCGCCTGAAGGCCCCACCACCCCGTCGATCAGGATCTGCAGATCAGCCGTTTCATGCCGTTCCCGCATGTCACGGGCAAAAGCCACGGCCTGAAGGTTCGCGGCCCGGATCGCCGCCACGTCCATTCCCATCACCGCCGCCCAGCCCATGTTCGCGCGCCACGTGGCGGTGTCCAGCACCATCCCGGTGCCCACTTCCCGCGCCAGGTCCAGGAAGTGATCGAAATAGCGGGTCAGCGCCGCGCGGCCCTGATCGGTGTCCAGCAGACGGAAGGACGCGAAATGCGGCAAGTCCAACCCTTCCAGAAAGATCATCACCGTCTCAAGCCCGGCATCGGTGGGCCAGGGGGTTCGCGAGGTCATCAGTCGGTCGAGGCGTGACATGATCGGATGCTCCCTTTGCCGGTTGGACGGATGCAAAGGGTGCCGCCAGTTGGGCTGCATCGCCAGCCGACTTGTGGTAAAGTGACGCCAAACAAATTTCTGCATGAAAGATCAATGGGTTTAGGGCGAACACTGCAGGCAGGCTGCGACGCCCGTGTCCCGAACTTTACCGGAAGTACAGCAATGTCCGTGACGACCGATATTCCCCCGCCCCGAACCACCACGCGTGAGCGTATCCTTGCGGTGGCCTATGACGCCATCATCGAAAAGGGTTTCGAGGCCACCTCGGTCGAAGAGATTGCCACAGCGGTCGGCATCAGCCGTGCAGGCTTTTTCTACCACTTCCCTGACAAGAACGCCCTTGCCCGTGCGCTGATCGACGCCCAGGTCGTCGAAGAGGGCGAGATGCTGGCGGGCATCGAGGCGCGGGCCGCCGAACTGTCGGACGACCCGCTGCAGCAGATGCTGATCGCCATGCGCCTGATGGCCGAGCGATATCACGGGATGCCCGGCGGCTATACCGGCTGCATTCTGGCAAGTGCCATCTTTCAGGACCGCCTTTTCGATGCCGAGGTCAAGGCCGCAAACCAGCGCTCGCAACTGGCCTTCCGCGCGCGGTTCAGCGGCAAATTTGCTGCGATTGCCGCCCTTCATCCGCCGCGCGAGGCGGTCGATCCGGACGACATGGCGGACTTGCTGAACGCGGTGATCACCGGCGGCATCGTCGTTTCGCGCGCGATCCGTGACCCCGATGTGCTGGTGCGCCAGATGCTGCTGGCGCGGGTGATGGTCAAGGCGATGTACACGCCGGGCTGACATCAAACCCATTGCAGTCGGGTGCCCCCTTTGCCAAAAGGCATCCATGACGCCAGACATCCTTTGCATCGGTTCGGTCCTGTGGGACATCATCGGCCGCTCTCCCACCTCGATGCGGCTTGGGTCGGATGTGCCGGGGCGGATCACGCGGCTGCCGGGCGGAGTGGCGATGAACATCGCGATGACGTTGCGCCGGTTCGCAATGACGCCGGCCCTTCTGACGGCCATCGGGCGTGATGCCGAGGGGGACGAACTTGTGGCCGCCTGCGACCGGATGGGTTTGGTCACGGCCCATGTCTACCGCTCGGACGATCTGCCGACCGACCGGTACATGGCCATCGAGGGCGCAAACGGCCTGATCGCGGCCATCGCCGACGCCCATTCGCTGGAAGCGGCCGATGACAAGGTCCTGCGACCTCTGGCCGATGGGACGCTGGGCACGGCCAAAGCGCCCTGGCGCGGTCCGATCGCGCTCGACGGCAACCTGACCGAAGGCCTTCTGGCCCAGATTGCTGCATCACCCCTGTTCGCCGCTGCCGACCTGCGCGTGGCGCCGGCCTCTCCTGGCAAGGCCGGGCGTCTGCTGCCGCTTCTGGCGCACCCGTCGGCAACGCTGTACGTCAACCTGGAAGAGGCCAATATCCTGACACGCGCCGACCACACCACAGCACAGGCCGCCGCCGAGGCGCTTGTCGCGCGTGGCGCGCATCGGGTGCTGGTGACGAACGGTGGCAAACCTGCGGCCGAGGGAACAAAGGGAGCAAGCGTGATCGACGGCGCACCGCCACCGGTTCTTGTCACCCGCGTGACCGGTGCGGGCGATACCTTCATGGCCGCGCATCTTGTGGCCCAACGCAGCGGGGCCAGCCGACAGGCGGCACTCGACGCCGCCTTGCGCGCCGCTGCCACCTATGTGTCAGGAGAGATCGGATCATGACCCTGCCCCTGACCTACTCTGCCGACGTTGCAAGGGCCCGTGCAGAGGGTGCCGCTATTGTTGCGCTGGAAAGCACAATAATTACGCATGGGATGCCATTTCCGCAGAATGTGGAAACTGCGACCCGGGTGGAGGCCGAAGTGCGCGCCTCAGGTGCCGTTCCGGCAACGATCGCGGTCATGGGCGGCCGGATTCACATCGGCCTCAGCCCGGCCGAGCTTGAGGCCCTGGGCCAGGCCCGCGACGTGGCCAAGCTGTCCCGCGCCGATCTTGCCGCCTGCCTTGCCCTGGGGCGCACCGGGGCGACCACGGTTGCCGCAACGATGATCTGCGCGCGACTGGCCGGGATCGAGGTCTTTGCCACCGGTGGCATCGGCGGGGTGCATCGCGGCGCGGAAGCCAGCTTCGACATCTCGGCCGATCTGCGGGAACTGGCCGAAACGCCGGTTACGGTCGTGGCTGCCGGCGCCAAGGCGATCCTCGATCTGCCAAAAACGCTGGAATATCTTGAAACTCTTGGCGTTCCGGTCATCGCCTTCGGTCAGGACGACTTCCCCGCCTTCTGGTCACGTTCTTCGGGGCTGATGGCGCCGCTCAGAATGGACAGCGCCGCCGACATCGCCAGCTCGCACCGGATGCGCGGGCGGCTTGGCCTGCCCGGGGGGCAACTTGTCGCCAACCCGATCCCGGTCACAGCCGAGATCCCCCGCGCCGTGATCCAGCCCCATATCGAGGGGGCCCTGGCCGAAGCCGCGGCCCGGGGCATCGCTGCCAAGGCAGTCACACCGTTCCTGCTGCAACGGATCTTCGAGGCGACCGGCGGGGCCTCTCTGGCCGCCAACGTCGCGCTCGTCCTCGCGAATGCCCGCCTTGCCAGCGCCATCGCCACCGAACTTGCCCGCAGGTCCTGATTTTCCCCGAAAAGCCAAGCCTTGCCATTGCACATCTTTCGATGCGGCCCCTAATCTGGCCAAGGAAGGAACCCATCACTCGTGACCGATCCCCACCCCCCCCAGCGCCGCGGCTTTCTTGCCGGACTGCGTGCCAGTTTTCTGACCGGCCTTGTCGTCGTGCTGCCCATCGGGCTGACGATCTATTTTGTCTGGGCCTTCATCGGCTGGCTGGACGGCTGGATCCTGCCGCTTATCCCGGCGTCGTACCAGCCTGATGCCCTGATCGGACACTGGTTCGGCCCGGCCTATGAATTCCCGGTGCGCGGCGTCGGGGTTCTGGTCTTCCTCTTCTTCACCATCGTCATCGGCTGGATGGCCAAGGGCCTTATCGGCCGGACGGTCATCCGCCAAGGCGAGATGATCGTGGACCGGATGCCGGTGGTCCGGTCGGTCTATGGCGCGATCAAGCAGATCGCCGAAACCTTCTTCAACAAGAAGGACAAAAGCTTTGACAAGGTGGTTCTTGTCGAGTTTCCCCGCCCCGGTTCCTGGGCGCTTGGGTTCCTGTCGACCCGCCCGAAGGGAGAGTTGGCCGACCGGCTGGCTGCCTTGGGACCGGACATGTCGGCGGTTTTTGTCGGGCTTACGCCCTTCACCAGCGGGATGCTTCTGTTCGTGCCAACCAACGAGCTTGTGATGATGGACATGGGCGTCGATGACGCAGCCAAGCTGATCGTGTCCGGCGGTCTGGTCTATCCCGTGCCGAAACCGATGGAACAGCCCTAGGTCAGCATCTCGGACAAGTGGACGCTTGGCTCCTGCCCGATCTGCTTGCCCTTGTCGGCCAGAAACCGCGTTGCGGCGGCGCGGCCTGCTTCCTTCAGCTGCGCCAGCAACTGTGGCGACGGGGCAAGCTTGGTGGTCGCAGACAGCGTATTCATCAAACCGTCATCGGCGATCATGTGCACCCGCACGTCCTTCATCTTGCCGCGCTCCATCCGCCCTTCGGCAATCAGCCTGCGGACAAAGTTGATCGCGCGCAACTCTCCCAGAAGCGAGGCGTTGAAGCTGATCTCGTTGATCCGGTTCTGGATTTCCAGGGGCGTGTCCGGCAGTTCGTCCCGCCGCAACGGGTTGATCGAGACCACAAGAATGTCATCGGGAAGGTCCGGCTCGTACAGCGGGAAAAGTGCCGGGTTCCCGGAATAGCCGCCATCCCAATAGGCCTCGCCCCCGATCTCGACCGCCTGAAAGACGGTGGGCACGCAGGCCGAGGCCAAAAGCGCATCTGGCGTGATCGCCTCACCCTCGAAGACCCTGATCTTTCCGGTCCGCACGTTCGTGGCACTGACGAAAAGCCGGGGCTCGGCCACCGCACAGACATGCGAGAAATCCAGATCATGCACGACGGGTTCCAGCGGGTTCTTCCAGGCCGGACCCAACGCATAGGGCGAATAGAGCTGTGCAGCCAGACCTTGCGCCGAGATCGGCATGAACGCCTCGGCGGCATCCTGCCAGGCCCGGATCGCCGGAAGCCAGGGCTGCACCCAGGGCATAAGGCGGAAATCTCCGATCTCGCCCACCTGGGTCCAAAGCCGGTCCAGCCGCTTCTGCGCGGCAACCCGCCCCCCGGCCAGCAGCCCGGCTTTCAGCGCGGCCCCGTTCAGGGCTCCGGCAGAGGTGCCAGAAATCCCTGCGATTTCAAGATCATCCTCTTCCAGAAGCCGGTCAAGCACGCCCCAGGTGAAAGCCCCGTGCGCGCCGCCGCCCTGCAGCGCAAGGTTGACGCGCCTCACAACGCCGTCCACCCGCCATCGACGGAAATCGTGGTGCCCGTCACCTGATCCGCCGACGGGCTGCAAAGATAGACCGCGGTGCCACCGATCTGTTCCACCGTCGCAAACTGGCGGCTTGGCTGGCGCAGCAGCATCACCTCGCGGATCACGGTCTCGCGGTCCATCTTGTGCGCCTTCATCTGGTCGGGGATCTGCGCCTCGACCAGCGGGGTCAGCACATAGCCCGGGCAGATCGCGTTGACAGTGATCCCCTGCCCCGCCACCTCCAGCGCCACGGTCTTGGTCAAACCGACGATCCCGTGCTTGGCCGCGACATAGGCCGACTTGAACGGGCTTGCCGTCAGACCATGGGCGCTGGCGACGTTGACGATCCGGCCCCAACCCTTCGCCTTCATGCCCGGAAGGGCAGCGGCTGTCGTGTGGAAGGCGGATGTCAGGTTGATCGCAAGGATCGCATCCCATTTCTCGACCGGGAACTCTTCGATCGGGGCGACGAACTGGATGCCGGCGTTGTTCACCAGAATGTCGCAGCCCCCGGCCTTTTCGATCAAGTCCCGACAATCCGCGCCCTTCGACATGTCGGCAGCGATGTAGCGGGCAGTCACGCCATGGCGCGCGCCAAGGACGCGGGCAAGGTCATGATCCTCGGGTCGGTCGGTGAAGCTGTTCAGGACAACCTCGGCCCCGGCAGCCGCCAGAGCCTCGGCCACGCCAAGCCCTATCCCTGAATTCGACCCGGTGACGATTGCCCGTTTGCCCGCAAGTGTCATGGCCTGCTCCCGATGCTGCAACTGCAAAATCATTGCACGCAAGCCGGGCGAGGGAAAGCACGAAGCGACGCCAAAAAAAACGCCGGCACAAGGCCGGCGTCAAGTCTTTGAGGCAGGTTTCATACAGGCAAGAAACCTATCGAGCAGTAGGGTGGTTATAGTCGCCTCTCCGCCGATGGCCAAGCTAAAAGTTTGAATTGCGGTCATGAGCGGCTTAGGGTTTGGAGAAAGAACAATGCCTTGCACAGGGATAGGCCCCGCCATGTTGCGCTATTTCACCACGACCCTCTGCCGGATTGCCCTGCCGTTTGCCCTTGCCCTTGGGTCAAGCAGCGCGCAATCCGACCCCGCACATGGCATAGCTATGTATGGCGACCCCGCACTCCCCCCTGATTTTGTGTCGTTGCCTCAGGCCTATCCCGATGCGCCCAAGGGTGGCAACCTGACAATGGCGGTGAATGGCAGCTTTGACACACTCAATCCGTTCATCACCAACGGCAGTCCGGTCGAAGGGGTGTCAGCCCTGACTTTCGAGACGTTGATGGCCCGAAGCTTTGACGAACCCTTTGCACTTTACGGCCTTCTGGCCGAATCGGTCACCACCGATGATGCCCGGAGCTTCGTCGAATTCACCCTGCGCGAGGGGGCCCGATTCTCGGACGGCAGCCCGGTGACAGTGGAAGATGTGCTCTGGTCGTATGAAACGCTCGGTACAGTGGGTCATCCGCGCTATCTTGGCGCCTGGAAAAAAATCGCCACCGCCACGGCAACCGGGCCGCGCACGGTCCGCTTCACCTTCAACGTCGAGGATCGCGAACTGCCCCTGATCCTCGGCCTGCGCCCGATCCTGAAGAAGGCCGATTTCGCCGGCAAGGATTTCGAGGCGACGACCCTGGACAAGCTGACCGGCTCTGGCCCCTACGTTGTCGACCAGGTCGATCCCGGCGTCAGCATAACCTACAAGCGCAATCCCGACTGGTGGGGCAAGGATCTGGCCGTGAACAAGGGCCAGTGGAATTTTGACACCATCCGCTACGAGTACTTCGCCAACCCTGTTGCAGTCTTCGAGGCCGTCAAGACCGGCGCCATCACCGCCTACCGCGAGGATAATCTGGCGAAATGGGCCAGCCGCTATGACTTTCCCGCCATCGCCAGCGGCGACATGATCAAGCTTGAGGTGCCGCACGACCGTCCCTCGGGGATCATCGGCTTCGTGATGAACACGCGCAAACCGATCTTCGCCGACTGGCGCGTGCGCGAAGCGATGATCGAGATGTTCAACTTCGACTTCGTGAACCAGACGATCACGGGTGGGGCGGCCCCCCGCATCACCTCGTATTTCTCGAACAGCCCGTTCGCGATGACGCCCGGCGTGGCACCGGAAGGTCCGGTTCTGGCCCTGCTTGAGCGGTTCAAGGCCGACCTTCTGCCCGGAACGCTGGAAGGATACGCCCTGCCCGCGTCTGACGGCACGCCGCAAAACCGGGCCGGGCTGCGCCGCGCGCTGGCGCTTCTTGAAGAGGCGGGCTGGACAGTTGGCGATGACGGTGTGCTGAAAAACGCCGAAGGCGCGCCCTTCGCCTTCGACATCCTCCTGACCATCGGTCAGGACGAAGCGGCAAGCATCGCCGCGATCTATGTCGAGGCGCTGAAGGACATCGGGGTGCAGGCGACTGTGACCATGCTGGATTCGGCCCAGATGAAGACCCGGACGGACAGCTTCGATTTCGACATGACCTACATCATCCGCACGATGTCGCTTTCCCCCGGCAACGAGCAGAACCTCTACTGGTCGTCCGAGGCGGCCGATACCGAAGGCTCACGCAACTGGATGGGGGTGAAATCGCCCGCCATCGATGCAACGATTGCCGCCATGCTGGCCGCCCGAAGCCAGGAAGATGCTGCCACCGCCGCAAAGGCGCTGGACCAGCTTTTGACTGCAGGCCGGTATGTGGTGCCGTTCTGGTTTGCCGACCGCAACCTGATCGTCCACCGCAAGGAACTGAAGCAACCTGCAACGGTGCAGCTTTACGGCGACTGGGGAAATTCATATCTTCCGGCATTGTGGTGGTACGAAGAATGACCACCGGACACCAAGGACAAGGCAGAAACATGCGGAAACTTGCACTTTTGGGATTTGTACTGCTGGCGCTTTCGGCCTGCAACACCATCGGCGGCGTGGGCGAGGATATCTCGGCCGGCGCGGACACCGTCGCCGGGATGCTGTAAGCCGCTCATCCAGCCAGGGCTGGGTGAGGGCCCCGTTTCAGGCCCCGTTTCAGGCCCGGTCTTCGCGCCGTTCCGGCAGCCGGATCACCGTGACCGAACAATGCGCCTCGGCAACCACCTGTGCCGATACCGATCCAAGGTATCGGCGCGCGGTCGAATGGCCACGCGCGCCCATCAGGATATGGTCAACGTGGTTCGCGGTCGCATAGTCAAGGATCGCCTGACCGGGGTCCGGGCCTTCCAGCACCGTACAGGTCAGCTTGTGGTCAGGCAGGTCGATGCCTTCGGCCCAGCCCCTCAAGGCCACCAGACGCGCGACATGCAGGTTGTTGCCCTGATCGTCGGTGCCTTGGTCAATCCCCAGCCTGGCCGTCCTGATCACGTTCACGCAGGCGATGCGGGCATCCGGTTCCAGGGTCAGCATCCGCCTTACGGCGGTGCGCAAGACGTCTGACAGGCGTTCCCCCTCGGGCGAGACATCCACCGCGACCACGATCACCGGAACTGCTGCCAATTGCGCCGCGATGGATTGCGGGGTGGTAAAGCGCCGGATCTTGCGCATGAAACGCCACCGGTCCCAGACCCGAAGCCAGCCGTCCCGCCCGGTCTTGTGGGCGCGCGCCGTCAGTTTGACCTGTTGCGGATGGCTTAGGTCAAAGGCCAGTTGCGCCGCCGACTGATAGCGTTGCATCGGATCCACCGTCAACGCGCGCAGAATGATCTCTTGCAGCCACTCCGGGATCTCGGGCCGGACCGCACGCGGCGGCGCGGGGTCACGCCAGAGCCGCTTGCGCACAGCCCGCAGCGTCTGGGGTTCGCCCCAGGGTTTGCGCCCCGTAGCCAGCGCATAAAGCATCGCCCCAAGGGCAAAAAGATCAGACCGCAGGTCGTCGCGGCAGCGCAGGTACTGCTCGGGGGCGATGTAAGGAAACGTGCCCATCGGAATGGTGAATTCCTCGGCCAGAAGGTCTGGCAAGAGGTCGTGGCGCGACAGGCCGAAGTCGACCAGTACCATCTCGCCAGTCGGGCGCTGCAGAAAGTTTTCGGGCTTCAGGTCAAGGTGGATCACCTGCTGGCGGTGCAGATCGGCCACCGCCGCCACCATGCGGGCCGCGATCTCGATCACGTCCGACAGCGGCAACGGGGCCTTTTCGAACACGGACAGAAAGCTGCCACCCTCGATCTTCTCGGTCACGATGTAGGGCATCACGTCGAACGCGCCGATCGCGATCACCTTCGGGACATGCGGACCCGTCAGGCGCGGCAGGATCATGTGCTCGATCTCGAAGCCGACAATGGCGGAGGGATCGTCGCCTTCGCCGAGAAACGGCACCTTCATCAGCATCGGGCGTGGATCGCCCGTCCGCGTCACGCGCCAGAGACGCGCCATGCCGCCGCGATGCACCTCTTCCTCGAGACGAAATCCCTCGATCATCC
>JAPLPF010000073.1 GCA_026400325.1 Rhodobacterales bacterium
CAACCTTCACCGCGGGCCAGCAAAGCACCCTGCCGATCTGGATGCTGAACGAGCTTGTCCGCCCCCGGCAGCGTCCGGTCACCAATGTCGTGGCCATCGTCGTGTTCGCGGCCACCTTCGTGCCGATCCTTGCCGCGTACTACCTTACCCGGGGCGGGTCCGACACGGCGGGTTCGGGCAAGTAGCGGGCATCGGGCACTCATCTTGCCTGGCATCCGTGCCGCAGCTCGGGCTGATTTTGCACCGCCCGCCGGGCCAGCAGGCACCCGATGTCAGGTCAGGCCGGAACCGGCATCCCTGCAGCTTGCCGCATGCCCTTGTGGCCTTCCTTCAGATACCGCGCATAGCCGAGGTCCGCCGACTCGATCTCGGCCCGCTTGCCGGACATGAGGTCGGTCAGCACCCGGGCCGACCCTGCTGCCATCGTCCAACCCAGGGTGCCATGACCGGTATTCAGGAACAAATTCTGGATCGGCGAACGTCCGACCACGGGTGTTCCGTCCGGCGTCATCGGGCGAAGGCCGCACCAGAAGGCCGCCTGCGACTGGTCGGCAGCGCCCCCGAACAGGTCTTCGACCGAATGGGTCAGCGTGGCCTGACGCTTTGGCTTCAGGCTCATGTCGAAGCCTGCAAGTTCCGCCATCCCGCCCACGCGGATCCGGTTGCCCAGCCGGGTGATCGCGATCTTGTGGGTTTCGTCCATCACGGTCGAGACCGGCGCGAGGGCTTCTTCGACGATGGGCACCGTGATCGAATAGCCCTTCACCGGGTAGACCGGCAGCCTGATCCCAAGCGGAGCCGCCAGCATCGGCGAATAGGACCCAAGGGCCAGAACGAAGCTGTCTGCCGTGACGCGGCCTTCCGAGGTATGGACCGCAACAATCCGCCCACGATCCGCCTCCAGCCGGTCGATCCCGACGCCGTAGCGGAAGGTCACGCCCAGCGCCTCGGCCATCCGGGACAGGCTTTGCGTGAACTTGAAGCAATCGCCGGTTTCGTCCCCCGGCAGCCGCAGACCGCCGGCAATCTTGTCCCAGGCGCCCAGCAACCCCGGTTCCGCCTTTACGCAAGCCGACGCATCAAGAACCTCGAAGGGCACCCCATCGGCCTGAAGCACGGCGATATCCTTCGCCGCCGCCGCAACCTGCTTTTCCGTGCGAAACAGTTGCAGCGTGCCTTGCGTGCGTTCGTCATACGAGATCCCGGTTTCGGCCCGCAGGTCGATCAGGCAGTCGCGGGAATATTCCGCCAGCCGCACCATGCGCGACTTGTTCACCGCATAGGCCGACGCCGTGCAGTTCATCAGCATCCGCGCCATCCAGGAAAGCTTGGTCCAGTCCATCCGGGGCTGGATGATCAAGGGCGCATGCTCCTGAAACATCCACTTCAGCGCCTTGATCGGCACACCGGGCGCGGCCCAGGGCGAGGCATAGCCGGGGCTGATCTCGCCCGCGTTCGCAAACGAGGTCTCCAAGGCAGGGGCGGGCTGGCGGTCTATCACCGTCACCTCATGCCCGGCCCTGGCCAGATACCAGGCCGAGGTCACCCCGATCACGCCCGCGCCAAGCACCACGATCTTCATCTGTCCCATCCCGGTCCGAGAGTTTCCTTCACGAGAAAGATAGCGTGTCTGATGCGGGATATCTTCGGAATCTGGAGCGCAATTTCAGTCTTTCGACGAAGAATTATCGACAGAATCGGAAAATCACCGAATAAGCTTTGCAAGACTGCGGCTTCTCTTCGCAGGATCACCTGGCCTCACGCAGTTTGCAAATCCCCGGGAAGGCCACGGTCCCGGGGGTGCATCCCGCGCAAGGCATGGTTATACTGCGCCCATGAACCGTCGCTTTGCCATTCTGGCCCCGCTTGCCCTGCTTGTGCCTCTGCCTGCCGCGGCACAGAAGATTCCGCTGAACGCCATCTCGGACTATCTGAACCGTCTGACCACGGTCGAGGCGGATTTCACGCAGATCAATGCCGACGGGTCGGTTTCCCTGGGCAGGATCTTCATCAAGCGTCCCGGCCGGGCGCGGTTCGAGTATGCGCCGCCCGACCGCAGTCTTGTCATCGCCGGTGGTCAGCAGGTCGCGATCTTCGACGCCAAATCCAATCAGCCGCCCGAGCAGTTTCCACTGAAGCGGACCCCGTTGAATCTGATCCTTGCCGCGAACGTCGATCTTGGCCGGGCCAAGATGGTCGTGGGCCATGTGGCGGACGGCACGTCCACCCGTGTTCGCGCGCAGGACCCCGAACATCCCGAATACGGGTCAATCGAGCTGGTCTTCACCGAGGGCCCGCTAGAGCTTCGTCAGTGGATCATCACCGATGATCTGGGCGCGCAAACGACCGTGGTGCTGGGCGAGATGACAAAGGGCGGCGACCTTGGCGCCCGCCTTTTCGACATCACGGCAGAAACCGCCGCACGCGGCAACTGACGCCGCGCAGCGGGGTTGAGGCGCCTTGCCGGAACCTACCGGCAGTTTTCCAGTTGCTGGCGATACATTTCGGACCGGGCACCGACGGCGGCGGCAACGTCGACAAGCCAGGGCTTGCCAAGGTAGGACTGGCTTGCGTAGCCGGACCTGCCTTCGTGATAGGCCAGATACTGCGCTTCGGCATCGGTTTTCGAAATGCCGAGGGAACGACTGGATTCGTCCATGTACCAGCCCATGAAGTCTGTCGCGTCGCCGATGTCGTCGCGCTTGGCCCGGCGACCCCCTTCGGTCTCCTGGTACTCCTCCCAGGTTGCATTCAGCGCCTGGCTATAGCCATAGGCCGTGCTTTGCCGCCCCATCGGGATCACGCCAAGGGCATAGGTGTATGGCGTTCTGGCGTTCCCGATGAACTTCGATTCCTGATAGATCGTCGCCATCTGAACATGCACCGGCACGTCCCAGCGCCGTTCGGTGCGTTCCATCGCCTTCAGATACTTCGGCCGTTCACGGATCACCGCGCACGCATCGTCCAGTTGTCTGGGCGCCGAATAGCTGCCACCTCCGCCGCAAGAGGCAAGGAACATCAACAGCAACGACGCACGGAGAAACCTGCTCATTTGCCCCTCGTGCCTTTTTTTCTTGGCGCGACCATAGCGCAAAGCCAGTGCCGATGAAATGGGGAAGACCCTGCCCCCGCATCAGAAATGCGCGAGGCCCGGGACTGTAGGTCAAAGGTTCACAGACTGTTTCCCCCGTACCCGGCGCGGACCGGTGGACAAGAAAAGCCGGAAAGGCGTAAAGAGGGCCATGGGAAACGCCCGGATGCAGACGACCCACGCCAAATACCACCTTGGCCAGGTGCTGCGACATCGCAAGCATCCGTTTCGTGGTGTCGTCTTCGACGTGGACGCGATGTTTTCCAACACCGAAGAATGGTATGACAACATTCCCGAAGACAGCCGTCCTTCCCGTGACCAGCCCTTCTACCACCTCCTCGCGGAAAACGACCAAAGCTACTATGTGGCCTATGTGTCCGAGCAGAACCTTGTCCCGGACGAAACCGGCGAACCGGTGGATCACCCGGACCTGTCCGACCTTTTCGGCGATTTCGAGGATGGGCGCTATCCTCTGACCTTCCAGCTCAACTGACGGTAACGTCTTGCTAACTCTTGGGCCCTAGCTTGCGGAGATATGCAAGTGAAGGGGACCATACGATGGAATTGCAGACCCAGACCCGGCCCAAGGTGATTTCCGTCCTGGTGCTGGAGGACAGGATCGATGCCGCCAGCGCGATCCAGTTCAAGGAACGGATGCGCGACGTCACCGGCAGCGGTGATCAGCGGGTCGTCCTTGACCTTGCGCGCGTCCAGTTCCTCGACTCCAGTGGTCTGGGTGCGATTGTTGCTGTCAAGAAACTGCTTGGTCCGGACCGCGTGCTTGAGCTTTCCGGCCTGACCCCTACGGTCGAGAAGGTCTTTCGCCTGACCCGCATGGATTCGATCTTCACGATTCACGCCTCGCTCGAGGCTGCGGTTGCCAATGCGGCCAATGCCTGATCCAGCGGCCAATGGGGCCAGATTCAGCCTTGGGTTTCCAGCCGATCCTGCCGAGGTGCGGCAGGCGCTGACCGGCCTGCTTGCCGCACCGGCGGTCAGCACGCTGGTGGACAGTGACCGTGGCACGGTCGAACTTGTGCTGGCCGAGGTGCTGAACAACATTGTCGAGCATGCCTACGCCGGCGGCACCGGCCCGGTCGAGGTTGATCTTTGGGCCACGGCCTCGGGCCTGAACTTTCAGGTGGCCGACGCCGGAAACCCCATGCCGGAGGGGACGCTGCCGGATGGCCATCTGCCCGATTTCTTGCGTTCCGGCGACGGACCAACGGTCCTGTCCGACCTGCCGGAAGGTGGGTTTGGCTGGCATCTGATCCGCAGTCTGACCCGGGATCTGACCTATGCCCGGCAAGGGGGGCGCAACCTCTTGTCCTTTGCAATTCCGCTGGACGGTTGACCCTGCCCCGCAATTGGCAAGGCGGGTTGGCGCAGCACCCCAACCGCACAAACCGGCTGCCAGTCGGACGGCCATGCCAGCCTTGCCTGCAGCCTTGCGGCAGGCGAGCGGCCCCTTCCGTCTTTTGGCAGGGCGGCAGTAGCAACGGTGTCAAAGCCCTCCGGCGTTGCAGCCGCCAATGGACCAATCGCCCCGATGTTGGTCCTTGCCCAGATGGCTTTGTGCCCGTCGCCCCTTGGCTTCCCCCCGTCCCCGGCCTAGCCTGACCACGATCAGGGGGACCAGATGCGCGATTTTCACTTGCCCGGCCGGTCGGCCGTTTATGCCGTCAACGGCCTTTGCGCCACGTCGCACCCGATAGCTGCGCAAGTGGCGGTCGAGACGCTGAAGCGCGGCGGCAATGCCGTGGACGCCGCCATAGCCGGGGCGCTGGTTCTTGGCATCGCCGAACCGCAGATGACCGGGATCGGCGGGGATTGCTTCGTTCTGGTAAAGCCTCCGGGGTCCGAAGAGATCGTGGCACTCAATGGCTCGGGCCGGGCACCGGCTGGTCTTGATGCCGCCGCCCTGCGCGCACAAGGACTGGCCGCTGTGCCGCTGCACGGGATCGAGTCTGTCACCTTGCCCGGTGCCGTCGACGCCTTTTGCCAGCTCAACGCCGACTATGGCCTGATGTCGCTGGCCGACACCCTGGCCCCCGCGATCCGCTATGCCGACGAAGGCGTCCCCGTCGCACCCCGGGTTGCTTTTGACTGGGTCGAGGATATGGCAGTCCTGAAGGGTGCCGCACTTGATTTCTACTCGTTCAACGGCAAGCCCCCTGCCACGGGCCAGATCTTCCGCGCCCCCGGCCAGGCCGAGGTTCTGCGTCGCATTGCCGCCAAGGGCCGCGCCGGTTTCTACGAAGGCGAGGTGGCCGAAGACATGGTCGCCTCGCTTCGCGCATTGGGCGGCAGCCACACGCTGGACGACCTTGCCGCCACGCGCTGCGACTACTCCACCCCGGTCAGCGGTTCCTATGCCGGGATCGAGCTTGTCGAGCATCCGCCGAACGGCCAGGGCGCGACGGCGATCCTGCTTTTGAACATCCTCAAGCATTTCAACCTTGCCGCGATGGACCCTTTCGGCAGCCAGCGCGCCCATATCGAGGCCGAGGCGACAAAGCTTGCCTATGACGCCCGGAACCGCTTCATCGCCGACCCAGGCCACACCTCGCGGCTGGATCACATGCTGTCGCCCGACACCGCCGCGAAGCTTGCCGCGCTGATCGACCCCAGCCGCGCGATGCCCGCAGCCGCCCCCCTGACCGAGGCTGTCCACAAGGACACGATCTACATTACCGTCGTCGACCGCGACCGGATGGCCGTCTCGCTGATCTACTCGATCTTTCACGGCTTCGGCTCTGGTTTCGCCTCGACAAGGTTCGGGATCAATTTCCAGAACCGGGGCGCAGGGTTCACCCTTCGGGAAGGCCATCCGAACGAGGCGGGCGGGGCCAAGCGCCCGATGCACACGATCATCCCCGGCATCCTGCGCCGGAATGGTCAGGTGATCATGCCCTTTGGCGTGATGGGCGGGGCCTATCAGCCTTGCGGCCATGCGCGCTTTGTCTCGAACCTCGCCGATTTCGGGATGGACCTTCAGGCAGCCATCGACGCCCCGCGCTGCTTTTCCGGGGCCGACGGGATGGAGGTCGAACGCGGCTACAGCGACACCGTCCGCGACGAACTTTCCGCACTGGGCCATCCGGTCAACATCCCCGACAGCCCGATCGGCGGTGCGCAGGCCATCCGGATCGATGGGGATGTTCTGGTCGGCGCCTCGGACCCGCGCAAGGACGGCTGCGCCCTTGGTTACTGAAATCATCCCCCGGATCGACCGCAGCGCGATCACCGAAGCGATCCGCGCGCTGACCCATGGTGAGACGGATACTGTTGCCCTGATGGCCACCGTGGTCTGCGAAATCCACCATGCCCACCCCTTTTGTGACTGGACCGGCTTCTACCGTGTCGTCGCAGCCGAACTCCTCAAGATCGGCCCCTACCAGGGTGGCCACGGCTGCCTTGTCATCCCGTTCTCGCGCGGTGTCTGCGGTGCTGCCGCCCGCACTGGCCAGGTCCAGAACGTGCCGGATGTGGAGGCTTTCCCCGGCCATATCGCCTGTTCCTCCAGCACGCGATCCGAGCTTGTTCTTCCGGTCTGGAACGGGAAAGGCGCGCTTCTCGGCGTCCTCGACCTTGACAGCGACACCCCGGCCGCCTTCACGCAGGATGACGAGACCTGGCTTGTCCCGCTTCTGGCCGAGGTGTTCCGGAACGCCGACTAGATCCGCCGGCTTGGCACAAAAGCATAGCCCGATGGCGACAGGATCACCGCCTCGCGCAGACCATGCGCTGGCTTGTCGGTCGGGGACTGCAACAGGATACCGCCCGCTGCTTCGGCCCGCGCCGCGGCAAGATCAGGGTCCGCTTCGTGCAACCTGACCTCGATCCCGGCCCCGCGTGGCCCGCTTTCCGGCAACAGGCCCGGCAGCGGATGGTTGGCATAGGTCGCATCGGAATGCAGCTGCAAAGGTTGGCCCGCATGCAGCACGATCGCGAAATCCGCGCTGAGGCGATGCGCCTGCATGCCGAAGACCGCCACCAGAAACGCGACCTCGCCGGCCACGTCGCGGCACAGAAGATTGACCGTGATCGCCCGCAGCGCATGCCCGAACTCGGGCGGCGGAACCGTATCGTAATCCATCATCCCCTCCCGTCAGATCCCGACCCTGCCGCGCGCGAAGGACTGCCGTCAATCAACCTCTCTTGATCTTCCTCGTCACGCAGCGGAATGTCCCTGCCCGGACAGGAGCTTTTTGATGACCGAAATCACCCTACTTGACGGCGGCATGGGGCAAGAACTTGTCGCCCGCTCTGGCGATGATCCTACGCCGCTTTGGGCCACTCGGGTGATGCTCGACCATCCCGGCATGGTGCGCGACATTCATGCCGACTATTTCGCAGCCGGAGCGACCGTTGCCACCACCAACACCTATGCCATCCACCACGACCGGCTGGCGCGCGACGGCCTTGACCACATGTTCCATGCGCTCCACCTGCGCGCCCTGGCCGAAGTGCATGAGGCCCGCGCCGCCCATGGGGCCGGACGCATTGCCGGATCCCTGGGCCCGCTACAGGCCAGCTACCGCCCCGACCTGACTGAGCCCGTGGCCGAGGCCGCCCCGAAGTATGCCGAGATCGCCCGCATCCTTGGCCAGCATGTCGACCTGATCCTGATCGAGACCGCCGCCTCGATCGAGGCCGCCGAAGGGGCCGTCATCGGCGCGCAGGCGGCAGGCAAGCCGGTCTGGCTTTCGATTTCCGTGGATGACCACGACGGTACCAGGCTCCGCTCGGGCGAGCCTTTGGCCGATCTCGCCCGCCTTCTCCACCACCCCATCGCCGCGCTTCTTGCCAATTGTTCGGTGCCCGAGGCAATGGCCGATGCATTGGCCTGCCTGAAACCCATGGACAGACCTTTCGGGGCCTATGCCAATGGGTTCACCCATATCTCGGGCAACTTCCTGAAGGACGCGCCTACGGTAAAGGAACTGACCCATCGCCACGACCTGACGCCCGAAAGATACGCCGACTTCGCCCTCGCCTGGGTTGCGCAAGGGGCAACCATCGTCGGTGGCTGCTGCGAGGTCGGCCCCGCCCACATCCGCCACTTGCGTGACCGGCTGCTGGCAGAAGGCCACCGGATTGTCTGACCCGTCGCTCATTCCGGATTTCGACTACTTTCCCCCGGACACGCCCCTTCAGTTCCTGCATGAGGATGCGCAGATCCTTGTCCTCGACAAACCCGCAGGGCTGCTTACCGTCCCGGGCAAGCTGGAAGGCCGGCAGGACAGCCTGATCACGCGGCTGCAGGCCGCCCGATGGGATGCGCTGGTGGTCCATCGCCTGGACTGCGACACCTCGGGTGCGATCATCTTCGCGCGCACGAAACAGGCACAGGGCTTTCTGGGACAGGAGTTCGAACAGCGCCGCGCGCGAAAGACCTACATCGCCCGCCTTCACGGCCAACTGGCCAAAGACAGCGGCACCGTCGATCTGCCTTTGGGAAGCGACTGGGAGTATCGGCCGCGCCAGAAGGTCACTCCCGATGGCCGCGCAGCGCAGACCGACTGGCAGGTCATGTTGCGCAGCGCCACCGAAACCCGTGTTCGCCTGACGCCCCATACCGGGCGCAGCCACCAGCTTCGCGTGCACATGCTGGCGCTGGGCCATCCGATCGTTGGTGACCAGATCTACGCGCCCGAAACCTCGCGGCAATACCCGCGCCTGATGCTTCATGCCGAGACTTTGTCGCTGCACCACCCCGCCACCGGCGACCGTGTCAGCTTTACCGCGCCGGTTCCCTTCTGAATCTTTGCATAACTGTTCAGATTTTGGTGCTTAACTGGCGGCAACATTCATGAGGTTCCCCATGCTGGCTGCTGCTTTCAACCTGCGCTATGCCCTGATCACCTGGCCTGCGATCCTTGTGGTCGTTCTCGCCATGCTGATGGCCGTCTTTCCCGGTCAGATCTGGTGGCTTCTGCCTGTGGCCGGACTTTGCCTGACATCGGTCCTGGTCGGCATCCATGACCTGAACCAGACCCGCCACGCGGTCCTGCGCAACTATCCGGTCGCCGCGCATCTTCGGTTCCTGCTGGAAAGCATCCGCCCCGAGATGCGGCAGTACTTCTTCGAAGGTGACAAGGACGGCGCCCCCTTTCCCCGCGACAAACGCGCGATCGTCTATCAGCGCGCCAAGCGCGATCTCGACAAGCGCCCGTTCGGCACCCAGTTCGACGTCTATCAAGAGCAATATGAATGGCTGCACCACTCCATAGCTCCGAAGCCCACCTTGCAGCACCAGGACATGCGGACCGTGGTCGGGGCAGCCACGGCGCAGCCCTATTCCGCCAGCCTTCTGAACATTTCCGCGATGAGTTACGGCGCGCTTTCGGCCAACGCGATCCGTGCGTTGAACAAGGGGGCCAGCATCGGCGGCTTCTTCCATGACACCGGCGAAGGTGGGGTTTCCCCCTATCACCGTGAACATGGCGGTGATCTGGTGTGGGAAATCGGGTCGGGCTACTTTGGCGCCCGGGCGACCGACGGAACCTTCGATCCGGCAAGGTTTGCGGATACCGCATCGGACCCTCAGATCCGGATGGTCGAACTGAAGCTGTCCCAGGGCGCCAAGCCCGGCCATGGCGGCGTCTTGCCCGCAGCAAAGGTGACCGAGGAAATCTCGCGCATCCGGGGCGTGCCGATGGGGCAGGACTGCAACTCGCCGGCAAACCATTCCTGCTTTTCCACCCCGGTCGAGCTTTTGGAGTTTGTGGCCCGGATGCGTGAGCTTTCGGGCGGTAAACCCGCCGGCTTCAAGCTGTGCATCGGCCACCCATGGGAATTCATGGCAATCTGCAAGGCGATGCTGGCCACCGGCATCACCCCCGATTTCATTGTCGTCGACGGGAAGGAGGGCGGCACGGGTGCTGCCCCGCTGGAGTTCATGGATCACGTCGGCATGCCGCTGCGTGACGGTCTGTCCTTTGTGCACAACGCGCTGGTGGGCATCGGGGTGCGCGACCAGATCCGCATCGGGGCATCGGGCAAGATCACCTCGGCCTTCGACATGGCGCGTGTGCTGGCATTGGGGGCTGACTGGTGCAACGCAGCACGCGGCTTCATGTTCGCCGTCGGCTGCATCCAGGCGCAGTCCTGCCACACCGGCGAATGTCCGACCGGGGTTGCCACGCAGGACCCCCTGCGCCAGCGCGCGATCGTGGTGCCGGACAAGGCCGAACGTGTGGCCAGCTTTCAGCGCAACACCCTGCATGCGCTGGCCGAACTGGTCGCCGCGGCAGGCCTGTCGCACCCGTCGGAACTGATGCCCCACCACTTTCTGCGGCGCGCGTCGTCGGACAAGGTGATCTCGCTGGCCGAACAGTATGAACGGCTTGGCCCCGGTCAACTGACTGCCGATCCCGGTTCCTCGCCCGGATTTGCGCGGGCGTGGTCACTGGCGACTGCAGACAGTTTCGCACGGGCGGGCTGACTGGCCGTCCCGGCCCGCGCTGCAGGGTTCAGAATCGTTCGGCCCGCAAGACCTCGGCATCGGTGACGCCGATCACGCCAATATGGCGATCAACGACCGTGAAGGCCGCTGCAAGAAGTTCGTCCAGCCGTTCCGGCCGGATCAGGCACACGACCGACACCATGCCGCTGCGGCCAACCTGCCCCTCGCGCGTCCAGCGGCCGGACCGGCCCGATCCGCCCAAGACCGGCAGAACCCTGAAACCGGTGACCCCGGCCTTTTCCAGCGCGGCTGTCAGGCGGCCTTCCATCGGGGCCTCGATGATGATCTCGACCCGCTTTGCCTTGTGTGTCTGCATCTCAGCCCCCCACAGCCTGTGCCACGGCCACCCAGGCCGGAATTCCGATGACCAGGTTGAACGGAAAGGTCACCCCCAGCGAAAGCGTCAGGTAGATCGACGGATTTGCATCCGGCAGAGCCACCCGCATCGCCGCCGGCACCGCGATATAACTGGCCGATCCCGCCAGCACCATCATCAGCGCCACGCCCCCGGTTGACAGACCAAGGCCCAGCCCTGCCGCAAGCCCCATCGCGGCACCGACCACCGGCATCAGGATACCGAACAGCAGAACGCCGGGCGTCAGCACCCCTTTGGCGTTGCGCATGCCCCGGCCCGCGACAAGCCCCATATCCAGAAGGAACAGGCACAGCACGCCCTGGAACGGGGCCACGATGAACGCCTCGATCCGCGCCATGCCGGGTTGGCCGGTCACCATCCCGATCAGGAATGACCCAACCAGAAGCACGATTGACCCGTTCAGCAAAATCTCGCGCCACAGGTCGGCATCCATCTTTTCGGCCCGCCCGCCCGACCGGGTGGCAAGATAAAGTGCCGAGATGATGGCAGGCGCCTCCATCGCGGCGGCCACCGCAACCATATAGCCTTCGGCCACCAGCCCCGCTCCCTGGATCACCGACGATCCGGTTACGAAGGTCACGATGCTGATCGACCCGTAATGCGCCGCGACCGCCGCCGCGTCAGTGGCCGACAGGCGGGTCATCGTTTTCAAAAGTCCGAAGGCCACGAACGGGATGACGAAGGACAGCACAACCCCCGCGCCCAGCGCCGCAATCAGCCGTCCGTCCAGCCCATGATCCGCGACCGCGACCCCACCCTTGAAGCCGATGGCGAACAGAAGATAGATCGACATCCCCTTTGCCACCGCCTCGGGGATCGACAATTCGCTGCGGGCAAGGGCCGCGAACAGACCCAACGCAAAGCACAGGATCATCGGTGTCAGAAGGTTGGCGCTTGCCAGCGCCAGCATGTCCTGCATGTCTGTCCCCCTTTGCGCTGAAGGGCGCGTGCCCCCCGTTTTTTCCCGGTATGACCGACACAGGCAAAAGCGCAAGCCCCGTGCGGTGCCAATCCCGTTTCGTTCTTCCCCGACTCACGGGCCCCTGCTACAGATAGAGGCATGACCATACATACCCCCAAGATAACGGGCGCACAGGGCCGCCCGGTCATTCGGCAACTGGACGAAACCGCGATCAACCGCATCGCGGCGGGTGAGGTGGTGGAACGTCCTGCCTCGGCGGTGAAAGAGCTGGTGGAAAACGCGTTGGATGCAGGCGCGGGCCGCGTCCAGATCGACATTGCCGATGGCGGCAAGACGCTGATCCGGGTGACCGATGACGGCTGCGGGATGACGCCGGACGATCTGCCCCTTGCCCTGTCGCGCCATGCGACCTCCAAGATCGACGGGTCGGGTTCTTTGCCACACCGGCGCGGCTGAAATTCCTGCGCTCGGACCGGGCCGAGCTTCAGGCAGTGACCGAAGTCGTCCGCCGGCTTGCGATGGCCGAGCCGCAGGTCGGTTTCACCTTGCGCGACGTGACGGCAGGCGAGGCCCGGGTGCTTTTCCGCGCTGACCCGCAGCAAGGCGGGTTTTTCGACGCGCTTGAAGGGCGGCTGTCGGGCATCCTTGGCCGCGATTTCACCGAAAACGCGTTGCGGATCGACGCCGAGCGGGATGGGTTGCGCCTGCAGGGGTATGCGGCACTTCCCACCTATTCGCGAGGGTCAGGCGCGCAGCAATATCTGTTCGTCAACGGCCGCCCGGTGCTGGACCGTATGCTGTTCGGCGCCCTGCGTGCCGCCTATTTCGACGTCCTGTCCCGTGACCGGCACCCGGCAGCCGTGCTGAACCTGATCGCCGACCCGCAGCGGGTGGATGTCAACGTCCACCCCGCCAAGGCCGAGGTGCGGTTCCGCGAACCCGATGCCGCGCGCAGTCTGATAATCACCGCGCTGAAATCGGCGCTGACCGGGGCAGGACACCGCGCGTCCTCGACTGTCGGCGCGGCCACGCTGCAGGCGTTTCGCCCCGTCTACCAGATGGACCGGCCAAGCCAGCCCAGCCTTGCACGCGCCTTCGCCTTTCAGGCTCCAGGTTTCGCCGAGGCTCCGCAAGTCGCTGCTTTCCTGCCCCCGCGCGAGGAGGAGGCGCCGTCGAACGCCGAACATCCCCTTGGTGCCGCGCGTGCGCAACTGCATGAAAACTATATTGTCGCCCAGACCGCGACCGGCATTGTCATTGTCGACCAGCACGCCGCCCACGAACGCCTGGTCTACGAACGCTTGAAACGCCAGATGGCCGAGACGGGCATCCGCGCGCAGGCCCTGCTGATCCCCGAGATCATCGAACTGTCCCCCGCCGAGGCTGCCCGCCTTCTTGACGCGGCACCCGCGCTTGCAAAGATCGGCCTGACCATCGAACCCTTCGGCGGCAGCGCGGTGGCAATTCGTGAGACGCCTTCGGTGCTTGGCCAGGTGGACGGCGAAAGCATGATCCGCGACATTCTCGACGAACTTGCCGATGCCGGCGACAGCCTGCTTTTGCAGTCCAGAATCGACGCCATCCTGTCGCGAATGGCCTGCCACGGCTCGGTCCGTTCCGGTCGACAGATGCGCCCCGAAGAGATGAACGCGCTGTTGCGCGAGATGGAGGCGACGCCCCTGTCCGGCCAGTGCAACCATGGGCGGCCGACCTATGTGGAACTGAGCCTCCACGACATCGAACGTCTGTTCGGCCGCCGATGATCACGCTGTTTGGCCAGACCTATGCCTGGAACGACCCCGAGGTGCTGATCCTTGGGGCGGTGGCACTGGT
The DNA here is from genome assembly GCA_026400325.1 of Rhodobacterales bacterium. Classification (GTDB taxonomy): domain Bacteria; phylum Pseudomonadota; class Alphaproteobacteria; order Rhodobacterales; family Rhodobacteraceae; genus Tabrizicola. The sequence continues at coordinate 13,694 of JAPLPF010000073.1, forward strand.
GCTTCTGGCGCTTCTCCTGCTTATCCTGCGCAGCGTCAGCCGGTCGGCGACGGCAGCAGAACCGCTGATGCGGGAAATCGGCTGGCTTTCCAGCCGCATCCAGCAGCTTGGCGACGGGCAGGAACGGCTGGCCGGGGGCCTGCACCATGTGTCTGAAGCGCAGGCGATCAGCCAGACCGCCATGCTGCAGGTGATGGAGAGCCGCCTGACCGAAGTGCAGCGCCAGATGACCGAGGCCTTGCACGGCACCTCCACGCGCACGGCGCGTAGTCTGGGCGAGTTGCAGACCCGGCTGGAAACCATCGACAAGGCGCAGGCGAATATCGAAAAGCTGTCAGGTAATGTGTTGAGTTTGCAGGACATCCTGTCGAACAAGCAGACCCGGGGCGCCTTTGGCGAGATTCAGTTGCATGACATCGTGCAGAAGGCCCTGCCCAAGGACGCCTACACGATGCAGGCCACCCTTTCGAACGGGCGGCGGGCTGACTGCCTGATCCACCTGCCAAATCCCCCCGGCCCCATCGTGATCGACGCTAAATTCCCGTTGGAGGCGTATGAGGCGATCCGCCGCGCCGATACCCCGCGCGGGGTGCAAGAGGCTGCGCAACAGATGCGCACCGCCGTCCGTGCGCACATCCGCGCCATCGCCGAGAAATATATTGTCGAGGGCGAGACGGCGGATGGTGCGCTGATGTTCCTGCCCTCGGAAGCTGTCTATGCCGAGCTTCACGCGAACTTCCCCGAACTGGTGCGTGAGGGCTTTGGCGTGAAGGTCTGGATCGTGTCGCCCACCACCTGCATGGCCACGCTGAACACCATGCGCGCGGTCCTGAAGGACGCAAGGATGCGCGAACAGGCCGGGGCGATCCGCAAGGAACTGGCGCTGCTTTACGGCGATGTGGAACGGCTGGGGGTGCGGGTGGAGAGTCTGGACCGCCATTTCGGGCAGGCGGCCAAGGACATCGAGGATATCAAGGTCTCGTCCGAAAAGGCCGGCAAGCGCGCGAGGCGGCTGGACAACTTCGACTTCGAGGAAATCGCCCCGGATGAGTCCGCCCGCGTGATCGGGCCACAGGCGGCCGAATGATCCACCTTACCCCTGCCGACTATACCCGTCAGCCCTGGAAGAACGGCCGCGGTGTCACGACCGAGCTTTGGCGGATCGAAAGGCATGGACAGTTGCTGGTTCGCCTGTCGCGCGCCTCGGTGGTCGAGGATGGGCCGTTCTCGCTGTTTCCCGGGATAGACCGAAACCTGACCGTTCTTTCCGGTCCAGGCTTTCGGCTTGTCGGGCCCGGTCACGACTTTCGCTGTGACCCGCTGGTGCCGGTCGCGTTTCCCGGTGACGCAGCCCTGACAGCGACTGAAACCAACGGCCAGCAGTCTGACGACTTCAACGTGATGACCGCAACGCATCTGCCAAGGCCCGAGGTTCTTGTTGCGCAAAACGAAATGCTGCCAGCGGGTGGCCACCTTGCAATCTATGCGTTGAGCCCGGTCCAGGTGAACGGGCACCAGATGGACCGGGCTGATCTTGTCCTGACAAAACGGCCAGCCACCCTGACCGGCGACTGGCCCGTCCTCGCGGTTAGATTTCAAGGACTTCCAAAGCTGTAGGCCGGCCGTAGGCCCTACTGCCCGTCAGATCCGGAACAGGGGTTGCGCCAGCCGGGGAAGCATCCCACGGAAGCGCAAGGGTGCGTCCGTCGCGGCCAGGCAGATGCAATCCTCGCCCGCAAGCGCCACGGGCGTGTGTTCCATCTCTTCGTCGGCAATCTCAAGGTCACCACGACCGAAGCGGGCGTTGTCATCGGCAAAGGCGCCTTGCAGAACCAGCGTCAACTCCATGCCCTTGTGGCCGTGATCGGGCACTGCCGTCCCTGCCGGGATGTACAAGAGCCGGACAGTGGCATCCCGACTGGTCGGAAGGATCGCCTGCTTTACGCCCCCACCGATCCGCTGCCAGCGTACCGCTGAAAGATCCCCGCCAACATAGTCCGCCAAGGGTGCCGGCAGTATGCCTGCAGGCTTCAGCGGTTCGGCACGGGTCGCCTGCGGCAGACCTTCGATCCGGGCAAGGGCGTCGATCAGGGCATCCTCGCCCAGCGCGATTTCGTCGGCCACCTCCAGAAGGGCGCCACCGACGGCGTCATATGAGGCAAGCTGCGCCCGACAGTCATCGCACAGCGACACATGGGTTGCCACGACCAGATTGAAAGCTTCCGGCAACTGTCCGGCCGCATAGCCCATGAGCAACTGGTCCGATAGATGGTGGCGTATCGTCATTTTCATTCGTCCTTCACGTCATGTGGTGGCGCAGCTTGTCCAGCGCCAACCGGATCCGCGACTTGATCGTGCCGAGGGGCAGGCCCGTTTCGGCAGCAATCTCGCTGTGCGAGAGGTCGCCGAAATAGGCGCGTTCGATCAGCGCACGTTGTTTCTGTGGCAGGCTCGCCAAGGCGCGGCCCAGCCGGTCGGTGTCTTGCTGGGCTTCCATCGCCTCGGCCTGATCGGGTTCAGGCTCTGGTCCCCAGTCGATGTCTTCCGGCTCGGCGCGCCGATCCTTGCGCAGCGCGTCGATCCGCTTGTTCCGCGCGATGGTATAGACCCAGGTCGATACCGATGCCCGCGCGGGGTCGAAAAGATGCGCCTTCTGCCACAGCGTCGCCATGACATCCTGCGCGCATTCCTCGGCCACACTCGCCGGTGCGCCCGACTTCATCAGGAACGCCTTCACCCGGGGGGCAAAATGGCGAAAGAGCGCCGCAAAGGCCGCCCTGTCCTGATGGTCGCGCACCTGCAGCAGCAGGGCCGCCCAATCCGTTCCATCAACCGCCTTGGCCACCAGTCGATCCTTCTTGCGGGGCAAATCTGCACGGCTTGCCGCACCTTTCGGGCGCAGCAAGCCGGATTGCTCCGTCATACCGGGTCTTGTGGCCTCTAACATCATGCAACTGCTACGCGGCACGCGGCCAGGCGGATCACTTGTTGTAACGGTCTGTCTTTGGCACGATCTGGATCACTGTCGAAGGCTGTCAAGACGGGCGTGTCAACTTCATTTGACAGCTGCATTTCGCCTTGCCACTGTGATCTGACCGGGTTCTCGCCGCGTAAGGCAATAAACCCCACGAAGGAAATTGCCTGAATGCCGTTCGAGACACTGGGTTCCGCCCGCCGCCGCGTTGCCGTTATCGGAGGGGGGATCTCCGGCATGGCTGCGGCCCACCTTCTGGCCGACAGTCATTCCGTGGTGCTTTACGAAGCCGAGCCGCGGCTTGGCGGTCATGCGCGCACGGTGTTGGCCGGCAAGCGCAAGGATCAGCCGGTCGATACCGGCTTCATCGTCTACAACAACGTCAACTATCCGAATCTGGTAAAGCTGTTCGCCAAGCTTGCCGTTCCGACAGTGGAAAGCAGCATGAGCTTTGGCGCCTCGATCAAGGGTGGGCGGCTGGAGTATGGCCTGGCCTCGGTCGACGCCATCTTTGCCCAGCGGCGCAACGCGCTTGACCCGCGCTTTCTGCGGATGCTGGGCGATATCTTGCACTTCAACCGCAACGCCGAAGCGGCGGCAAATGACCCTGACATGACGATCCGCGATCTGCTGGCCAAGTTGCGCACCGGACCATGGTTCCGCGATCACTACATCACGCCATTTTCCGGGGCGATCTGGTCCACCCCGACGTCTGGCATCCTGGAGTTTCCCGCCCAGGCGCTGGTGCGGTTCTTTCGCAATCACGCGCTTTTGGACTTTGAGGGCCAGCACCAGTGGTACACTGTCAAGGGTGGGTCCGTCGAATACGTCCGCCGTCTGCAATCGGCCCTTGTCACGCAGGGCGTCGATATCCGCCTTGCGACGCCCATTGCCGCCGTCCGGCGTGCGGCGGGCGAGGTTCTGGTCCGCGCCACCGGGGATGAGTGGGAGCTGTTCGACGACGTGGTCCTTGCGACCCATTCCGACCAGAGCCTGCGGATGCTGACCGACGCCACCGCGGATGAGGCTGCAAATCTGTCCGCCATCCGCTATCAGCCGAACGAGGCTGTGCTGCATTCCGACACCAGCCTGATGCCGCGATCGCGCAAGGTCTGGTCGTCCTGGTCCTATGTCGAGCCGAAGACCGGTGCCGGATCGAAGATCGACCTGACCTACTGGATGAACTCGCTGCAGCCGATCCCGCAGGATGACCCGCTGTTCGTCACGCTGAACACCTCGCGCCCGATCCGGGATGCGCTGATCCATGACGTGAACACCTTCCACCACCCGGTCTTTGACGTGGGGGCGCTGGTCGCGCAGGACGCCATCCGCGCCACCAACGGCCGCCAGAACACCTGGTTCTGCGGTGCCTGGATGCGTAACGGTTTCCATGAGGACGGTTTCGCTTCGGCGGTTGATGTGGTGCAGGCGATGGCCGACCGTCAGCGGTTCCGGATCGCGGCTTGATGCAGGTCCAGCGGGTCAGGGCGGAAACTTTCCATGGCCGCAAGGGTCCGGTGAAGAACGCCTTCCGCTATTCGGTGGACTATGTGCTGCTGGACCCCGACCGACCCAAGGGACCGCGCCTTTTCGGGGTGAACCGGGGTGCCCTCATGTCGGTGCAGGACGCCGACCACGGCGGCGCGCCGGGGCAGGGCAATGGCGTCGCCTGGGCGCGCAAGGTTCTGGCCACAGAGGACATCGCCGCCGACCGGGTGCTTTTGCTGGCACAACCCCGGCTCTTTGGCCATGTGTTCAACCCGGTCAGCTTCTGGCTGGCCTATGATCACCTTGGCCATCTGCGCGCCGTGATCGCCGAGGTCACGAACACCTATGGCGACCGGCATTCCTATCTCTGCCATCGCAAGGACCGCGCCCCGATCACGCGCGAGGATACCTTGACCGCGTCCAAGATCCTGCATGTCTCGCCGTTTCAGCCGGTCGAGGGGCGCTATGACTTCCGTTTCGACATCCGGCCTGACCGGGTGGCGATCTGGATCGACTACACCACCGGAAACGGCGGGCTTTTTACCAACCTGATCGGCCCGCGTCTGCCCCTGACCAACGCGGGCATCGTGGCTTCGGCGCTGCGCCGTCCGTTCGGGTCGCGCCGGGTGCTGGCCCTGATTCACTGGCAGGCGCTGAAGCTTTGGGCCAAGAAGGTGCGCTTTCACAACCGGCCAACACCGCCATCCGAAGACGTTTCGCGGTGACAGGGCGATGAGCGATCGGGCGATGAGCGATCGGGCGATGAGCGACCGCCTGCCTGCCTGGTCGCTGTTCGCGGCCCTGATCGCCACGGCGGGGCTGCCGATCTACATTCACGCGCCGAAGTTCTATGTCGATACCTACGGGGTCACCCTGGCCTCGCTTGGGGTGACCCTGGCCGCGCTGCGGTTGATCGACGTGGTGCAGGACCCCGCCCTTGGCTGGCTTGCCGAGCGCACCCGCCCGCAGCGCGCCCTTGGCGTGGCGCTTGCGGTGGGTCTGATGGTGGTGTCGATGGCGGGGCTTTTCGCCGTCACTCCCCCAGTTGCGCCGATCCTGTGGTTTGCACTTTGCCTGACTGGCCTTTTCAGTGCCTTTTCCTTTCTGACCATCTGCTTTTATGCCGAGGGCGTGCAGAAAGCCGAAACCCTTGGCCCCTCGGGCCACCTGCGCCTGGCCGGCTGGCGCGAGGCCGGATCGCTGCTGGGGGTCTGCCTTGCCGCTGTTGCCCCCGTGGCACTGGCACCCCTGACCGCAGCACCCTTCACCCTTTTCGCCTGGATTTTTGCGGGCCTTGCCCTGGCGGCCATGCTGGCCATGCGCACCCAGTGGCAAGGCCATGCCGCGACGCCCACGCCCGGGCCGGTCGCCCTGTTCCGCCCCGTCCTTGCCGACCCGCTGGCCCGACGGCTGCTGTTCATCGCGCTTTTGAATGCGGCCCCGGTGGCAGTCACCTCTACCCTCTTTCTGTTCTTCGTCGAAAGCCGCCTTGGCCTGCCGGGTTGGGAGGGACCACTTCTGTTGCTGTTCTTCCTTGCCGCGGCCCTTTCCACCCCGGGGTGGAGTCTTCTTGCCCGCCGCTACGGCCCCCGCCCGGTCCTGCTGTCGGCGATGACGCTGGCAATCCTGGCCTTTCTGTGGACGCTGACGCTTGGCACCGGTGACGGCATCGCCTTTGCCATCGTCTGCATCGCATCCGGGGCCACGCTTGGGGCTGACCTTACCCTTCTGCCCGCCATCTTTGCCCAGCGTCTGGCCCGGACCGGCACGCCCGAGGCTGCGGCCTTCGGGCTTTGGTCCTTCGTCTCGAAGCTGTCGCTGGCGCTGGCGGCCCTGACGATCCTGCCCGCGCTGGATGCCGTGGGCTTCCGGCCCGGGCTGGACAACAGCGACCACGCGCTCTGGACGCTGACATTGATCTACGCGGCACTGCCTTGCGTATTGAAACTGAGTGCTATCCTGCTTCTCGCCCTGACGCCCCTTTCCGGGCCCATCAAGGAGGCCACGCCGTGAGCCCCATTCTTGCCGCCCTGATCGGCGCTGCCATCGTTCTGGCCGCAGTCGCGCTGCGAAGCCGCTTTGCCTCGTTTCAGGCGCAAACGCCGGCGGACTATGCAGGCCTTGGCCCGCAATTCGACCTGCGCCAGCACCTTTCCGGCCCGCTCCAGTGCGAAGGCATGATCTACGGCCCCACTGGCAGGGTCACGACCCGCTTTGTCGCGGACATGGACGGCAAATGGGAAGGCAACGTCGGCACCCTGTCCGAGGTCTTTCGCTATGACAGCGGCACGGTCCAGCACCGGGCCTGGACGCTGGCGCTGGGCAATGCCGGCAACATCACCGCGACGGCCGCCGATGTCGTCGGTCTGGGCGAGGGGCACGTCGAAGGGCCGGGCGTCGTCCTGCGTTACCGCATCCGCCTGACGCCCGAGGCCGGGGGCCATGTCCTGGACGTGACCGACTGGATGTACCTGATGGAAAACGGCACGATCATGAACCGCTCGCAGTTCCGCAAGTTCGGCATCAAGGTGGCCGAGCTTGTGGCCACCATGCGCCGCGTGCCCGATCATGGCCGCGCGCCCGATCTGGTGCCCGCCGAATGAGGGATTTCAGGGCCAAGCGCTACTGGCTGGTCGGGGCGTCCGAGGGTCTGGGTCTGGCGCTTGCGCAGAAGCTCAGCGCAGCCGGGGCGGAACTCATCCTGTCGGCGCGCAACCCCGAAACGCTTGCCGCCGCCGTGGCAAGCCTGCCCGGCAAGGCCACGGCGCTGCCGCTTGACGTGGGCGACAGTGCCAGCGTGACTGCCGCCGCCGCCCAACTGGGCGCGCTGGACGGCATGGTGTTTCTGGCCGGGGTCTACTGGCCGATGCGGGCGCAGGATTGGGACGCAAAGGCTGCCGAGGCGATGGCCGACATCAACTTCACCGGGTGCATCCGCGCGGTTGGTGCCGTACTCCCGGGCATGGTGGCACGAGGAAGCGGGCATATCGTCATTACCGGCTCGCTTTCCGGCTTCCGGGGTCTGCCCGGTGCCATTGGCTATGCCGCGTCCAAGGCCGGGACAATGGTGCTGGCCGAAAGCCTGTATGCCGACCTGCGCAAATCAGGCATTGCCGTGCAACTGGCCAACCCGGGCTTCATCCGCACCCGCCTGACCGCGAAGAACGATTTCACCATGCCCTTCATCATGGAGCCGGACGCCGCCGCCGACATCATGTTCAGACACATGGCAAGCGGCAGGTTCAAGGTCAGCTTTCCGACCGTATTCAGCTGGCTGTTCCGGGGCGGCAACTTCCTGCCGGACTGGCTTTACTACCGGATGTTCCCGCCGAAGCCGTGACCATGTACCGGTTTCATTCTGGCCCAGATATCCCACGGGGGTCCGGGGGTGTGAAACCCCCGGGCGGGCGGCAAGGCAGACTCACCCAAGCCGCAGACGCGCCATGAAGAACCCGTCCATCCCGCCCCGGTCCGCCCAGTAGTCCGGCCGCAGTCGCAGGCCGCCGTCTTCGGTCCACCAGCCCGGCTCCAGCCCCGGCAGGTCCACCCGCTCTGTCACCAGACCCGGGTGCCGCGTCAGCGCCGCCGCCAGTTGACCTTCGCCCTCTTCGGGCAGAAGCGAGCAGGTGGCAAAGACCAGCCGCCCACCGGGGCGCAGCCAGCCCAGGGCCCGGTCGATCAACGCCGATTGCAAGGCGACCAGCCCCGCCACCTCGGACCCGTCCTTGACGAAGGGCAGGTCCGGATGCCGCCGGATCGTGCCCGTTGCCGAGCAGGGCGCGTCCAGCAGGATCGCATCAAACGGCGCTTCGGGTGCCCACACCAGCGCATCGGCGACAACGGTCTGCGCCTGAAGGCCGGTTCGCGCCAGATTTCCGGTCACCCGCGCCATCCGGGGGGCCGAGATGTCCAGCGCCGTGACATCCGCCCCGGTTGCCGCCAACTGCAGCGTCTTGCCGCCTGGTGCCGCGCAAAGGTCCAGCACCCGCTCGCCGGGATGCGCGTCGAGCAGTCGCGCAGGCAGGGCGGCCGCAGCGTCCTGCACCCACCAGCCGCCGGTCGCATAGCCGGGGAGGGCCGAAACCTGCCCGGGTGACATCAGCCGCAGGCTGCCGGTTGGCAACAGCTCTCCCTCCGGTGCGGGCAAGCCTGCCCGCAGCGTCAGGTCCAGCGGCGGCTCCAGCATCTGCACCGCCTCGATCGCGGTCACCACATCGCGGCCGTACGCATGAACAAGCGGCTGCCGAATCCATCGTGGCAGCTTTTGCGGCGGCAGTGCCTGCGCCCCTTCGGGCAAGGCGCGCAGAACGGCATTGACCAGCCCCGCCAACTGCCCGGTCCGCTTGCCGCGCCGCACGATTTCGACCGCGGCATTCACCGCGCCATGCGCAGGCGCACCGTCCGCCAGTTCCACCACCGCCAGCCGCAAAGTGTTGCGCACTGTCAGCGGCGGCGTCTTGCGCAGGTGCCCGGCCAGCACCCGGTCCACCGGTTCCAGATGGCGCAGCACAGATCCCGCCAGCCGAAGCGCCCGTGCCCGATCCGCCGGGGCAAGGTCAGGCCCGGCGAAATCCGACAGCATCCGCCCTTCGCCAAGCACGCCATCCAGGATTGCCACCGCCGTCGCCCGCGCCGTCACGCCCTCTGCCATGTCCATCCCCTTGCTGCCCGCCTGCAGCGCCGTATATCACTGGGCAGGCCCATACAAGGAAGCCGGAATGGAACCCGAAACGGACCCACGCGATATTCCCGATGCCGCGCGCCGCGCCCTGGCCGAGGCCGAAGCACGCCGCAAGGCCGCGCAATCTCGGCCACCGCTTGCAGTTGAGCTTGGCGGTCGTGACGGACCTGAACCCGTGCGCTATGGCGACTGGGAAAGACGGGGAATAGCCGTCGATTTCTGACAGCTCGGACGGGGAACACCCGCGACAAAGCGATCAACAGCGATCAGCGCAACCGGAAGGTGGCCGAATCGCCCTGACCCTTGTCGACGGTAAAGCGTACGCGCTCATTGCCGGCGGCCTCGACCAATTGGCAGTTGAAGTCGATGGCCATGCCGCTCCAGTCCATTTCGCGGCAGAAAAAGCCGTCCTGCCACTGCCAGCTTCCGGTGATGTCCCAGCCAAGGGCGCTGCCCTCGATCCGCCCATCGGGAAACAGGTTCAGCGACAGGTTGTAAATCCCGATCCGCAGTTCCCGGTCCTGCACAAGGGACAGGAAGTCGCCCTTGTCCTTCACAGGCTCATAGTCGTTTGCCCAAGCTGCCACGGGCGAGGCCAACATCAGGATAACAGAAACTGCGCGCAGCATGACAACCCCCAAGGTTCAGCATTGCCCTTCTACGCAGGGTGCCGCCAAACTGGATGAGTCGTCAAATCCCCAGCACATCCATCATGTCGTACTGACCGGGCTTCCTGCCCTGGCCCCAGATCGCCGCGCGCAAAGCACCGCGCGCAAAGATCGCCCGGTCGGTAGCCAGATGGCGCAGCACGATCCGCTCGCCCATTCCGGCAAAGATCACGTCATGTTCGCCCACGACATCGCCGCCCCGGATCGCCGAGTACCCGATCGTCCCGCGTTCCCGTGCCCCGGTGATCCCGTCGCGACCTGACACCGTGGCGCCATCCAGCGACACGCCGCGCCCCGCCGCCGCTGCAGCGCCCAGCATCAGCGCGGTGCCAGACGGCGCGTCCACCTTCATCCGGTGATGCGCCTCGACAATCTCGACATCCCAGTCCGCATCCAGTGCCGCCGCAACTTTCTGCGTCAGCCGCACCAGAAGGTTCACGCCCAAGGACATGTTGCCGGCCCGCACGATCACCGCATGGTGGCTGGCCGCCTCGATCTTCGCCAGATGTGCGGCCTCCAGTCCCGTCGTGCCGATCACATGGACCGCCCGCGCCTGCGCGGCCAGTGCCGCAAATTCCACGGTGGCATCGGGGGCGGTGAAGTCCACCACCGCCTGCGCCGTGGCAAAGGCCTCCAGCGGGTCGTCGGTCACGGTCACGCCCAGGGGTGCGCCACCCATCGCCACCCCTGCGTCCTGGCCGATCCAGGCATGTCCTGCGCGTTCCACGCACCCCACCAGCCGTATCCGGTCGCTGTCTGTTGCCAGCCGGATCAGCGTCTGCCCCATCCGCCCAGATGCGCCGGTTACCACCAGCCCCGGAAGATCACCCATGCTGCACCCCCTTGGTCTTTCGCCCGTCCTAGCGCCTTCCCGCAAGCGTGAGAAGCCTGCCGTTGCAGGGCGCGGCGAAACCGCCTAAACGGGCGCCATGTCAAAATCCCGCTCCCCTTCCGGCCAAGGCCCCTCGCAACGCCAGCTTCGTGTGGGCGAACTGATCCGCCGCACCCTTTCGGATGTCCTCAACCGGGGCGAAATCCACGACCCCGAGTTGAATGCGATGTCCATCACCGTGGGCGAGGTGTCGATGTCGAACGACCTCAAGGTCGCCACCGCCTATGTGACGCCGCTCATGGGGTCGGTTCCCGTGCAGGATGCCATTGCCGCCCTGGCGCGCAACAAGGCCGAGCTTCGACATCGGGTCGTGAACGGGCTGACGCTGAAATACGCGCCAGACCTGCGCTTTCGGCCGGACGAGACCTTTGACCGGCTGGATGAAACCCGCCGCCTGTTTTCCGATCCCGTGGTCCAGCGCGATCTTGAAAAGCCGGATGATGCGGAATGACGCTGCGGCTCGCCCTTTTTCTGGCGCTGGCGCCGCTGGCGGCGACTGCTGCCACCTGCCGCGATACCTCGTTTGACGGGGCCGACTACACGCTGTGCGAAGTCACCCTGTCCGACGACCTGCGCCTGTTCCATTCCGGCGATGACGGGGCTTATGGCAGCTTCACGAAGGTAAATGCAGCCCTTGAAGGCCAGGGCCAGACCCTTGGTTTTGCAATGAACGCGGGAATGTATCACCGCGACCTTGCCCCGGTTGGCCTTTACATCGAAGAGGGTGTCGAGAAGGCCCCGCTTGTCACCCGCGACGGACCCGGGAACTTTGGCCTCTTGCCGAACGGCGTGTTCTGCTGGGGCGACAGCTTTCGCGTCATCGAAAGCCGCAGCTTCAAGGCCGACCGTCCCGCCTGCCGCTTTGCCACCCAGTCCGGCCCGATGCTGGTGCTGAACGGCGATCTGCACCCCAAGCTTCTGCCCGAAAGTGACAGTACCTATGTCCGCAACGGCGTCGGCGTCAGTGCAGATGGCACCCGGGCGGTCTTTGCGATCTCGGACGACGAAGTGAATTTTCACGCCTTTGCGCGCCTTTTCCGCGATGAGCTGGGCCTGTCGGATGCGCTGTATTTCGACGGCAACATCTCGCGTCTGTATGCCCCCGAGCTTGGCCGCCACGACGCGGGCTTTCCCATGGGGCCGATCGTCGGCACCGTTGTCCCGAAAGGCTAAGGCATGGCGCGCACCAAGAAGGGCCGCGCCGTCACCGGCTGGCTGATTGTGGACAAGCCTGCGGGCGTGACCTCGACGGCGATCGTGAACAAGGTGAAATGGGCGCTGTCGGCGCAGAAGGCGGGGCATGCCGGCACGCTTGATCCCGATGCGACCGGCGTCCTTGCCGTTGCCCTTGGCGAAGCGACGAAGACCATCCCCTACATCACCGACGCGCTGAAATGCTACCGCTTCCGCGTCACCCTTGGCGCGCAGACCGATACCGATGATGCGTCAGGAGCGGTGACCACCACCTCTGGCCTGCGTCCCACGGACGCGCAGATCGAGGCAGCACTTGCCGCGTTCCGGGGTGACATCAGCCAAGTGCCGCCGCAGTATTCTGCGGTCAAGGTGGACGGCGACCGCGCCTATGACCTTGCGCGCGAGGGTGAGGTGATGGACCTTGCCGCCCGCCCGCTTTGGGTGGACAGCCTGACCCTTCTGTCCCGCCCTGACCCCGACCATGTCGATCTGCAAATGGTTTGCGGCAAGGGCGGTTATGTCCGGTCCATCGCGCGCGACCTTGGCCTGGCACTTGGCTGCCTCGGCCATGTCGAATGGCTGCGCCGAACCTGGTCCGGCCCGTTCCAGGCCGAACAGGGCGTGACCCTTGACCAGATCGACGCCGAGGCGAAGACCGACGCGCTGGATGGTCGGCTGTTGCCGCTGGAGCTTGGGCTTGGCGACCTGCCCGAGTTTCCCGCCACGCCCGAAGGGGCCGCACGGCTAAGGAACGGCAACCCCGGCCAGGTGATCGCCCATGCCGATTGGGGCAGCGAAGGTTGGGCAAGTCTGAACGGCCAAGCCATCGCCGTCGGCCACTACCGGGGCGGAGAACTGCACCCGTCGCGGGTGTTCAACCGTTAGGGTTGTTCCCCTCGACAGTGACCACGGCGGGTATCAGTCGAAGGTGCGAACCTCTTGACGTCGCCACCCGCAAGACCCGACACTTCGCCGATCATGGCGGCAGTCCCCTTTCGAACCCGACTACGTGACCTTTACGAAGGCCCGGCCCCGGCATCTGACCGGTTCCGCTATGTGCTTCTGGCCATCGACCTCATGACCGTGACCTGGCTTGTCGCGTCGTCCTTCCTTCCGCGAGGCGGGCATACCACGACCATCGACCTTGCCATCGGCCTGGTGTTTCTGGCGGATTTCCTTGCGCGGCTCTGGATTGCCCGCAAACCGATGCGCGACCTGGCAGGTTTCTGGGGCATTGCGGACATCCTTGTCATCCTGTCGCTCGTCGTGCCGATCTGGGGTGAAGGCCTGGCTTTCCTGCGGGTTCTGCGGCTGTACCGCGTCATTCATTCACCACGGACGCTGGAGCAATTGCGCGCTGATATCCCGGGCTTTCGCCGGAACGAGATGACGATCCGCGCTGCGATGAACCTCTTGATCTTCATCTTTGCGACGACCGCCCTGGTCTACCAGACCCAGGCCGGGCCAAATTCGGGCATCAACAATTACGTTGACGCGCTTTACTTCACCGTTGCCACGCTTTCGACCACCGGCTTTGGCGACGTGACGCTGGAGGGCAATTCGGGCAAGCTCCTCTCGGTCGCGATCATGATCGTCGGGATCAGCCTGTTCCTGCGGCTGGTGCAGGTGATCCTGCGCCCGTCCAAGGCGCAATTCGCCTGTCCGACCTGCGGATTGCGGCGCCATGATCATGACGCGGTGCACTGCAAGGCTTGCGGCACGATCCTGAACATCCCGGATGACGGGACGGATTAAGGTCCGTCCGTCACCCCATCCGGCAGGCCACATCCAGCATTCGGTTGGAAAACCCCCATTCGTTGTCATACCAGCCAAAGACCCGCAGCATGCCTTGCGCGGTAACCTTCGTCTCGGGGCAGGCCATGACCACGCTTTCGGGCCGGGCGCGCAGGTCGGTTGACACAAGCGGCCGGTCCGTCGTCCCGATCACCGCCCCCCGGGTTCCACCCACCGTCCGGAATGCTGCGTTTACCTCGGCAACCGGGGCGGGCCGTTCCGTCATCACATGGAAATCGACACAAGAGACCGAGGCGACCGGCACCCGAACCGCCTGAGCCGTGATACGTCCGGCGATCTGCGGCAGCACCCCGTCCAGCAGCCGCGCGGCACTGGTCGTGGTCGGCACCATCGACAGGGCTGCCGCCCTGCTTCGCGGGTAGTCGGCCGCGGGGGCGTCCACCGTGGGCTGACTGCCGGTGTAGCAATGGACCGTGGTCATCGACCCGGTGACGATACCCCAGCGGTCGTCAATCAGCTTGGCCAGCGGTGCCAGCGCATTTGTCGTGCAACTGGCGTTTGACACGATGCGCTGGTTGCCGAGGGCCGTATCGTTCGCCCCCAGCACGACCGTCACATCCGCAGCCGACGATGGCCCCGAGATCAGCACACGTTTGGCCCCCGCAACCAGACCCCGCTCGGCCACCTCGCGCGCTTCGGCGCGGCCGGTACATTCCAGAACCAGATCCACGCCCACGAGGTTCAGGACCGAAAGGTCTGCCGTCCGATGCAGGGGAAGGGCAAGGCCGTTCACGACAAGCGCATTGCCTTCAAGCACCACGCTTCCACGCCAGGGGCCAAAGACGCTGTCGTATTCGAAAAGATAGGCGCACATCTCAGGGGTGGCGATGTCGTTGATCCCCATGATCTTCAGCCCGGGCCACCGGTCCGGAGACAGAAGATAGGCCCGCAGGACCGACCGCCCGATCCGACCGAAACCGTTGATGAAGACCTGCATGCCCCCGCCCTTTCGCGCTGCTGCCCCGCAGTCTCAACACGGGTTTGCCGCCGCTTCAACAGGCATTTGATCAAAACTTGTGCCCGGCACAATTCTGCGGGTGCAAAACTCTGCCAAGAAAGCAACGGCTGGTGTCAGACGTCGACTTCGGTCCCAAGGCCCCGCTCTTTTGCCCGTGTCACCGCCACGCCGGCAACAGCAAGGTCCTGCAGCCCGACGCCGGTCCCATCGAAAAGGGTGATCTCTTCCGACCCGCGCCGCCCAGGATGCCGACCCACCAGCACATCGCCGATCGGCACCACGGCGCTGGCGTCCAGGGTTCCGGCGGCGACGGCGTGTTGCGCCTCACCGATGCTGACCGACTGCGCGACCTCGTCGGTAAAGACCGAAGCCGCAGCGACAAGGGCTGTCTCGACCTCTTGCTTGCCCTTCGTGTCGGTCCCCATGCAGGCCAGGTGCGTACCGGGGCTGACATGGCCCGCCATAAGGCTGGCGGCGGGGCTGGAGGTGATGGTGATGATGACATCCGCCTCGACCATCCGCTCCAGGGGAACAGCCTCGAACGGCAGTCCAAGCTCGGCTGCAATGGCGCCCAGCTTCGGCAGCATGTCGGGGTGCAGGTTCCAGGCGATGACCTTTTCAAACCGCCGCACCCGCGCCGCCGCGCGCAACTGGAACCCCGCCTGATGGCCTGCGCCCACCATGCCAAGCACGCGCGCCTCTGGTCGCGCCAGCCGGTCGATGGAAATTGCCGACGCGGCAGCCGTGCGCAATGCTGTCAGCAGTCCGCCACCAACCATCGCCGTCGGCCGCCCGGTTTCGGGGTCAAACAGGAAGACAGTTGACTGGTGGTTGATGATCCCCCTGGCCGCATTACCCGGGAAAAATCCACCCGCCTTCACGCCCAACTGCCCACCAGCCCGATCCAGCCCGGACTTGAAGCCGTACTGCCGCCCCTCGCCCAGCGCCTCGCGCACGACGGGGAAGTTGTAAGCCTCGCCCCGGGCCATGGCGGCGAAGGTGGCTTCGACGGCCCGAAAGGCGTCTTCGGGTGGCACGAGGTTTGCAATCAGCGCCTCGGGAACGA
>JAPLPF010000166.1:0-13384 GCA_026400325.1 Rhodobacterales bacterium
GCTGATGCGGCAGGTCGCAGGGCGCGCGGGGCGGACGGCGGAGCGGAAGGGCGAGGCCTGGCTGCAGACGCACCAGCCGGAGCATCCGGTGATCCGGGCCATTCTGGGGGGGGATGAAGAGGCGTTCTGGCGGGCCGAGGCGGCGGAGCGGCGGGCGGCGGGCGTGCCGCCCTATGGGCGGATGGCGGGGATCATCCTGTCGTCGACCGACGTGGCGCAGGTGTTTGATTTCGGCGGAGAGCTGGCCCGGCGGTCGGAGCCATTGCAGCGGATCGGGGCGGAGGTCTGGGGGCCGGCGCCTGCGCCGATTGCAAGGGTCCGGGGGCGGCACCGGGTGCGGCTGCTGGTGAAGGCGGAGAAGGGCGCGCCGTTGCAGGCGGCTTTGTCGGAGTGGTTGGCGGGGGTGAAGGTGCCGAGGGATTTGAGGGTGGCGGTGGATATTGATCCGCAGAGTTTTTTGTGAGGGGGGCTGCGTTGAGTCGAACGGCAGCTTTGCGGACGAAGCGGAGATTTGGCGCAATCAATCAGGTATTCGCAAACGTCTGCGAAAAACAATCTGGGAGGCGAGGACTGCGGAGCTTGGCACGATCCAGAGCAAGGGTAGAACCAGAATCCTCCATTCATTCTCGGCCGCGGATCCGACGCGACCAAAGAAATAGGCGACCGGAAGCACTGCGCTTCCGCCCAGAAGAGCTGCCGCAATCGAGGCCCGAGCAAGTGCTGGAAGGCGGATCGCACCCCCCGCCACCCAGCCCACACTCCAGCCGATCAGCATGCAAGGGCCGATGATAGGGACTGCCAGGATTGTAAATCCCAGCATTGAAACTGAACCGTTAATGAAACGGTTCAGCGCCTCGATCAACGACAAGTCAAGCCCTGCGATCCACGCCGAGTAGACTGCCCACGCCGAATAGATCACCGCTGAAGACAGAATGGTAGCAACGGAGAGAACTACAAGCTTGCCATCCCACCCAAGTGACCGCGCAAGCCTAATCCCTTTCGACGTTCCATCAATCATCGGTTTATCGCCCTGACTGTTGGGGGGCACTTTACTGCATCGACTCTGCCCCGCAAGAACAGCTTTGGGCTCAAAGCGGCTGGGCTAGCGCCAACACAGGGAATCGCCTGACCGCCGGGTGGGCGAGCAACGTTCGTTCTAGGCGCTTTATGGCTCAACCCCTCCCACCGAAGTTCTGCAGGCTGACGGTGCAAAGCGCCCGCCCGAGGGGGCGGTCGGGCGCTGCCCGGCGGCACGCAAGCGTGCCTTGATTCCGGGCGAAGGGGAACCTTGGCGGATTGTGCGGGGCACAAGGTTTGGGTTTGCCTGCGGCTCCGTTTTCGCTAGGTCCTGCATATGTCCGATCTCATGCCCCTGTCCGAAGCCCACACCCTGCCGCGCTGGCGGCGGCCGGAGGCTCTGCTTTACCTCATGGCGGCGGCGATGCCGCTGAGCTTTGCGACCTGGTCGGCGCTGCTCAACAACTTCGTCATCGAGGTCGCGCAGTTCACTGGACGCGAGATCGGCTGGCTGCATACCGTGCGGGAGATTCCCGGTCTTCTGGCGGTCTTCGTCATCGCGATCCTGCTTGCCGTGCGCGAGCAGGTGCTGGCGGTGGTGATGCTGGTCCTGCTGGGGGCGGCGACGGCGGTGACGGGGTGGTTTCCGACCTTCAACGGCATTCTGGGGACGTCGCTGGTCTGCTATGGCGCGATCGTGGCGCTGTGGGACGCGCTGGGGCTGAATTACAATCAGGTCTATCTGGTGACGGGCAGCCTGACGATCCTGATCGCGCTGTTCGCCTTCCTCGCCTATCCGCAGTTCGAGGCGCCGCACCGGCAGCACCGGCATATCGTGCTGCGGCGGCGGTATTGGCTGTTCTATGCGTTGCAGCTGATGGCGGGCGCGCGGCGGCAGATCTTTGTCGTCTTTGCGGGCTTCATGATGGTCGAGAAGTTCGGGATGCATGTCAGCCAGATGACGCTGCTTCTGATGGTCAATTACATGATCAACATGGCGGTGGCCCCGATCATGGGCCGGGCGCTGGGCAAGTATGGCGAGCGCAACGTGATGGGGTTCGAATACCTGGGCCTGACGCTGGTGTTCCTGGCCTATGGCGGGATTTACTGGTTCGGCTGGGGGCTGATGATCGCGGGGGGGCTTTACATCCTCGATCAGCTCTTCTTTGCGCTGTCGTTCAGCCTCAAGACCTATTTCCAGAAGATCGCCGACCCGCAGGACATCGCACCCACGCAGGCGGTGGCCTTCACGATCAACCATATCGCGGCGGTGTTCCTGCCGGCGGCGCTGGGCTACATGTGGGCGAAGTCGCCGGATTACGTGTTCGTGCTGGGGGCGGGGATGGCGTTCCTTGCGTTCCTTCTGATCTGCCTGATCCCGCGCGATCCCGACCGGGGCAACGAGACAATCTTCTCGCGCGGGATGCCTTTGCCGGTACCGGCCGAGTAATCCCTTGGTGATCGGGCTGTAACGCGCGTTGGGAATTCGCGCGCGGGGGCCTATATGTCGGTTCTCAAACGGAGGTTCCCCATGTTCTTCACCCGCAAGTCGATGGAAATGGTCACGGCCGACAAGGCGCTGCCGGGACGTGCCAAGCCGTTGCCGACGGCAGAAACCCATTTCCTGTCGGGGATCCCGCTGAAATCCCCGGTGCCCGAGGGCATGGCCGAGGCGATGTTCGGCATGGGCTGCTTCTGGGGCGTGGAGCGGAAGTTCTGGCAGACCCCGGGGGTGTGGCTGACCATGGTCGGTTATGCGGGCGGGATCACCCCGAACCCGACCTACAAGGAGACCTGCACGCAACTGACCGGCCACAACGAGGTGGTGCGCGTGATCTATGTCCCGGCGGTCATCAGCTATGAGGGCCTTCTGAAGCTGTTCTGGGAAGGGCATGACCCGACCCAGGGGATGCGGCAGGGCAACGATGTGGGGTCCACCTATCGGTCGGGGATTTATACCTATTCGCCCGAACAGGCAGCGGCGGCGATTGCGTCAAGGGCGGTATATCAGCAGGCGCTGAAGGCGGCCGGGCGTGGTGCGATCACGACCGAGATCCTGCCGGCGCCGGTGTTCTATTTTGCCGAGGATTATCACCAGCAGTACCTGCAAAAGAACCCCGGTGGCTATTGCGGCATTGGTGGCACCGGTGTCACCTGTCCGATCGGGACCGGTGTGTCGGCTTGACCCGGACAGGGCCGGGGACTATCCGGCCCTGAACCGCGGAGACTGCGCATGCCAACCTTTTCGACCTTGACCACCTTGCCCGGCGAAGCCGCGGCACAATCGCTTGCTGCCGCGATGGAGCGGATGACCCCCGAGCCGATCGGGGTCGGGGTGTTCGAGATCGAGGATGGTTCCGGCCTGTGGGAGGTTGGCGGCTACTTTCTGGAGCCGCCGGATCTGGTGGTCCTGGAGGTGCTGGCCACGGCTTTCGGGGCCAAGGCCTTTGCCGTGTCCGAACTGCCCGAGATCGACTGGGTGGCCAAGGTGCGCCGCGAACTTGCGCCCGTCGAGGCCGGGCGGTTCTTTGTCTATGGCAGCCACGACGCGGACAAGGTTCCGAAAGAGACCGGCCGGGTGCCGTTGCAGATCGAGGCGACAGTCGCGTTCGGGACGGGCCACCACGGCACGACGCTGGGCTGCCTTCTGGCCTTTGATCAGCTGCTTTCGGCGGGCGTGCGGCCTGCCAGCGTGGCCGATATCGGCTGTGGCACTGCGGTCCTTGCCATGGCAGCGGCCGCGACGCTGCCGGACGCGCGGGTGATTGCAAGCGACATCGACCGGGTGGCCGTGGACGTGGCCGAGGCCAACGTGGCGATCAACGGCCTTTCCGGTCGGGTTGAATGCCTGGAAGCCGCCGGTCTGGACCACGAGCGGCTGGCTGCGGTGGCCCCTTACGACCTGATATTCGCCAACATCCTGAAGGGACCTCTGATCGAGCTTGCCCCCGCAATAGCGGCAAAGCTTTCTACCGGGGGGCGAGCGATTCTCTCGGGCCTTCTGGTCGTTCAAGCCGAAGCCGTGACTGCGGCCTACATTGACGCGCAGTTTTGTCTCGAGTCTCGCAACGATCTTGGTGAATGGTCCACGCTTGTGCTACAACGCTGCTGATCTTGTGGACAATGCCGGGCGCAGCGCGGTGAGTAGCTGCAGTTTTGGCAACCTGCCCCAATTCTGCCACAAAAATCGATCTAAAATTGCGTGTTACAGAGCTGCTACTCTGGGTGGAGATATGTGGGTAGATCCAAACCTCAATGACTTTTACAGCCGCGTCTCGCGGATCGAGAAATCTCATGCCAAGGGCTATGGGTTCGAAGCGAAGGGAACGCTTGGCCGAAAGTCAACGGCGCGCGGGGGGTCGCGGGTCTGGCGGATTGTCAAGCCGCTGACACTGGCGGTCGTCCTTGGCCTTGGGCTGAAGGGTGTGATCCACTATTATGTCGGCGCGCAGACCTATGAAAGCAGGGTGAGTGCCCTTGCTGCCGGGGCAGGGTTCGATCCTGTCGGCGCGTGGCTCATGTATGCTGATCCTGTGACGCTGGCTGTGTCGTCGCAGCTGCAGTCCGTCCTGCCGCGCTGAGCGCGCAGGGCCGCTGGCGAGAAGGCGGGTCGCAACCAAAACAAGAAGGCCGCATCGAAGATGCGGCCTTTGTCATGTCTGCCTGTTCTGGCGGATGGTGTCGGTCAATCAGCGACCGATCGTGTCCACGTCGCCGCGGCACAGACCGATATCGTCCAGTTCGCGGTCCGACAGCCTGTTCAGCGCATTGCGCGTCACGCGCGCATCGTTCCAGGCCCACAGGGCGCCAAAGGCACCCGAAAGGCCGTTGATTGCACGGTAGGTGGTGATGGCGCCAAAGGGCGCCGGGCGGGTCGTCTCGACAGCGGCCATGGCTTTCATCCTTGTTTTCAGTCTGCACAAATCGGAGGCTTATTCCCCCTTGCCAATCCAAATAGTCGTGCTGCATGCGCAAAGCAACCCGCGGGCAAGCAAGGCGGCCTTGCAGCCAGTGCATGACTCGCGTCACATTTTGTTCATCTTTGCGGATGTTCCCTTTTCGTGCTAATCGTTTCGCAAGAGCAAGAAAAGGGGCAGGGATGCGGGTCATCGGCATCGATCCGGGGTTGCGGAACCTGGGCTGGGGCGTGATCGACGTTGCCGGCTCGCGCCTGACGCATGTGGCCAACGGCATCTGCCATTCCGATGGCGCTGACGGTGATCTGGCGCAGCGCCTGCTTGGCCTTCATGTGCAGCTTACGGCGGTTTTTCAGGACTTTCGTCCCGAAGCGGCAGCTGTCGAGCATACCTTCGTCAACAAGGACGCGGTGGCGACACTGAAGCTTGGTCAGGCCCGGGGCATTGCATTGCTGGTGCCGGCGCAGTTCGGTCTGGCGGTCGGGGAATATGCCCCGAACGCGGTGAAAAAGACCGTCGTTGGCGTGGGACACGCGGCGAAGGTGCAGGTGGACCACATGGTCCGGTTGCACCTGCCGGGGGTGGTCATCGCAGGGGCGGATGCAGCCGACGCGCTGGCGGTGGCTATCTGCCATGCACATCACCTGCAATCTGCGGGGCGGTTGCAGGCGGCCCTGAAGACTGCGGAGAGGGCGGCGGGATGATCGGCAAGATCTCGGGCAGGCTGGACTGGCGCGGGGCGGACCATGTGCTGATCGACGTGCGGGGTGTGGGTTACATCGTTCATGTCAGCGACCGGACGCTGGCCGGCCTGCCGGATTTGGGCGAGGCGGTCAGCCTTTTTACCGACCTTCTGGTGCGTGAGGATCTTTTGCAGCTTTTCGGCTTTCCGACGATGCTGGAAAAGGAGTGGCACAAGCTTTTGATGACAGTTCAAGGGGTTGGCGCGAAGGCTTCGATGGCGATCCTGGGAACTTTGGGCGCGGAAGGCGTGGGACGGGCCATCACCCTGGGTGATGCGCGCGCAGTGCAGGCAGCCCCCGGAGTGGGGCCAAAACTGGCACAGCGGGTGATCCTGGAGTTGAAGGCCAAAGCGCCGGGCGTGATGGCGGCGGGGGTCGGCCTGTCGGTGAAGGCCGAGGCGGAGGATCTGGTGATCGAGCCGGTTGCGCCTGTGAAAAAGCCGGTGCGGATGGATGAGGGTGCCGCGCGGCGGGCGTCGGGCGTGGCGGATGCGTTGTCGGCGTTGGTGAACCTGGGCTACGGGCACGGCGATGCAGCGCAAGCCGTGGCAACGGTGGCGCGCGACCAGCCCGAGGCAGACGCGGCGGCGCTGATCCGGGCGGCGTTGAAGATGCTGGCACCGAAATGATGGATCCTGACCCCACCTTGCGCCCTGACCGCCTGCCCGAGGATATGGACCGCGCTTTGCGCCCGCAGATGCTGGCCGAATTCATCGGGCAGGCCGATGCGCGGGCGAACCTGGCGGTGTTCATCGCCAGCGCACGCATGCGGGGCGAGGCGATGGATCACACGCTTTTCCACGGGCCGCCGGGTTTGGGGAAAACCACGCTGGCGCAGATCATGGCCCGGGAGCTGGGGGTGGGGTTCCGCATGACCTCGGGTCCCGTGCTGGCGAAGCCGGGCGATCTGGCGGCGATCCTGACCAATCTGGAACCCCGCGATGTGCTGTTCATCGACGAGATCCATCGGCTGTCCCCGGTGGTCGAAGAGGTGCTTTACCCCGCACTGGAGGATTTTGCGCTGGATCTGGTGATCGGCGAAGGACCGGCGGCGCGGACAGTGCGGATTGACCTGCAGCCCTTTACGCTGGTCGGGGCGACCACGCGGCTTGGGCTTTTGACCACGCCCTTGCGCGACCGCTTCGGGATTCCCACGCGGCTGGAGTTTTATTCCGAAGCCGAGCTTTACGAGATTGTCACCCGCGGGGCGCGCCTGATGGGGGTCGAAGCCGAGCCCGAGGGATGCCGCGAAATCGCGCGGCGGGCACGGGGCACGCCGCGCATCGCGGGGCGGCTGTTGCGCCGGGTGGTGGACTTTGCCCTTGTCGAAGAGGGCGGGCGGATCAGCCGCGCGCTTGCCGACCGGGCGCTGACGCGGCTGGGGGTGGACCATCTGGGTCTGGACGGCGCCGACCGGCGGTATCTGTCGCTTCTGGCAGAGAACTATGGCGGCGGGCCGGTGGGGGTTGAGACGATTGCGGCGGCCTTGTCCGAACCCCGCGACGCCATCGAAGAGGTGATCGAGCCCTACCTTCTGCAGCAGGGCCTTATCCTGCGCACCCCGCGCGGGCGGATGCTGGGGGCGAAGGCCTGGCGGCATCTGGGGCTTGAGGCGCCGAAAGGGCCCGAACCTGGAAAACCGGGGCAGGCGGACCTGTTCGAAGCCAAGTGACTGGAGCGGCTGAAGCCGCATGTCTTTTGTCTCGCCTCTGCGCGCAAGCGCGCAACAGGCTCGGGTCCCGGGGGCATTCTGCCCCCAGACCCCCTGAGGATATTTGGGCAAATGTGAAAGGGCTGGCGGCTTTTCCTTCGACGGGCTGCATGATAGCCCACGGGGCAGAGCGAAAGTTGAGGGCGGCGCATGGATGCGGCAGCGGTCGAGGCGTTGTTCACCCGGGGCGACGGGTCATACTTTTTCGCGCGCTGGGGACGGCCGATCGTGCCGATCGTCTTTGGCGTCGCTGACGAAAGCCTGCCGGTGATCAAGGGAGCGTTCGAGGCGGTTGTCACGCTGGCCGGGCACAAGATGGCCGAGGTTGACCCGGAGCTTGGCGCGAACCTCATGGTGTTCTTCGTGCGCGACTGGGCGGAGTTGCTGGCGGTGCCCGATCTTGGCCGGCTGGTTCCTGAACTGGAAGGTTTGGTCGAACGGTTGCAGGTGGCGGGGGCCAACCAGTACCGGATATTCCGCTTTGAGGCCTCAGGGGCAATCAAGGCGGCGTTCGTGTTTCTGCGGATGGATGCTTCTCTTGTCGACATGCCGGCCGAGACACTGGCGCTGGTCCAGGCAGTGCAGACAATCCTGCTGTGGTCTGATCGCGCGTTCGACGGGTCATCCCCGCTGGCGAGGGTCGGGGAAAGGGTGATCCTGCGGCCCGAGGTCGGGGCCCTGATCCGGGCCGGCTATGACCCTGTGCTGCCGGGCATGGCCCGCGATCCAAGCCATGCCTTGCGGCTGGCAGCGCGCCTGCCGGCGATGGACCATTAGCGAGGCGCGACTGGCCCCGGACTGGAGGCTGCACACGATCCGGGTCGACCCGGGGGCGCGGTCTTTGGCGGTTCTTTCGCGATGATTTCACGCGATCGTTTCAAAGCACGTGCTAATCCTGCGGCAGACGTTTTTGCCTGAACCGATTTCCAGATCACCCGATACGCCCAGATTTCGAGGCCATCATGACCCTGCGTTCCCCCCGCGAACGGTTGCTGCAAACCCTGGCCTATGAGGTCGGGGGCCTGTGCCTGTCGGTCCCGCTGTTTGTCCTTTTCGGAGGGGGAACGGCGGGCGAGGCCTTCACGCTGATGCTGGCCCTTGCCGCGGCAGTGCTGGTCTGGTCCCCCGTCCACAACACCGTGTTCGACTGGGCCGATTTTCGGTTGAGCGGGCGGTTGGCGAGCGACCGGCCGCCGCGCTGGCGCCTGGTGCACGCGATCAGCCATGAGGCGACGACGCTGGTGGTTACCCTGCCGATCCTGATGGGGTTGGGCGGGCTGTCGTTCTGGGCGGCGCTCTTGGCTGATCTGGGGCTGACGCTGCTCTACACCGTCTATGCCTATGTCTTTCACCTTGTCTATGACCGGCTTCGCCCGATGCGGGCGGTCGGATCTGGAGACCTTGCACATGAATGACCTTTCCTCCATCGCCGCAAGACACGAGCCGTTCGGCGTGCATCTGATGATTGACGGGTATGATGCCGACGGGTCCTTGATGACTGATCCCGATGGCCTGCGCGCCTTGCTGGAAACCCTGCCTGGCGAGATGGGCATGCATGCGATCTGCGCGCCGACGGTGGTTTCGGTCGGGCCGAATTGCCACAAGGATCCGGGGGGGCTGTCGGGCTTTGTGATGATTGCGGAAAGCCACATCAGCTTTCACACATTTCCGGCCCGGGCCTTCGTGACGATCGATCTTTACACCTGTCAGACCGGGCTGGACCGGCAACGGACCATCGACCGATTGCTGCGGGCCTTCCAGTTGTCGGATGCCGATGTCCATGTGCAGGAGCGCGGCCTGCGCTATCCGGCAGAGAACCTGAAGCCCGGAGGATCTGCCGCTGCCGCTTTGTGAGTGTCGGGCGACTGTGCTATTGCGAAGTCTGGCATGGAGTGGGGGCCTGGATTTGACGCATCGGCACAGCGTGCGCGTCTACTATGAGGATACCGACCTTGCCGGGATCGTCTATTACGCGAACTATCTGAAATTCATCGAGCGGGCGCGGACCGAATGGGTGACCGGTCTGGGGATCGACCAGATGGCCTTGCGAGACCTTCACGGGATCGTCTTTGCCGTGCGCCGGGTCGAGGCGGATTTCCAGCATCCCGCGCGGTTTGGCGATGATCTTTCGGTTGAAACAAGGTTGCTGACGCTTGGGGGCGCGCGGCTGGTGCTGGAGCAGGCCGTCACCCGGTCGTCCGAGCGGATTTTCATGTCGGAGGTCACGCTGGTCTGCATGACCGCTGAAGGGCGCGCGGCACGGTTGCCCGCCGGGGTGCGGGCAAGGTTGGCAGAAGCCCTGCCTTGAAGCGCGGGGAGCGAATCCCCGCCGCCCACAGAGTTGTGTTGGCAATCCCGCTTCAATCTTGATAGAATCACCCCTAACGGAGCCGAGCAACGGCCCGATCAACAAGAGCAGGCGTATGGAAACGGACACCCTTGCGATGGCGCAGGAGATTGATTTCTCCATGCTCGCCCTTTTTGCACGTGCAACGCTGACGGTGAAGATCGTCATGCTGATGCTGATGGTCATGTCATTCTGGAGTTGGGCAATCATCATCCAGAAGCACATCATGTTCCGAAAGGCGCGGGGAGAGGCGGCGATTTTCGATCGCGCCTTCTGGTCGGGCGAGCCTCTGGACGAGCTGTTCGAAAAGATCGGTGGCGATCCGCAGGGCCAGTCGGAAAAGATCTTTGCCGCCGGGATGCTGGAATGGCGGCGCAGCCACAAGCAGGACGGCGGTCTGATCGCCGGCGCGCAGGCGCGGATCGACCGGGCGATGGACGTGGCAATCAGCCGGGAAAGCGAGCAGTTGAACCGGGGCCTGAGTTTTCTTGCGACGACCGGATCGACCGCGCCTTTCATCGGCCTTTTCGGCACGGTCTGGGGGATCAAGCACAGCTTTGAACAGATCGCGATCAGCCAGAACACCAATCTGGCCGTCGTGGCGCCGGGCATTGCCGAGGCACTTCTGGCGACAGGCGTGGGCCTGATTGCCGCCATTCCGGCGGTGGTGTTTTACAACAAGCTGAACTCGGACTCCGAGCGTATCCTGGGCGGTTACGAAGGCTTTGCCGATGAATTCGCGACGATCCTGTCGCGCCAGCTGGACGCCTGAGGCATGGCCGGCGGGGTCGTCAAATCTTCGGGCGGCGGGGGGCGGCGCGGTCGGCGCAAGGGCCGGGCCGCCGCGATGAGCGAGATCAACATCACACCGATGGTCGATGTGATGCTGGTCCTGTTGATCATCTTCATGGTGGCGGCCCCGATGCTGACGGTCGGTGTGCCGGTCAAGCTGCCCGAGACGGCGGCGACGGCCCTGCCGACCGAACAGGAAGAGCCGCTGACCATCAGCATAACTGCGGACGGGCGGCTTTCCATCCAGAACACCGAAGTTGCCGACGCCGAGTTGATTCCCAAGTTGCAGGCAATCGCGGCCGAGCGGACGTCGAAGAAGGTGTTCCTGCGGGCAGATGGGTCGATTCCCTATGAACGGGTGGCGCAGGTGATGGGCGCCCTGAATGCAGGCGGGTTCAACGAAATCGGTCTGGTGACCGACGCCGAGGGGCCAAGCTTTGGCGCAGGGGCAGCGTCTGATGCTGCAACGGACACCGGATCGGGCGGCTGAGGCGAATGCAGACTGGGACGATCTTTTCCGGGATCGGGCACGCGGGGCTGATCCTGTGGGTTCTTGTCGGGGACTGGCTTTTCGCGCCGGACCCCGCCCAAGAGACCATGGTCACCCAGGTCAGCATGATGACAAGTGCCGAGTTCGAGGCACTGCAGGCGGCGGCAACGCCGACCCCGTCGACAGAACCCGCAGCGGTCAGGCCGCAGGCGCGCCCGGAGGAGGTGGTCGCGGAACCGCCGCCGCCAGAAGAGCCGCCTCCACCTGTGGAAGACCCGCCACCGCCACCGGAGGAGCCCCCGCCCGCGGAAGAGGTCGTGCCGGAAGAGCCTCCACCCCCGCCGCCAAGCGATGCCGTGCAGGCCGAGGCAGAGCAGCTTTTGCCTTCGGAATCGGTCGAGATCCAGCCTGTGGCAGAGGCGGAGGACATCGTCGCACCCGACCCGGTGCAGCCCGAGACCGAGGCCGAGGTTTCGGACACGCCCGCGCCTGCCGTGGCCGAAGATCCGGCGGCTGATACCGTGGTTGAACAGGACCCGACCGAAGCCACCGTGGCCGAGGATACCGGTGATGTCCTGCAGACCGAAGCGAACCAGGAGCAAAGTGCGGAAACCGGGATGACCACGTCGGTTCGGCCCCGGTCGCGGCCCGAAAAGCCTGCCGTCGTGCCAGAGCCTGCGACCGCACTGGCCAGCGCCGCCGCCCCGCCAGCCCCGGTTGACGCCCCGGCAGAACAGCCGGTCGACGATCAGGCCACCGACGATGCCATCGCGGCGCTGCTGGACGAGGCGGCCGCCGAACCGGCCGAGGACGCCAGCCCCGACACACCGACGGACACAGGCGGGCAGGACCGGCGCCATCGCGCGAAAATGGAATCTCGGGGCGGCCTCGACCGACACGATGTCGACGATGATCGTGGTGCGCGTCAGCTTTGGCCAGGATGGCAAGCCGACGGACTTCGAGCTTCTGGAATCGAACGGCCCGACCCAGACCGGGATCGACAAGCTGTACGAATCGGCGCGGCGGGCGGTGAACCGGGCCTATGCGGACGGCGGACTTCCGCTGCCCGACGGAAAATACGACACCTGGCGCGTGCTTGACCTGGTCTTCGATGCCAATGGAATGAGGCTGCGATGACAGATCGGGCATCACCGCAGGATTTTGCTTTTCTCTGGGCCTCGAAGCGGGCAAGGACATGAAAAAAGAACGGAGCATGAGGCCGATGATCGCAGTCCTGAAATCCGCCATCCGAACCTGTGTCGCCTTGGCGCTTGGGGTGATGGTTCTTGGCACACCGTGGGCAGCGCCCGCGCTGGCACAGAACGCCCCTCCACGGATCGTGATCGGTCCCGGGGTCATCGAGCCGATGCCGATTGCCATTCCAACCTTCATCGACGAAGGGGGCGCCGGCGAATACGCAGCCGAGATCAGCCGTGTGGTCCAGTCCGACCTGGAAGGCACCGGCTTTTTCCGGGTGATTGGTGAGGATGCCCATATCAGCCGCGTCACCAGCTTCGACGCGCCGGTGGCGTTCGAGGACTGGAAGGCGATCAACGCGCAGGTTCTGATCACCGGGGCGGTGACGGTCGCAGGTGACCGGATCACGGTGAAGTTTCGCGCCTATGACGTGTTCAACGGCCAGACGCTGGAGGGGGCCGCGCTGCAATTTGCGGGCACCACGCAGGGCTGGCGGCGGATGGCGCACAAGGTGGCGGATGTGGTCTATTCCAAGATCACCGGCGAAGGCGGGTATTTCGACAGCAGGGTGGTCTATGTCGCCGAATCCGGGCCAAAGAACGCGCGGCTGAAGCGGCTGGCTGTCATGGACTACGACGGGGCCAACGTGGCCTATCTGACCGACAGCGCGGCAATCGTGCTGGCGCCGCGGTTTTCACCCTCGGGTGATCGGATCCTTTACACCAGCTATGAAACCGGGTTCCCCCAGATCACG
This sequence comes from Rhodobacterales bacterium, assembly GCA_026400325.1. Lineage (GTDB taxonomy): Bacteria > Pseudomonadota > Alphaproteobacteria > Rhodobacterales > Rhodobacteraceae > Tabrizicola. The sequence continues at coordinate 12,969 of JAPLPF010000166.1, forward strand.
CTTCTGGACGTGGGCAGTCTGGAGCGGCGGACGCTGGATGAACAGGCCGGCACCATGACCTTTGCCCCCCGGTTCAGCCCGGATGGCGGGACCGTGGTCTTCAGCCTGGAACGCGGCGGCAATACCGACATCTACGCGCTGAACCTTGGATCCGGCGGCCTGACGCAGCTGACAAACGCCCCGTCCATCGAGACGGCGCCAAGCTTCAGCCCGGATGGCAGCCAGATCGTGTTTGAATCCGACCGGAGCGGCGTGCCGCAAATCTATGTCATGCCCGCAAGCGGCGGTGAGGGCGTGCGGATTTCCGGCGGGGCGGGGCGCTATGGCACCCCGGTCTGGTCGCCGCGCGGTGACCTGATCGCCTTCACCAAGCAGAACGAGGGACGCTTTCACATCGGCGTCATGCGCACCGATGG
>JAPLPF010000166.1:13456-20897 GCA_026400325.1 Rhodobacterales bacterium
ACGTCTGTTGACGGCCAGTTTCCTGGACGAAGGTCCGACCTGGGCCCCGAACGGGCGCGTCCTGATGTTCACCCGCGAAACCAGCGGTGCTGGCGGACAGACCGCCCTTTGGTCGGTCGACATCACGGGGCGGAACCTCAAGCAGATCGCCACGGACGGGCCGGCGTCGGACCCGGCCTGGTCGCCGCTGCTGCCATGAATTGTGACGCCGCCCCGGATTCCCATGGGGCGGCAAACCTGATACGCTGGCACCAAGCGAGCCAATAAGAAGGATGACCTCAATGACCCTCGCTGTGAAATCGCTGCTGCTGGTTGCCGCCCTTGGCCTTGCAGGCTGCAACAACCCCGACCGCTATGGCGCAGGTGGGCCGGGTGGTGCGGGGGGTGCCGGGGGCATCGACACGACGGGCCTCGGTGACCCGAACAACCCGACGTCGATCGCCTATTTCAACAGCCGGGTCGGGGACCGGGTGCTGTTTCTGGTGGACCAGTCCACCCTGACGCCCGAGGGCCGGTCGGTCCTGACCGCTCAGGCGCAGTGGCTGACGACCAATACCAGCTATGCCGCGATCATCGAAGGCCATGCCGACGAGCAGGGCACGCGGGAATACAACCTGGCACTGGGTGCGCGGCGGGCGGCGGCGGTGCAGAACTTCCTGATCAGCCAGGGCGTGCCCGCGAACCGTCTGCGGACGATCAGCTATGGCAAGGAGCGCCCGATCGAGGTTTGCTCGGAAGAGGCCTGCTATGCCAAGAACCGCCGCGCCGTGACGGTGCTTTCGGTGGGCGCGGGGGCCTGACGCCATGCGTCTGATCCACCTTGCCGTGGTCCTTGCACTGCTGCCCTTGTCAGCGGTGGCGCAGGACCGTGCCCAGACCCTTGCCGACATCAGCGCCGAACTTGGCCAGCTTGCGGCCGAGTTCAACGCGCTGAAGGCGGAACTTGTGTCGACCGGGGCCGCGGCCAGCGGGGCGGCAGGGGGCGATGCATTGACGCGGATGGATACGATCGAGGCGGAACTGGCCCGGTTGACCGCGCGGACCGAGGAGGTGGAGCTGCGGCTGAACCGGGTGGTGGCCGATGGCACCAACCGGATCGGCGACATGGAGTACCGGCTGTGCGAAGTGACCGAGGGCTGCGATCCCACGACGCTTGGCGCAACCTCGACCATCGGTGGGGACGCCGGCGGCGCGGCAGTGGAACCGGCGGTAACCGATGCGGGCGCCGCAACCGATGCAGGAACGGGCGGGGCCGAACTTGCGGTGGCAGAGCAAGCGGACTTTGACCGGGCCAAGGGGGTGCTCGCTTCCGGTGACTTTCGCGGTGCTGCAGACCTCTTTGCGACCTATGCCCAATCCTATCCTGGCGGACCGCTGATCCCCGAGGCGCATTTCCTGCGCGGCGAGGCGCTGACAAGTCTTGGTGAAACCTCGAATGCTGCGCGGGCCTATCTTGAGGCCTTCACAGCCGCTCCGGACGGGCCGTTCGCGCCAGACTCGCTTTTGAAGCTTGGCGAAGCCCTTGGTGCCCTTGGCCAGACCCAGGAGGCCTGCGTCACTCTTGGTGAGGTCGGCATCCGCTATCCCGGCAGCATGTCTGCAACGCAGGCAACCGTGGCGATGCAGGGTCTGGGGTGTCGGTAGAAGACGGGTATCGCTGGCTTTTATCCGAGGCCGACGATGCTTTCCTTCTGCATTCCGTCCAGACCGTGGTCGGATCGCATGAACCCCAAGCCGACGCAGTGGGTGTTGCCGTTTCGGGAGGCAGCGATTCGATGGCATTGCTTCATCTTGCGGCGAGAGTGGCAAGGCAAGTTGGCTGGTCGCTTCGGGCCGTAACCGTTGATCATCGGCTGCGACCAGAAGCCGTGGAGGAAGCCGCACACGTTGCCCGCGTTTGCAACGATCTCGGGGTGCCGCATGACGTGGTCGTCTGGGAGCATGGCGATATCTCCGGCAACCTCATGGAGGCCGCGCGACTGGCGCGCTACCACCTGATGAGCGAATGGGGGAAGACCCATGGCGTGGGAAGTGTCCTGTTGGGCCATACGGCGGACGACGAGGCCGAGACGTTCCTTATGGCGCTATCGCGGGCCGCAGGACTTGAGGGTTTGTCCGGGATGCGGCGCAGCTTCGTGGAAGGCAGCGTGACGTTTCGCCGACCATTGCTGCACGAGCCGAGGGCCGCCCTGCGGGCATACCTGGTTCGCCACGGCCTGACCTGGGTGGACGATCCCACGAACGAGAATGACCGGTACACCCGCACCAAGGCGCGACGTGCGTTGAAGGCGCTGAAACCCTTGGGGATTTCGGTGGAACGGCTGTCATCGGTGGTTCACAATCTTCATATGGCGCAGGGTGTTGTGGCAGAGGCGGTCCGGAAAGCCGGGCAGGAAGTTGTCACTGAGACTGCGGGTTCGCTGGTCTTTGATCGCAAGGAGTTCCTCTTGCTGGGTCCAGAGATCAATCGCCTTCTTTTGCACGCCATGCTTGGGTGGATGACCGGACAGCGGCACCCGCCCCGCAGTGACCAGGTGCGCAATCTTCACTTTGCTGTCGTGAAAGAGCGCGATGCCACCCTGGCTGGTTGCCGGTTCCTGCACCGGGATGGCAGGGTCATCATGACCCGCGAAGCCCGCGCTGTCGGTGGTCCGGTGCCGGTGGGCGAAGTCTGGGACGGGCGCTGGCAGGTCAGCGGGCCCGCGGGCGAGGTTCGGGCGTTGGGGGCGGATGGCCTGCGCCAGCGCCCGGACTGGCGCAGCGTCGGCCTGCCGCGCGAAGCGCTGGCCGCCACTCCCGCCGTCTGGCAGGGCGAGACGCTGGTTTCGGCCCCGCTTGCAGGCTGGGAAAACGGTTGGTCGGCACGCCTTGACGCACCCGTTCGCTTTTTCGGACTATCCGATTGAACCCGGACACCAAAAGCTTATCTTAGGCTTCAAGGTTGCTTGCGCCCCTTCCGGGCTGCAAGCCATTGAGGAGATGCCTTGTGGGCAATGCACGCAATATAGCGTTCTGGGTTGTGCTTCTGATTCTTGTCATGGCGCTGTTCCAGCTGTTTTCCGGCGGACAGACCACCATGTCCTCCCGGTCGCTGACCTATTCCGAATTCATCCAGCGGGTGGATGACGGCCAGGTGTCGGGTGTCAAGCTGGATGGCGAACGGATCGTGGTCCAGGCCAAGGATGGCAACACCTATGTCGCGATCAAGCCGCAGGGCGAGATCCTGACAGACAACCTGACCCGGGATCTGATCGCCAAGGGGGTCGAGGTTCAGGCCGAGCCGCAGGCGCAATCGGGGTTCATGTCGCTTCTTTCCCTTTGGTTGCCCTTCATCGTGCTGATCGGCATCTGGCTGTTCTTCATGAACCGGATGCAGGGTGGCGGGCGCGGCGGGGCGATGGGGTTTGGCAAGTCGCGCGCGAAGCTTCTGACCGAAAAGCAGGGCAAGATCACGTTTGACGACGTGGCCGGGATTGATGAGGCCAAGGAAGAGCTGGAAGAGATCGTGGAATTCCTGCGCAATCCGCAGAAGTTCAGCCGACTGGGCGGCAAGATCCCGAAGGGGGCTTTGCTGGTTGGCCCGCCCGGCACCGGCAAGACGCTGCTGGCCCGTGCTATCGCGGGTGAGGCGGGCGTGCCGTTCTTCACCATCTCGGGTTCGGACTTCGTGGAAATGTTCGTGGGTGTGGGCGCGTCGCGCGTGCGCGACATGTTCGAGCAGGCCAAGAAGAACGCCCCCTGCATCGTCTTCATCGACGAGATCGACGCCGTAGGCCGCGCGCGTGGCGTCGGCATGGGCGGTGGCAATGACGAACGTGAACAGACGCTGAACCAGCTGCTGGTCGAGATGGACGGGTTCGAGGCGAACGAAGGTGTCATCATCGTTGCCGCCACCAACCGCAAGGACGTGCTTGACCCGGCCCTTCTGCGTCCGGGCCGCTTTGACCGCACGATCCATGTGCCGAACCCCGATATCAAGGGTCGGGAAAAGATCCTGTCGGTTCACGCCCGCAAGGTGCCTTTGGGGCCGGACGTTGACCTGCGCACGATTGCGCGCGGCAGCCCGGGGTTCAGCGGTGCTGACCTGATGAACCTGGTGAACGAGGCGGCGCTGATGGCCGCGCGCGTGGGCCGTCGTTTCGTGACGATGGTCGATTTCGAGCAGGCCAAGGACAAGGTCATGATGGGCGCCGAACGCCGCAGCATGGTTCTGACCGACGACCAGAAGGAAAAGACCGCCTATCACGAAGCGGGCCATGCCATCGTGGGCATGAACCTGCCGAAGTGCGACCCGGTCTACAAGGCGACGATCATCCCGCGCGGTGGCGCGCTTGGGATGGTGGTCAGCCTGCCCGAGATGGACCGTCTGCAGATGCACAAGGACGAGGCGAAGCAGCGCATCGCGATGACAATGGCGGGCAAGGCCGCCGAGATCATCAAGTATGGTGAGGAAGGCGTGTCCTCTGGTCCCGTGGGCGATATCCAGCAGGCCAGCGGTCTGGCCCGTGCGATGGTGATGCGCTGGGGGATGTCCGACAAGATCGGCAACATCGACTATGCCGAGGCGCATGAGGGCTATCAGGGCAACACCGGCGGCTTTTCGGTGTCCGCCGAGACGAAAAAGCTGATCGAGGCTGAAGTGAATGGTCTGATCGACGAAGGCTATGACGAAGCGCGCCGCATCCTGCTGGACAAGAGCGACGACTTCGAGCGTCTGGCCAAGGGCCTTCTTGAATACGAGACCCTGACCGGAGATGAAATCCGCAAGGTGATTGCCGGGGAAAAACTTGGCGGCGATGATCAGGCTGACAAGCCGACCTCGTCCTCGGGCGGGGGTGGCGCGTCAGTCGCGGCGATCCCGAAGACCCGGGCCCGCGCACCCAAGTCGGGGGCAGACCCCGAGCCTGCGCCGCTTTGAGACCCAGACCAAACCGGAGGGCCCCGCTGATTGCGGGGCCTTTCGTTTTTGGGGGCCTTCCGCTTTTCTGGGCGGACGGATAGGCTTTGTCCGATCACAGAAACGGGGTTCGCCATGATCGTTGCCTACAGATCAAGTGGCGACCGGCTGGTCCGGATGGACCTGACGCAGGAACATCTGCGCGATGCGCTGTGGATCGACCTTGAAGCCCCGACCGTTGCCGAGGAAGACGCGGTCGAGGCGGTTCTGGGCATCGACATCCCCACCCGCGAGGACATGCAGGAGATCGAGGTCTCTTCGCGCATCTACCGCGAAGGCGGGGTGCTGTTCCTGACCGCGCAGATCGTGGCGACCGTGGAGGCGCGTGAAACCGAGATCGGGCCGCTGACCTTTGTGGTCTGCCCGAACCGACTGGTCACCTTGCATTACCATCATCCCGGATCCATCGGATACTTCGCTGACTGGGCAGCCCGTCACGACACGAGATTGGTCTCTGGCATCGACGCGCTGCTTGGCCTGCTTGACGCGGCTGTCGACCGGCTGGCCGACATTCTGGAGGGCGAAGCGCGCAAGCTGGACATCCTGTCCAAGGCAGTCTTTGCCGCGCACCGTCCGGCAGGCAAGACCGAAACGCTTGCCGCCGTCCTGCAGCGGATCGGCCGGGCCGAAGAAGTGAACGCCAAGGTGGCGGAAAGCCTGAACACCATCCTGCGCGTGGTCGGGTATCTGTCCGTGTCCAGCCCGTCCGCCGATGGCGTCAACCTGACCGAGGCCGAACGACCGATGGCGCTGACGCTGCTTCAGGACATTCGGTCGCTGACCGAGGTTGCCATGACGCAATCCAGCAAGGTCCGGTTCCTGTTGGACGCGACACTTGGGGTGATCAACATCCGGCAGTCCGACGTGATCAAGATATTCTCGGTTGTGGCGTTCGTTTTCCTGCCGCCGACGCTGATCGCCAGCATCTACGGAATGAACTTCGACGTCATGCCCGAACTGGACTGGACCTGGGGCTATCCGATGGCGCTGGGGATGATGGTCGTTTCGGCGCTAGTTCCCTATCTTTTCTTCCGTTGGAAGAAGTGGCTGTAATACTGCCGTAAACGAGGTCCGCCCGATGCCTGCCCTGATCCCAACCGCGCAGACCGCCCGTGTCGTCTGGCTGGGCTATCAGCCCGTGCCGGTGGAAAAGCTGGTCATCACGTCAAAGCCGCTGGCAGAAATGCAGTTGACCTTCGCCGGTCTTGAGGGAGAGGTTCATGCCGGGCTGACGCGCCCGTCCTGCAGCAGGGTGACCAGGCAGCATCCGAAAGGCACCGAAATTCGCAACGTTCGCCAGTTGTGCGTGGTCAGTGCCGAAGAGATGGACGAGGTCGCCCGCGACATGGGGATCGAGCGGATGGACCGCGAAAGACTGTGGGCCTGTGTCGGCGCCTCGCTGGTGCTTGAAGGGATAGCGGACTTTACACATCTGCCGCCATCCAGCCGGTTGCAGGGGCCGGACGGGGTGACACTGGTCATCGACATGGAAAACCTACCCTGCCAGGAGCCAGCGGTCACGATAGACAAGGCGCTGCCGGGGCAAGGCAAGGGCTTCAAGGCGGCCGCAGAAGGCAAGCGCGGCGTGACGGCCTGGGTGGAGCGCGAGGGGGTGTTGCGACTGGGCGACCAGGTCACGCTTCATGTGCCAGCGCAGCGGGCCTGGCGCGGCTGAGGGCGCACCCGTCGCAAGCCCCGGAGGGTTTCACACCCTCCGGACCTCCCGTGGGATATTTGTGCAAATGTGAACGCAAATTTTAGTCAAATTGTTGGGGTTTGTCCCTTTGCGTCAGGAGTTTCCGATCGGAAACAAGCTCTGGCGAATTTCGCGGCTTTCACGTCGCAAACCGGTGATGGACTGCAGGCTTTGCCCGGTATCACGTCGCTAACGCGACAAATGCCCACGGGGAGACGCACATGGCCTTCAAGACCGACATCGAGATTGCGCGCGAAGCGAAGAAGAAGCCGATCATGGAGATCGGGGCCAAGCTGGGCATCCCGTCCGAGCATCTGCTGCCTTACGGCCACGACAAGGCCAAGGTCAGCCAGGAGTTCATCAAGTCGCTGGCTGGGCGGCCGGATGGCAAGCTGATCCTGGTGACCGCGATCAACCCTACGCCTGCGGGCGAAGGCAAGACGACGACCACGGTCGGTTTGGGTGATGGCCTCAACCGGATCGGCAAGAAGGCGGTGGTCTGTATCCGTGAGGCGAGCCTTGGCCCGAACTTCGGGATGAAGGGCGGCGCTGCGGGTGGGGGCATGGCTCAGGTCGTGCCGATGGAGGAGATGAACCTTCATTTCACCGGCGACTTCCACGCGATTACCAGCGCACACAACCTTTTGTCGGCGATGATCGACAATCACATCTACTGGGGCAACGAGCTTGCCATCGACGAGCGCCGCATCGTCTGGCGCCGGGTCATGGACATGAACGACCGCGCGCTGCGCGATATCGTGGTGAACCTTGGTGGCGTGTCGAACGGT
>JAPLPF010000002.1 GCA_026400325.1 Rhodobacterales bacterium
TCGCCCTTTCCATGGCGGATGAAGTCCACCAGAAGAATCGATTTTCGCACGATGATTCCGGCCAGCGCGATAAACCCGATCATCGAGGTGGCCGAGAAGGGCGCGTTGAAGAGCCAGTGGCCCAGCATGATGCCAAGGAAGGTCAGCGGGATCGGGGTCAGGATCACCAGGGGCAGCTTGAACGACCCGAACTGCGCCACGACCAGGATGTAGATGCCCAGCAGGGCGATGCCGAAGGCGGCCCCCATGTCGCGGAAGGTGACGAAGGTCACTTCCCATTCGCCGTCCCACAGAAGGGTGACCTGATCCTCGTTCTCGGGCTGGCCATTGAAGGCGATGACGGGCTTTTGCCCCTCGGTCCACTCCATCCGGTCAATCTGATCGGCCACGGCGAGCATGCCGTAGAGGGGGGCCTCGAAGTCGCCTGCCAGTTCGGCCGTCACCATCTCGGCGTCGCGGCCGTTGTGGCGAAAGATGGGGAAGCTGGCGGCTTCCTCACTCACGCGGATCACGTCGCCCAGTTCCACCACGCCGCGCGCGCCGGGCAGGGCGTTCGCCGGGATCGGCGTGGTGAGGAAGCGTTCGTCCATCACTCGGTCGGCCTTGTCGCGTTCGACGACCAGCGGGATCGGCAGGCGGCCCTCGCCCCGGTGGGAGTAGCCCACGGTCTGGCCGCCGTTCAGAAGCGCGAGCGTGTCGAACACGTCCTGTTCCTGCACGCCGAAGAAATCGAGATCGTCGGTCGAGATCGTCGCGCGCAGGCGGCGTCCTTGCGTGCCGAAGCCGTCATCGACATCGACGATGAAGGGCACGGCCTCGAACGCCTCACGGATGCGGGTGGCGGCGGCGCGGCGGGTTTCCGCGTCGGGGCCATAGACCTCGGCCAGAAGGGTGGCGATGACGGGTGGGCCTGGGGGCGGTTCGACGACCTTGAGGCTGGTACCTTCGGGCACGTCCAGCGTTGCGAGCCGCTGCCGCAGGTCAAGCGCGATGTCATGGCTGGCGCGGTCACGGTCGGTTTTCGGCAGAAGGTTGATCGCGACCTCGCCCAGCTGAGGCTCCTGGCGGAGATAGTAGTGGCGCACGAGGCCGTTGAAGTTGAAGGGCGCGGGCGTGCCGGCATGGGTCTGGACGGATGTGACTTCGGGCACGGCAAGGACTACATCGGCCACGTCGCGGGCCACGCGGTCGGTCGCTTCGACGGATGACCCTTCGGGCAGGTCGATGACGACCGAAAGCTCGGACTTGTTGTCGAAGGGCAGAAGTTTGACCGTCACGTCCTTGGTGTAAAGCGCGGCGAGGGACCCGAAGGACAGGACGACCGTGACCAGAAGGAACCCAAGGCTGCGGGCCTTGGTCTTCAGAAGCGGCCGGGCGACGGCTGTATAGGCGCGCCCCAGCCAGCCGCCGTGATGGCCGCCATGCACGTCGTCATGGGCGTGCTCGTCCATGTCTGCGCGACCGGCGATCTTGACCATCAGCCAAGGCGTGATGATCACCGCAACGAAGAAGGAAAAGATCATCGCGGCAGAGGCATTGGCCGGGATCGGCGACATGTAGGGGCCCATCAGCCCGCTGACGAAGAGCATCGGCAGAAGCGCCGCCACCACGGTCAGAGTTGCGACGATGGTGGGGTTGCCAACCTCGGCCACCGCTTCGATGGCGGCCTGCATGCGGGGACGGTCGATGTTTTCGATCACCACGATGGCGTCATCGACCAGGATGCCGATGGAGAAGATCAGCGCGAACAGGGATACCCGGTTCAGCGTGTAGCCCATCACCCAGGCGGCGAAGAGCGTGAGGAGGATGGTAACCGGGATGACGATGGCCACCACGACCGACTCGCGCCAGCCGATGGCGAAAAGGACGAGGAGCACGATCGAGACGGTGGCGAGGCCGAGGTGGAAGAGAAGCTCGTTGGCCTTTTCGTTGGCGGTCTCGCCATAGTCGCGGGATCTT
>JAPLPF010000163.1:0-34428 GCA_026400325.1 Rhodobacterales bacterium
CTCGACGGCAGGATCGGCGTATTCGTTGGCGTTGCCGTCGGTGTGCTCGACGGCAGGATCGGCGTATTCGTCGGCGTTGCCGTCGGCGTGCTCGACGGCAGGATCGGCGTATTCGTCGGCGTGTCTGTGGGGGTGCTTGTTGGAGTACTTGTCGGCGTTGGCGAAAGAGTAAGTGTCGGCGTCGCCGTACCAGTTGGGGTCATTGTTGGAATCGGCGGGGTCGAGGTCGGGACCGGCGTGCTGCGCCCACCGTCCTGATCATCCGAAAACAGAAACGCAAGCGCAGCAAGGCCACCAAATCCGGTTAAGAACTCGGACCAGTTCCAGTAGCCCGCAACCGGGGTGGGCGTCGGTGTCGGTGTGCTTTCCGCATTATCCTGGGCCAAAGCGGGCAGTGAAGCCATGGCTATCGCCATCGCCGAAATGCAGTTCCGTATTGGTGTCCGCAGGTTCATCAGAAGTGCCTCAACACTTTGTGCCAAAGCACAACATGATTCTAGCAGAGTTTGACCTTGGCAAGCAATGGAGTCTGCCGGATAATTCAATTCTCGCGCCGACCTGCGGCAAGGCTGCCCTATTCGAGGCAGGTCTCGGGCGCAATGCGAAGGATTGTCCCGCCCGAACCGCTGTAGACCGGACTGCCAAGCGCGGTAAGGCCGGTCTCATCAAGGTCCACGTACTCTCGCCGCTCGATCTTTCCGATCACCACATAGCGGATGTCATATCGGCGGACGATGCGACAGCGTTCGTCCCTATCGGTGGTGGTGTAGAACCGGTCCACGTCATTGGCGCGATCATAGGCCGCCGCCACATCATTGCGCCACAGCCACTGGTGGCCGGTCCAGCCGATCACCGCAGGCTGGCCGGTCAGGGCCGACACGCGAGAGGTGTCGGTGAACGCCTTGCCCGTCGCTTCGACCAGCGCCTCGTCGGGGGCAAGGGGAAGGGAACGGGCGGCCTCGACCAGCGGACGCTCGTCGCCCAGAAAGGCCAGGCCGTCCAGGTTGCGGATGACCGAAGGCGGGGCATAGACATGCGGCAGGTAGGACAGCGTAAGCCCCAGCGGCACCATCGCCGCAAGGGCAACACCGGTCCAGATGCCGCGCCGGGCCAGGGCCGGGGCAAGGGCTGCACAAGCGGCGATGGCCAAAAGGCTTTGCGCGCGAAAGGTCAGCTTGAACATCGTGTTCGCACGGGCGTGGTCGTCACCGTAGATGTCTTTCAGGAAAATCACCTCGGGGATGGCCACCAGCAAGACACCTGTTACCGCGACCACGGCGATCGGCAAGAGCGGCACTGCCTGCGCCCGGCGCAGTGCCAGGACCGGGATCAGCAGCAACGCAGGCAGGACATGGGCGTAGATCACCAGCAACTGCCACAGCGGCGTGCGGAACGCGACGGGCAGCACCCCGTTGGCAAAGGGCCTGAAGCTGGCAAGGAAGGGGGCTGCGGTCAGGGCCGCGGCCGAAAAGGCCAGGATCGCGGCGGCCGCCAGGCTGTCGGCCCGGGCGGCAACGGCGGGCATTCCCGGCCCGGTCGGCCGCGACAGCACCACTGCCAGCGCCGCCACCGCGAGAAGTCCGATGATCGCCAGATCCCAGCTGTTCATCATCAATCCAAGGCCCAGCGTCCAGCCAAACGCCAGCGACTGTGTTGCCGTCGGCATCTGTCCAAGCAATCCGCGCCGCAGGATCGCCAGCACCAGCGCCACCGCCACAAGAAACAGCGGCGTCGCCACCAGATGCGCGTGCAGATCGCCCGCAGCGATGCCGTAGGCGAAGAATTCGGTAAAGGCCTTGTCCAGAGTATCGGGATCAAACCCGATGAAACGGGTCGAATCAGGATAGTAGAACGCGGCCTTTGTGGTTGGCATCCAGCCCCGGAACAGCTGGTACAGGACCGAATGGCCATTGCCACCATAGACAGTCAGGATCGCCGCGAACCCGCCCAGCACAAAGGCCAGCTTTTGCCCCCAGGGTGCCGCAAGCCGCGCGGTCAGGTGAAAGGCACCAAGCGCTGTCAGGGCAAAGATCGTGGCCATGGCCAGGGGATAGGCATGGTCGGGCGTGACCCCGGCCATGTTGCCCCAGGTCCCGACCATCGCCTGCCCGACATAGTAGTAATTCAGCCCGTGGCCCGCGAACCAGGCATCCTGTGGCGGCATCGCCTCGGCCCGCATGGCGGCGGACAGAAAGCCCATGTCGGTGAACTTTTCCAGCCCCGTCAGGTCGGCGTGGATCAGCTTGGCGGCAAGACCAAGCCAGAACAGCACCAGGAACGCAGCTTCTACCGTCAAGGCTCCGCGCAGGTCGCGGGGGCCAAGTCCTCCGCGCAGGGCCACAAGGGCCAGCAGAAGGACGCCTGCCTGCGAGGCCTTGTCGAACGGCAGGATCTGGAACGCGGCCAGGCACCACGGCACCCAGCCCGCGATCAGCCAGCCCAGAAGCTTGCCCATGATCCAGCCGCCGCCTTCGCCCGGCATCAGGCGCAGGGCCAGCGGCCGGGCCAGCACCCCGGCCAGCGCCAGCCAGCCCAGCCAGCGCAGGACGGATGCCCATTGGTCGGGGGGCAGGCTGCCGATCATCGCGTCCGCCCCCAAAGCGCTGCCAAAGCTTGTGGCGAGCACTCCTCGGCCTTCGCCGGGGCCGTGATCCGCGTCGCAATGGCGACGGCGTCAAGCCGGGTTTCGTTGCGCAAGAGGGTCAGCGTTGGCCGGTCAAAGACAGTGCGGGTTTCCTCGCCCCCGAGGCCCGGCTCCAACAGCGCGCCAAAGGGGGAGGCCCTGCGGAAGGTGGCCACCGGGCGAAAGCCAAGCTCGCCCCGCAAGAGCGCCAGATAATAGCCGCAGGCCAGCGGGGCCTCATCCGGCACGCGGGGCAGGACGGCCCAGTTGCGGCGGCTGGCCACCAAAAGCCAGTCGGCCCCGGCAAGCCCGGTCGCGATGGCAATGGGGTCGGCACCATCCAGCGGCAGCACGACCGTGTCCAGCCCGCCGGTCAGGGCGGTGTCATGCGGCTCGACCGCGACCACGTCGCCGGGGCGGGCGTGGGCGGTCAGATCAGCCTCGGCCAGCAGCCGCGGGTCACGGGCCTGATAGCTTGCCGCAAGGTCCAGCCCGGTCAGGGCCATGAACGCAAGGCCCGCACCGACCAGCGCACGGGCGCTTTGCCATGGTATCCGGTCGAACACCTGCGCCACCCCGATCCCGGCAAGGACCAGCACCACGGGGAACACTGGGGCCAGATACCGGAAAAAGGCCGCATGCCATCCAAAAGTCAGCCCGGCGTAAAGGATGGCAAAGCCAAGTCCGGGGGCCAGGCCGCGCCAGGCGCTGCGCGGGGCAAGGACCAGCCCGACAAGCGCAAGCAACAGGCCCACCCCTCCGGTCCCACCCCAAAGCTGGCGCAGCTGATAGGCCGGGCCAAAATCGTCGCGGAACTGCCGGGTCCAGAACACCGGGTTGACGCCAGTGACGACGCCGTTCTCAAACCGCATCGTCGCCAGCCAGTCCTGCGTGGCAAAGATCAGCGACGGGGTGGCGACCACCGCCACCAGCACGGTCAGCGGCACCGCCCAGGCCAGCGCGCGTAGACAGGCGGCGTCCGGGCGGCCGGCCAGGACCAGTGCGATCAGCGGGATCACCGCCATCACCAGCGCCGAGGTTTTCAGCCCAAAGCCAAGCCCCAGCAACAAGGCCGTCCCCAGTGCCATTCCAGTCGTGCCGGTTGCCCCGTGCTGCCAGCGGACGGTTTGCAGCCAAAGGGCGGCAACCAGCAGGATCAGCGCGCTTTCCGTCGTGCCGAAATGCGCCCACTGGATCAACGGCGCACTGGCCCCGGCGGCCAAGGCAGTGGCCAACGCGGCCCCGCGTCCGGCCAGACGCCCGGCCAGCAGCGCCATCACCCCTACCGCAGCAGTGGAAAACAGCGCTGACAGGGCGCGCGCCGACAGACGAAGGCAGTGCTCGGACGTCGTGTCGCAGAACGGCAGGGCGGCCAGCTTTGGCAGCCAGAGCGCAAGGTCGTTGTAGGCGTGGAAGTCAGGGACAAGCTTGCCCCAGCCAAGGCTGGTCGCCGCGCGGACAAGGTTGCCTTCATCAGGGTGCAAGCCTCGGCCGGCATCCCAGTTCAGGCCCTGCAGCCGCAGGATCAGCGCGGCAAGGATCAAGACGGGCAAGATCCAGCGTGACCTAAGCATTCCGCCCACCCCCAGCTTTGCGCCCGCGCGCAGCGATCAGGACGGGCAGCACGAGAAGATTCAGGTGAACCAGCGTGTTCTGTGCCAGCCGCAGAAGGGCGCGCAGCGTCTCGGGCGGCGAGAAGTCCTGGGTGGCGAAGGCTCCGGTTCCGTCCGGGACCAGCAGTATCGCCGGGGACTGCGCTGCGGCCAGCGCCCAGACAGAGGTGACAGCGGCCAGGGTCAGCGCCACCAGCATCGACAAGATCGCCGGGACCAGCCAAAGCGGGCGACGCGTGAAGGCCACCGCAGCCAGCACCACCGGCAACGCAAGCGCGAAATCTGCAGGGCGCAGCGGGGCCAGGAACAACCTGACCTGTCCCGCAGCATCCGACGCCAAAAGGTTGGTGCCGATGGTCCAACCGGCCGCACGATGCGCGATCTGGCCGACTTCGGGCCCGGCGAGGGCGGACAGAACCAGGTTTGCCGGTGGAACCAGGGCCTGCGCGACCGTGTCAGCCACTGCGAGCCACAAAAGGACCAGTGGCAGGGCAAGTGCCAGCAGCGGCAACGCACGCGACACGGGCAGCACGAGCAGGGCCAGAAGCACCACGGTCAACAGCGGAAAGACCACCACATGCACGGTGTCGAACGCATCCGGCGCCGCAGACAGGACAAGCGCCAGCACCACGATCCGCACAAGGTTGAAGACCTGGATCGCAACCAGCCCCAGCGCCAGCCGCCGCAACCCGTCCCCGGCGCCCGCCGCAAGGCCCGCCAGTCCGGCGGCAAGCGAGATGGCAAGCCCATGGCCATCGCAGACCTCGCTTACCCTGACCGCCCATCCGGTCGCGCCGCGCAGCTCGGTGCCGTTGCGCAGGATGCCGGGGTCGAAAAGGTGCAAAAGCGGGGTTGCAACCTGCGCAAGCGCAAGGGCGACTGCATCGCCAAGGGCGCGTCCCGGTTCGCTGTCAGCCAATGCAAACCCGAAAGCAAGCACTGCAACGGCGCGTGCCACTCCAGCCAGATCCTGGCGCAAGGATCAGAACCGCAAGGTGTACTTGAGCTTGGCGTCCAGACCTTCAAAGTCGTCGTCGCCGAAGTTTGCCCCGATCCCGACGTCAAAGCCCGAAGCCGCGCCGGTTTTTTGTACCCCGACCCCTAGCCGCGATGCCCAATCCGACGTGTCACCGGGGTCAAGCGCCGGAGACAGCCCGGTATTGCCTGAAATGCGGAACAGCGCATCGGCGTCGACATAGGGCCGCATCGCACCCACTTCGCCCCAGAAACTGCGCGCCGAAAGCTTGCCCGAAAACTGGTCGCTGCTGAACCCTTCGACCGCAGCCCCCCCGCTTTCGGTGTAACTGTCGTTGTCCTGGTTCACATACATGAG
This sequence comes from Rhodobacterales bacterium, assembly GCA_026400325.1. Classification (GTDB taxonomy): domain Bacteria; phylum Pseudomonadota; class Alphaproteobacteria; order Rhodobacterales; family Rhodobacteraceae; genus Tabrizicola. The sequence continues at coordinate 5,570 of JAPLPF010000163.1, forward strand.
GCCGAAGCCGAGCAGGATATCGGCATTGCCTGCCTTGGTCGTGTAGTCGCCGCTAAGGTCGATGAAACTGCGCTGCGCGCCGAAGCTGCCTTTGATCGCCCCACCGGACCGGCTGATGTCGTAGTCAAGGTCCATGTAACCGATGATGCCGGTCAGGAAGAACGCATCGTTGACCCGGTAATCCAGCCCCAGCGCAAGGCCGACGCCGGAATTGTCGATATGGCCATCGTTGTAGAGCGTGTCGGTGTCCAGTGACTCGACCAGAAGCCCGCCGAAGAGCAGGGTCTTGTCGTCGATCATCTGGCCCAGAAGCAGGCTGCCCGCAGCAAGCGATCCATCCAGTCGGCTGGTGTCAAGATCGCGGTAGTCAAAGCGCAAGGCGAGTGACCGTTCACCACCGACGCTGCCGCCGACACCCATCAGCGTGCCAGAGGTCGAAACCGACACATCCGCCGAACCGCCAGACTCGCGCAATGGGCGCATGTTGTCCTTTATCGAGCGGACCATCAGCTCTGTCGCCACCTCGGTCAGTTCCGGGACCACAATGCCGGCTGATCCGGGAATATTCTCGGCCAATGCCGGAACCACCCCGGCAAGCAGCGCCGTCAGGGCAAGAAATCCGCGAAGCCGGGCGACAAGTCGATGCAACATGTTATGGCCATGCAAGGTGTTCCGGATCACGCTAACAGCACGGCACGCTTTTTCCAATCGCATTGCTGGCCAAGCCGTGGAAAAACGCGATCTGTGGCGAAGTCGGTGCAGGCGTGCCTATTCCTTGCCCACCAGCCTTTGTCCGAAGGAGCTGACCTTGCGCATGAATTCCCGTTTCGACCCGCCCCTGCCGGTGGTGCTGGCTGCGGCAGGGCTGTTTGCGGTCGCGCTGTGGCTGCGGCTGATGGGCACGGACTGGGACGCTTGGGCGAACCTGCACCCGGACGAACGCCACATGGTCTTTGTCACCCAGGACATCCAGCGCGCGCTTGAGGCCGCATTGGCCGAGGGGCGGGGCTGGTGGTCGATCTGGTTCGGGCCGGACGCCGTGTTCGATCCGCGGGCCGAAGGCAAGCTTTACGTCTACGGCGATCTGCCGTTGATCGTGGTCACGCTGGTCAGCCGGGCGCTGGGTGCGACGGACTGGGGCTCGACCCTGTGGCTGGGTCGCAGCCTTACGGCGGTGGTCGAAGCCTCGACCGTGCTTGCGGTTTTCATGCTGGGGCTTCGCCTTGTCGGGCGGCCGGTCGTGGCGCTCGCGGCGGCGGCACTGATGGCCATGGCGCCGACATCGCTGCAACTGGCGAACTTCTATACGGTCGATGGCTGGCTTTCGGCGCTGAGCCTTTGGGCTCTGGTGCCCCTTGCCGCGCTGATCGGGCCCGAGGGGCGGCTGCGTCATGCGGTGGCCGCCGGGGTGCTGGCGGGGCTGGCCGGGGCCTGCAAGGTGACGGCGGTGGCGCTGATCCTTCCTGCGCTGGTGGCGGTCGTGCTTGTCTGGCGCCAACGCGGGCCACGCGCAGCACTTTCGGCAGGGGCGGCGGGTCTGACGGCAGGGCTGCTGGTCTTCCGGCTGGCCAACCCGTCGGCCTTTGCCGGAACCGGGTTCTGGGGTCTGTCGCTGTCGCCCGACATGCTGGCCGACTTTGCCGAGGTCCGCGCCTATATCCGCGATCCCGGCCCGCCGTCGAACTGGCAGTGGCTGGCGGGGTATCCCACATCGGCCCTTGCGCGCGATGCGTTCCTGTTCGGGACCGGGCCCGTCCTGGGCCTTCTGGCGCTGGCGGGGCTTCTGCGCCGACCTGTCGGGATGGCATGGCTCCTCCTCGCCGCGCTGGCGGGCCATCTGGCGTTGAACGCGACGGGCGAAGTGCGTGCCTTGCGCTATCTGGCACCCGTGGTGCCGCTTGCCGCCGTGCTGGCCGTGCCGGTGCTGGCGCGGCTGCCCGCCCTTGCCCTTGGCATGGTGGTGGCACTTGGCGTCTGGTGGGGCTGGGGCATGGTGCGGCTGCATGACGGCCAGCACCCCCGCCTGATCGCGACGGAATGGATGCGGCGGCTGCCGCCCGACACGGCGGTAGCGTCCGAGAGCGCCTGGGACGACAGCCTGCCGGTCTGGCAGACCTTCCCCGCCGCCGAATGGAGCGTGATGCCTGGCCCTTTCCGGTCGATCCCGCTGGGACTGACGGATTTTCAGGAACCGGACAGTCCGGCCCGGATCGCCGCCGCGCTGGATGAGGCAGAGTATTTGTCCATCTCCTCGGGTCGTCAGCTTGAAGTGATGCCGCGCCTGCCCGAACGCTTTCCGACGGTGACGAACTACTATGCGGCGCTGCTGTCCGGGCGACTTTGCTTTGAGCGGGTGCTGTATCTGGACCGGGGCTATCCGCTGCCGGGCTTTCGACTGGATGACCGGTTCGCGCAGGAACCCTGGCGGGTCTATGACCATCCGATCGTGCAGTTCTGGAAGAAACTGCCCTGCTTTGACCGCGCCAAGGCCGAACGGCTGCTGGCAGGTCAGGAGTGATTGTTCAGGTCGGACGGGCCACCTGGTCCGCCGCTTCGAAATAGGGCGCGCACGAGGTCTCGACCCCGAAAAGCGCGCGCAGGCGGGTCAGGTCGGCGCGCTGCGGCGGGCCTTCGGTCAGCACGCGGGCGATGCAGGCGCGCAGGTCATCGACGTCGCCCGGTTTCGACAGAAGGCCCATCCCGGTCTGGCGCACCGGTTCCCGCATCCCGGGCAAGTCTGACGCCACGACTGGAACGCCCTGCAGCATCGCCTCGACCTGCACGAGTCCAAAGCTTTCCTGCCGGTCGGTCGAGGGCAGGACCAGAAGGTCAAGCCCGCCATAGAACGCCTGCAAAGCCGCCCCGTGCAGCACGCCGTGATACCTGACGCGCCCATCCGAAGCATCGGCCGCCTGCAAGGTTCGTTGCCAGTCCGTCTCACCGATGATGTCCGAAGCGGGGCCGCAAAGATGCAGCACCACCTCGCGCCCCACCTTTTCAGACAGGCCGTCGAAAGCGTCCAGCAACAGCCCCAGACTTTTCTGCCGCGCCAGACGGCCGACATAGCCGATGTGCAGCGGGCCGTTGTCCTGGGGCCGTTTCAGCGCCTGAAACAGCTTGTCCTCGGGCGGGAAAGGGGTGGGGATGACGGCAAAGCGCAGCTTGCGGCGAAAGAGGCGGCAGAAGGTGGAGTTGTCGGCATAGTCCTTGGACACCACCTGAATCCGGTCGGCCAACACCCCCGCCACCAGATGAGACACCCCGGCAATCGCCCGCACGACCCGACTGGCGCGGTCCGCCGTCGAGATCGAGGTGACGTAGCTGATGATCACCCGACGCCCCCGCAGCCGTGCGATGACCGCAGCCATTCCCGCCTCGGGGCAGGGCATGTGGATGCCGACCAGTGCCATCCCGCCCAAAGCCCGCCACATCGTAAGCGGGTAAAGCGGCATGATCGGCGCCTTGCCGAGCCGTCCCGGCATCCAGGACCGGAACACGTTCACGCCATTGATCACCTCACGCGCTGCCGTGCCCTTTTGCCGGGCGCTGATGACGGCGGCGGGGTGACCCCGGCGAACAAAAGCCTCGGCCTGTTCGGCGGCAGAGATGGTCAGCCCGGACACGTTGGGATGATAGTAGCTGAGGCAGACCAGCAGTCCCGGAGGCGAAGGGTCAGGCATTCGGGACAGGACTTTCAGAGCGGCAGGTTGCCCGCTACCCTAGCCTCCGACCCCGGCAAGAGGCAACCTTCGCACGATGCGATATGATCTGGTTGACAGCGAATATCCGATAGAGCCTGACCCGGCCTTCCGCCGCCGCGCGGCATGGCTGCTGGCGGAACTGGAAGCGCGGATGCCGCAGGGAGGCCGTGTGCTGGATGTCGGGTGCGGGCAGGGGTTCTACCTGCCGCTTTACGCCCGGCTTGGCCTGACCGCGACCGGGGCGGAACCGGATGCCCTGCCGCGGACCGAGGCGGCGCGCAAGGCTGCAGCCCTGGGCTTTGCGGTTGTTGATGCCCCTGCCGAACGCCTGCCCTTTGCCGATGCAAGCTTCGACGCCGCGGTGATGTCCGAGGTGCTGGAGCATCTGGCAGACCCGGGCCTGGCCTTGGCCGAGGCGGCGCGCGTGCTAGTGCCGGGGGGGCTGCTTTTGGTGACGGTGCCCCATGCCGACTATCCCTTTGCCTGGGACCCGGTGAACTGGCTGGCCGAAAGGCTGCGTATCGGCCCGGTGCGAACGGGCCTTTTTGCGGGTATCTGGGCGAACCATGAGCGGCTTTACCGACCCGGGGCGCTGTGTGACCAGATGACTGCGGCGGGCTTTCAGCCGGGCCGCGTGGTCCATCAGACGCGCTGGGCGCTGCCTTTCACGCACAACATCGTTTACGGCCTTGGCCGCGCGCTTCTTGAGGGTGGACTCTTGCCGAAAAGCTGGACCTCGGGCGGCCTGCGCGGGGGCGACAGCGCCACGCCCGGGCCCCAGAGCGCGCTGAACCCGGTGGCCTGGGGGGTCGGACTGATCCGGCTGGTGGATCGGCTGAACGACGATGGCCGGGACGACGGGCCAAGCCAGAACCTTTGCGTTGTTGCGCTTCGGTCCGGTGAAATCACACCCCCTGTCGTGTAACGCCGAGTGCGCAGGGACGGCTGGATGCTGCTGCCGCAGGCGTCCATGCTGGAACTCCTCGCCATGGTCTGGATCAATCAGGCGATCTTGCGGGGCAAGGGCCGCAAATGGGCCTCCGCGGCTGTTTCAACAGGAGAAAACGGATGACCGACCATTTGACGGGACGATGCCACTGCGGAGTGACCTGAGCCCCTGAACCGCCTCCAGTTCCTGGTAGAGTCCGTCCACGCAAGGAAACGGACAGTGAAGCAATCACGGTTCATCTTGGCGAGAAAATTCTGCCTATGCGGCCTCTTGCTTTCGGGGGTCCGCCGGGCCACCTGCGCATCCTTTTGCGAATGAGGGTTCCTCAGCATCCAAGCTGCGAGCGTATCCTGCATCATGCCGTAGACGGACGATCATGGGGTCCTGAACCCAACTGGATTGCGCTCTTGGAAATCAGTGCGCTGTGAATCCGGTTCTCTGCGTCGCGCAGTGCCTGTCGCGCGGACTTTCCGTGGAACACGGCATCATGGATCTCGGTTCCCAGGATCGCCTCGATCAGGCTGAACTCGGGTATCGGGGGTCTGGCCCAGGTGACAAGTTCGTTCCTGCGGGCCAGTTGATCCACCATGCTGACGATCGGCGACGAGGCAAGCGCCTCGGGGTCGGCACAGACGGAAAAGCGGGGCGCCACCGGGAACCCGTTTTTCACGTGCGCCTTCATCGCCTCGGGTGAGACCATCCAGGCCAGCGCATTCATGATCTGGCGCTGCCGGGCTGGCGGAACGCGCGCGGGGATGGTCATCAGAAAGCCGCCGACGGGGGCCGCGATCTGTCGCATCTTGCGGGACGGTGGTGGCAGATAGGCCACGCGGCGCGCAACCTGAGAGCTGAGTTCGTGTTCGAACCGGGCGGCGCGCATCGTCCAGCAATAGGCCAGCCCGACCTGACCATACATGAAGTAATTCAGCCCGCGTTCCCAATCCACCTCGGCGATGTCGGGGGGGGACACTTCGGCCAGCTGCTTCATGTATTCGATCACATCAACTGAATCGTCGGTGTTGACCTGCAGTTTCAGTTTCTCGAAACGGTCGAAGGTCCAGCTTTCCCGATTGTGCATCGGGATATCGATGATGGTCTTCTGACAGGCGGCCAGAAAGAACATGAAGGAATTGGCGATGGGCATGCCGCGCTGACCGTTCCAGGCGATGCCGTAAAACTCGCCGGCCGGGCGGTGCAGGGCGCGGGCAGCGGCGATTGTTTCATCGAAGGTGCGGGGATGGGTCAGGCCGCGATCCTCGAACAGGTCGCGGCGGGCGGCCAGAATCTCGATCGTGCAGTAGAGCGGGATGCCGTATTGTGTTCCCTTCCAGTTTCCCGTGCCCCAGACCGAGGGATGAAAATCCAAGGGGTTGATGGCCGCATCGTTCAGAAGCTCATCCAGGGGGGCAAGGCAGCCCTTTTCGGCAAATTCGCCAAGCCATGGCATGTTGAGGGCGACGACATCATGCTCTGGCGTCTCGGCGGCAAAGGCCTTGTGGGCGTTGGTGTAAAGGTCGGGCAGGCGGTGCAGCTGAAAGCTGCTTTTGCGGCTGAGGTCATTGCGGAAATCCGACCACATGTTCCGCATGGCGGAAAAATAGTTGTCGTCGTTCAAGAGGAACCGGATATCGCCGGGCACCTTGACGGCAATATCGTCCCCCCGGACCGGAGAGATGATCTGCGCGGCAAAGTAGCTGCCGCCGAAGTAGTATTCGTTCGCCTCGGTCCCCTTGCGCAGGCCGAAGGTCTTGGCCAGGTGGCCCTTCACATGGGTTGCATAGTCCATGAAGCTGTGCAGCAGGGTGTCGGTCGGCTCCAGAAAGTGGGTCTTGAGACCCCCGCCGCGTGGCACTTGCCGGATCTGATTGTCGGCGATCATCTTGATGATCATCCGGTTCCCGGTGCTGTAGGGCACGCCGGCAAGTGTCACCAGACCGGACTTGTCGATGGGCCGGCGGTGCAGGTGGGCATCGACCAGCTCCAGCACGATGTTCCAGAACACGTCCTTCGTCGCCCCCGGCACACCCGTGTCAAAGGGGGTACGCAGCTTGCGCAGGAAGTCGACGATGCGCGACAGCTCGTGGCTGGTAAGTTCTGACCCGGGGGCGGTGCCGGTGGCGGTGGAAGCGGTCATCGGTTGCACGGTTGGGACCCTGGCTCAGGCCGAGATGTCGGCCTGCCATTTCACCAAAGCGAAGAAATCCTGATCCCGCAACCCCGAATTGGCAGCAGCACGATAAAGTTCAAGGATCAGTCCGGTCGTCAGCAAGGGCACGCCGTTGGCGCGTCCGGCATCGCTGATCAGGCTGAAGTCCTTGATCATCTGCTCGATGGTGAAGGCTGGCGAATAGTCGGCAGAGACCACTGCATCGGTCTTGTATTTGAAGAGGGGCGACGCGACAGCGCTTTCGCAAATGACGTCCATCATGCTCGCCCGGGAAAGCCCGCCGCTTTCGCCCAGCGCCACGGCCTCGGCCAGAATGGCGGAACTGGCCCCGACAAGGGTGTTGATCACCAGTTTCATGTAGCGGGCCTCTTCACCCGCACCAAGGTAGAATTGCCGCGCTGACAGCACTTTGACCATCGGCAGGACGGTGGTCCAGGCCTGTTCGTCACCGGAAGCAAGCACCGTCAGGGCAGCCTTTTCGGCAAGGGCCGTGCTGCCTGACAGCGGTGCGCGCAGGTAGGCGATCCCGCAATCCTGCAGGGCTGTGGCAATCTCGGTCGAACAATCCGGGGATACCGTGCTCATCTCGACGAAGATCGACCCGCGTGCCATGTGGTGCATCAGGCCAGTCGTGTCCTTTGTGCCCAGCACCACGTCGCGCAGCACCTTGTCATTGGGCAATGTGGCAAAGACGATGCCGTTCTGGCTGTGCTGGTCAAGCGTGCCCGCGCTGACAGCACCCGCACGTTCCAGATCCTGGACGATCTTGCGGTCCGGCTCTGTCACGGCCACTGTGGTGCCGGAAGCCAGAAGGTTGCGGATCATCGGCGCGCCCATCTTGCCCGCGCCGATCCAACCGATAGCCCGACCGCCCGGTTCCGCCCGAACCGTCTCTGCCATGTTCGCTTGCATGCCGAATTCCACCCCTCGCTCCACCGCTGACCATAAATCGCCGAAGTGGTGGCGGTTGGGGTAATTTCTTCGGATCGGCGAAATTTCATCAGACCGGCCAAAGTTGATTTGGTAACTATCAACGTGGGAGTGAGTCACCGTCATTGCAGATGCGGGCCGCAGGCGGCCCCGACGGGGTTGCAGGGAAAGGGCATCTTTTCCCGGCTGCAGCGGATGTACAAAGGGGTGATGGCAGGGGCCGTGGTGCAGCCACGAGTCTGAGGGGAGGACGACGCAATGCGGGCAATTCGGTTCCATGGGGCCAGGGACATCAGGGTTGAAGACGTGGCCGAACCGTCAGGGCTGCTGCTTCCCGATGATGTGCTGATCGCCCCGGCCGTCACCGGCATCTGCGGCACGGACCTGCACGAGTACATCGCCGGGCCGATCGTGACGCCGAAAGAACCGCATGTCTTTACCGGGGCCAGCAACCCGCAGATTCTGGGACATGAGTTTTCCGCCCGTGTTCTGGCGGTGGGGGATGCCGTGGCCCATGTTAAGGCGGGGGATCGCATCTCGATCCAGCCGCTTCTGTCGCCGCGGAATGACTATTACGGCAAGCGTGGCCTTTATCACCTGTCGCCGAAGATGGGCTGTGTCGGCCTCAGCTGGGCCTGGGGCGGCATGGCCGAAAAAGCCGTCATCAAGGATTACAACGCCCAGCCGGTTCCGGACGGGATCACCGACGATCAGGCGGCGATGATCGAACCTGCGGCTGTGGCGCTGTATGGTGTGGACCGTGGCGGGGTCACGGCGGGGTCAACCGTGCTGGTCTCCGGTGCCGGACCGATTGGCGCGCTGACGATCCTTGCGGCCAAGGCGGCGGGGGCATCCACCATCATCGTGTCCGAGCCGAACCCGAACCGCCGGCGCATCATCGCCGAGATCGCGCCCTACGCCCATATCGTCGACCCGCGCGATGGCACGCTGGCACAGATCGTTGGCGACCTGACCGAGGAAGGCGTGGGCGTTGACGTGGCGCTGGAATGTGTCGGGCTTGAGGCGTCGCTGAATGCCTGCGTGCAGGCTGTGCGGCGGCAGGGCAGGGTCGTGCAGGTCGGTCTGCACATGAAGCCCGCCAGCATTGATGCAATGCTGTGGGCGCTGAAGGACATCACGGTCGAGGCAACCTGGTGCTACCCGACGCAAATCTGGCCGCGCATTGCCCGGATGATCGCGGCGGGCACATTCCCGGTGGAGAAGGTGATTACCGCCCGCATCGACGCAAAGGACGTGGTCGCCAAGGGGTTCGAGGCGCTGCTTAACCCTACCGGCGAGCATCTGAAAATTCTGGTCACCACCTGACCGCTGGACCGAAAACAAGAAAGACAAGAATGATGACCAAGGAAAACGTCGCTCTCATCGTCGGGGCCACGGGGCTGTCTGGCAGCTATACCGGGCGGCTTTTGAAGGAGCACGGCTGGACCGTAGTGACCTTGTCGCGCAGCGCAGCCGATCTGGAGTTTTCCGATCGCCACATCGCCGCTGACCTGCAAGATGCGGCGTCGACCTCGGCGGCGCTCAAGGTGGCGGGGGACGTGACGCATGTGTTCTTCTGCACCTGGTCGCGTCAGGCGAACGAGGCAGAGAATGTTCGCGTCAACGCCCTGATGATCCGCAACCTGTTCGACGGGCTGGCGGGCGCGCCCATCAAACATGCGGCGCTGGTGACTGGCCTCAAGCACTACCTCGGGTCGTTCGACGATTATGCCAAGGTCAAGCCCTACACGCCCTTTCTTGAAAGCAGCCCGCGCCTGCCCGGCCTGAACTTCTATTACGCGCAGGAAGACGTGCTGTTCGAGATGGCGGAAAAGCGCGGCTTTACCTGGTCGGTGCACCGCCCGCACACGATGATCGGCTTTGTCATCGGCAATGCCATGAACATGGCCGTGACGCTGGCGGTCTATGCGAGCATCTGCAAGCACACCGGGCGGCCCTTCGTCTATCCGGGTTCGCCCGAGCAGTTGAATGCAGTCACCGACGTGACCGATGCACGCCTGCTGGCCAAGCAGTTGCACTGGGCCGCGACCACGCCCGAGGCGGCGAACACCCCTTTAAACACCTCGAACGGCGACGTCTTCCGCTGGACCTGGCTCTGGCAGCAGATCGCGGACTACTTCGGGATCGTAGCCGCGCCCTATCCGGGCCAGCCGACCCCGCTGGAAGGCCAGATGGCCGATGCGCAGACCGTCTGGTCCGAGATCGTGGCCAAGCATGGTTTGCAGGATATTCCGGTGTCGAAGCTGGCCTCGTGGTGGCACAGCGACGCGGACCTTGGCCGCACGCTGGAATGCTTCACCGACATGACCAACAGCCGGACGCTGGGGTTCGACGCCTACCAGTCCACCCGCAGCAGCTTCACCGACGTGTTCGACGAGCTGCGCGCCCGTCGCATCATCCCGGCGTGAGGAGGCACCCATGCACTATGTTGTTCATTGCCTTGACCATGACGGCGCCGTTGACAAGCGGCTGGCGAATTACGACGCGCACAAGGCCTATCTGGCGGCTGCACCCGTGAAAACCGTGATCTCCGGCCCGCTTATGGCCGATGACGAACAGACGATGATCGGCAGCTGCTTTGTGCTGGAGGCCGACAGCCTGGCCGAGGTTGAGGCGTTCAACAGCAACGACCCCTTCGCCAAGGTTGGTCTTTGGAAGACGGTCTCGATTCGCCCGTTCTCCAAGCGCGTGGACAACCGCTGATGGCACATCCGGTCAAGATCGCCCTCGTGGGCATGGGGTGGTGGGGGCAGAAGATGCTCTCGGTCCTGCAATCGGCGCCTGGGGATATTCAGGTTGTGCGCGCGGTGGAGCCGAACATCGACTCGGTTCGCCAGCTGTGTGCCGACAAGGGCATCGCGCTTTCGGCAAACTATGCCGATGCGCTGAGCGACCCTGCGGTTGAAGCGGTGGTTCTGGCCACGCCCCATTCGCTGCACACCGACCAGATCGCGGCGGCAGTTGCGGCGGGCAAGCACATCTTCTGCGAAAAGCCGTTGGCCCTGACCAAGGCCGAGGCGGAACGCTCGGTCGCCCTCTGCCGCGATGCCGGGCTGGTGCTGGGCATGGGGCATGAGCGCCGGTTCGAACCGCCGGTGGCCGAGATGCTGGCAATGGCCGACGCGGGCACCCTGGGCCGCATCCACCAGATCGAGGCGAATTTCAGCCACGACAAATTCCTGTCGCTGGCCCGCGACAACTGGCGGCTCAAGGCCGATCAGGCCCCGGCGGGGGGGATGACGGCGACGGGCATCCACCTTCTGGACCTGTCGGTGCGGCTGCTGGGCGCGGCGGAAAGTGTGCTGTGCATCTGCGAGCAGCTGTCGTCGGACCTGCCGCAAGGCGATACGGTGGCGGCCTTCGTCAAGTTCAAGGGCGGCGGCACGTCCTACGTCTCGGCCTCGTTGGCCAACCCGTTCATCTCGCGCTTTGCGGTCTTCGGCTCGAAAGGCTGGATCGACATCCGCGACAAGGCCCATGTCGAGGCGCCGGATGGCTGGATCGTCACCTCGGCCATGGCGGGTGGCCCGATCGTGACCCGCGAAATCGGCAAGGCCGAACCCGTGAAGGGCAATCTGGTGGCCTTTGCCCGCGCCGTGCGCGGGGCCGACTATCCGATCACCGGCGCGCATCTGGTGAACAACATCGCGCTTCTGGAGGCGGTCTTCGCCTCGGCGAAAAGCGGCCGCATCGAAACTGTGGCCTGACCCTCGAACCTGACGGAGATCCTGATGAAAGCGCTGATTTTCGATCAACCGAACAAGCCTGTCGTCACCGACATCCAGATGCCCAGCATCGGGGACAACGAGGTGATGGTCCGGTCGCGTCGGGTGGGCATCTGCCATTCGGATTACGAACTGCTGGCGGGCAACTACATCATCCCGATCTCCTATCCCGTGACCCCCGGCCACGAATGGGTGGGCGAGGTGGTCGAGGTCGGTCGCAACGTCAAGGGGTTGCAGCGCGGTGACCGGGTGGTGGGCGAATGCGTGATCCGCACGCCCGAACGCATCCACCACTTCGGCTTTTCGATGGATGGCGCGAACCGCGAATTCTTTGCGGCACGGCCCGAATGGCTGCACAAGCTGCCCGACGGGGTGGATGACGCAAAAGGCGCGCTGATCGAGCCGTTCACCTGCGGCTACTACGCGGTGCTGCGGCATGGCGGGGTGGATGCGTCGAACACCGTGGTTGTCTCGGGTGGCGGGACCATCGGCCTCGTCTCGGCTGCGGCGGCCATCGGCATGGGCGCAAAGGTGATCGTGGTCGATCCAGTGCCGCTGCGCCGCGAGATTGCGATGAAGCTGGGTGCCGTGGGCACGGTGGACCCCATGGCCGGGAACCCGATCGAGGCCGTGACCGAGATGACCAAGGGCGGTGCCGATCTGGTGATCGAGGCGGCGGGTCATCCGTCATCCTTGGCCAACGTGTTCGATTACGCCCGGCCCGAAGGCTTTGTCTCGATGGTCGGCATCAGCATCGGCCAGAAGATCCCGGTCGAACTGGGCAAGATCCAGATCAAGGACCTGACCGTGCGCGGTTGCATCGGGTCACCCGGCGTCTGGCCCGCCGCGATCCGGTTTCTGGAGCGCACGGGGATCGATCTGTCGCCGATCCAGACCCACAGCTTTGCGCTGGATGACGCGATCGCGGCTTACGCGCTGGGCAAAGACCCGACCAAGGCCGTGAAGATCACGCTGGAAATCGCCTGACAGGTCAGGGCGCAAAGGGGGGGAGGGAGGGGAAATGGCACAGCACACACAGACCGCAGGAAAAGCCTCGCTTGACCTTGACCTGCGGTCGTTCAAGCCGACGCGCGGCTTTGTGACGGTGGTCGTCTCGACACTGGCGCTGCTGCTGGTCTGCGTGATTTTCGCGCCCTCGGCGGTGTCGGCGGGCGGCCTTGCCGGCAGCCTGCCCTTTGCCGCGATCATCGCGATTGTCGGCCTGGGGCAGATGCTGGTCGTGCAGCAAGGCGGGTTCGACCTGTCGCTGGCTGGGGGCGTGTCGCTGGCGGTGGTGATTACGACACACCTGTCGGGGGGGGATGATGCCCAGTTGTTCGGGGCCATAGGTCTGGCGTTCGTCTGTGCGGTGGTTGCAGGTCTGGTGAACGGTATTCTTGTGGGCGTGCTGCGTCTGAACGCCATCGTGGCGACCATCGGGATGAACGCGCTGCTCTATGGTGCGGTCTTTGCGGTGTCCGGCGGCGTTCCCCGGATCACGACCCCGCTGATGGCAGAGATTGCGGGCGGCAAGATCATGGGCATCCCGCATTCCGTGCTTTTTGCCCTGGCCATCATGCTGATCGTCAGCTTCGTGCTGAAAAAGACCGTCGTCGGCCGCCGGTTCGAGGCGATCGGGGCCAACCCGGCGGCGGCCCATGCGGCGGGCCTGAACGTGCGGCTTTATCAGGCGATGGCCTATGTCTTTGCCCAGCTTCACTATTGCGTCGCGGGCATCCTGATTTCCGGGATCACGAGAGAGCCGACTGCCTTTCAGGGCGACAGCCTGCTGCTGCCATCGGTGGCCGTGGTCGTGCTGGCGGGAACCTCGCTTCTGGGCGGGCGCGGCTTTCCCATCTCGACCGTGATCGCTGCGTTCTTTCTGAACCAACTAAGCCAGTTCGCGCTGGCTGTCGGTGTGCCCTTCTCGGCCCAGACCATCATCCAGGCATTGGCCCTGGTCTTCGGGATCGGCGTCTACTCGCTGCGCTGGAAACAGGCGGCAACCAAACGTGCACTAAAGTCCAAAACGGAGGAAACGGACAATGTTTAAGGCAAAGACGATGACTGCCGCCTGTGCGGCAGCAACACTGACCATGGCCCTTGCTGCCACGACGGTGCTGGCTGAAACCCCGTCCTGGTGCGGGCCGAACCAGGCCTCGCTGGCGCTGCTGGACGGCTTTGGCGGCAACAGCTGGCGCCTTGTGACCACGGCATCGGGTGCGGAAGAGGCGGCCAAATGCCCGTCGATCACCCAGTACGAATATGCCGATGGCCAGGGCGACACGCAAAAGGCGATCTCGGACATCAACTCGATGGCGGCGCGCGGGATCAAGGCGATGGTGGTATTTGGCGATGCCGGCCCCGCCGTCCTGCCCGCGCTGACGAACGCACACCGCGCGGGCACCATCGTGGTGCCCTACCGTGTGAATGTCGGCGGAACCGAGGGCGAGAACTATGCCAAGTTCATCGGTTCGTCCTTCGTCGAGGATGGCGTCAGCTGGGGCAACTGGATCAAGGAGGTCCTGCCCGAAGGTGGAAACGTGCTTTTCCTCAGTGGTCCTGCCGGCAACAGCCAGGGCGTTGACGAACTGGCAGGCATGAAACAGGTGCTGGATGACAAATATGTCTTCATCAACCCCGAACCCTTTGCCGTCACCAACTGGGATCCGTCGCTGACCCAGCAGGTCCTGTCGGCCGAGATCGCCAAGAACGACAAGATCGACGTGATCGTGTCCGACTTCGGCCCCTCGCTCGTGGGCGCGCTGCCGGTGTTCGCGGAATTCGGCCGGTCGATCCCCGCGCTTGCCACGTCGGACGGCAACTCGCTGTCCTGCTTCTGGGAGCAGAACAAGGACGCCAACCCCGACTTCAAACTGTTCACTGTCGCCACCGGCAACGACAACGTCCGTCTGGCCGTGCAGTGGGCTGTCGCCCTGGCGACCGGCGGCACCCCGCCGACCGACGAGATCTTCAAGGCTCCGGTCTTTGAAAACTCGGTCTCGGGCACGCCGAACCCGGTGACCTGCCGCCCCGATCTGCCCGGCTCGATCTACCTGTCGGCAGAAATGGCGGATGACGCGCAGGCGAAAGCTGTCGGCCAGTGATCTGGTCGTGGCCCCGGGCAGCGTTGTCCGGGGCCGCACCCTTCTAACTTCCCGCAGGGATGGCAGGACGAGGCATGGCCAAGGTTGCAGTGATGAAACTTGTGGAAACCGAACCATTGCACAGCGCGCCTCGGGCCGCGCCGACCGTTCGGCTGTCCAATATCACCAAGGTGTTTTCCGGCGTCGTGGCGCTGTCCGATGTGTCGGTGGATATCCATCCGGGCGAGGTTCACGCCATCCTGGGCGAGAACGGCGCTGGCAAATCCACGTTGATGAACATCATCTCGGGTGTCCTGCAGCCTGAAATCGGCGTGATCGAATTCAATGGCGAAGTCATCTCTCCGATGACGCCGGAACGCTCTGCCGCGCTGGGCGTGTCGATTTCCTATCAGCATCCGGCCGTGCTGGATGACCTGTCAGTTCTGGAAAACCTGCGCGTGGCGCTGCCCGACCGCGTTTTCGCAGCGGGCGACCCCGCCGAGATTGCCCGCGCGATGCTGGATGACGTGGGCCTGCATGTTCCGCTGAATGCGCGGGCGGACAGCCTGACCGTGGCACAGAAGCACCTGCTTGAGATTGCCAAGGCCCTTGCCACCCGCCCCCCCGTCCTGATCCTGGACGAACCGACGGCGGCATTGGACCAGGACGCGACCGAAATGCTGTTCGCCCGCATCCGCAGCGTCGTGGCGCAAGGCACGGCCGTCATCTACATCACCCACCGCCTGGCCGAATTGCGCCAGATCGCCCACCGGGTCACGGTGCTGCGCGATGGGCAGCATGCTGGCGGTGCGCTGGTACGGGACGTGACCGACGACGATCTTCTTGCCATGATCGTGGGGCGCAGCCTCGCGTCGGCCTTTCCGCCAAAGTCCCAGGAAGCGGACCCCGAAATCAACTTCACCGTCAAGGGCCTGTCGGGCCGCAAGTTCCACGACGTCAGCTTTGCCGTCGGGCGCGGCCAGATCATCGGCATCGCTGGAGTGGAAGGCAACGGCCAGTCCGGCGTGATGCGCGCCCTTGCCGGCCTTGAACCGTGGAAGGGCGACGTGCGCCTGAAAGGCACCTCGCTTTCCCCCGCCGAGGTCAAGGCGAAGTCAGCCTACATGCCATCGGACCGCCACGAAGAGGGGATCATCGCCGACCTGACCGTGCGCGAAAACGCGACCTTTTCCGCGCTGGATCAGTTCAGCAACCTTGGGATTCTCAGCCGCCGCAAGGAAATTGGCGAAGTGCGGAAGGTGTTCGGTTCGCTCTCGGTCAAGACGCCGGGACTGGACGCGGGGATCCTGTCGCTGTCGGGCGGCAATCAGCAGAAGGTGGTGATGTCGCGCGCGCTGATGTCGCGCCCCGGTTTCATTCTGGCGGACGAACCGACGCAGGGCGTCGATGTCGGTGCAAGGTTCGAGATTTACCGCATCCTGCGCGAGGTATCGCAATCCGGGACACCGGTGATCGTGAATTCGTCGGACGCAGCCGAGCTTGAGGGCCTGTGCGACGTGGTAATCGTCATGTCACGCGGGCGGGTCGCTGAAACCCTGCGCGGTGACGATGTCACCGAAGGCCGCATCGTCGCGGCAGCGGTCAAGGCGCAATCGCATGTCACGGGTATCGGCGAGGCGACGAAGGCTGTCAAAGCGGCTACCAGCGGGCTGCGCCAGTTCATCCAAAGCGACAATGCCACCGTCGTGCCGCTGGCTGCGGTGGTGGTTCTGCTGGGCCTTTACGTCTTTGGCCAGAACGCGAATTACCTGTCGGCCTTCAACATCTCGAACATCCTCTTGCTGGCAACAGCGCTGGGGTTCATCGCGCTTGGCCAGACCATTGCGCTTCTGATGGGCGGGATCGACCTTTCGGTGGGACCGCTTGCCGGATTTCTGGTGGTTGTCGCGTCATTCTTCATCAACGACGGGCAATCGCCGCAAACCATAGCATTGGGATTTGCGCTGATGTTTCTGGCCGCGCTGGCAGTCGGCACGATCAACGGCTGTCTGATCCGCTTTGCCAATTTCACCCCGATTGCCGCGACCCTGGCCATGTATATCGGCTTGCAGGGCATGAGTTTCGTGCTGCGTGACGGGCCGGGCGGCTACATCAACTTTGCGGTGATGGACACCATCGGCTGGAAGCTGGGTCCGCTGCCGGTGGCATTCATCGTGCTGGTGATCGTGGCGCTGCTGGCCGAATACGTGCTGCGCAAGCGCCGCCTTGGCTGGCAGTTCCGCGCGGTCGGATCGCATGAGGAATCGGCGCGCCGGATGGGCATCCGCGTCACCTCGGTCATCATCGGCGGCTACATCGCGGTGTCGCTGTTCACGGCGCTGGGGGCGGTCATGCTGATGGT
Organism: Rhodobacterales bacterium; assembly: GCA_026400325.1. Lineage (GTDB taxonomy): Bacteria > Pseudomonadota > Alphaproteobacteria > Rhodobacterales > Rhodobacteraceae > Tabrizicola. The sequence goes on from JAPLPF010000163.1 coordinate 22,511, forward strand.
GCAGATCGGCGTGGGCGATCCGGCGCAGGGGGTGAATTACACGCTGGCCAGCATCACGGCGGTTGTCCTCGGCGGCACCAGCCTGCGGGGCGGGCGGGGAACCTTTGTCGGCACGGTCATGGGCGCGGTCCTGCTGACCGAGGTGCTGAACGCGGTGTCCTTCCTTGGTCTGTCACAGACGTATCAATACGTCTTTCAGGGCTCGCTGATCCTGGCTGCGGCGCTGATCTACTCGACAGCGCGGCGGCAAGCGGGGACCTGAGCGTGAAGCAGGACTTCCTCTACCAGTCGCCGCCCTTGCGGGTGCGGTTCGCGGCGGGTGCTGTGGGCCATGTAGGCGACGAGATCGACGCAATCGGTGGCAGCCGCGCGCTGATCCTTGCGACGCCGTTTCAGAAAGCCGATGCCGAGGCGCTGGCCGCCCGGATCGGTGCCAAGGCGGCGGGCGTCTTTGCCGAGGCGCGGATGCACACCCCGATCGAAGTTACAACGCAGGCGTTGCAGGCCTACGCCGAAAGCGGGGCTGACTGCCTTGTGTCCTATGGCGGTGGATCGACGATTGGCCTTGGCAAGGCAATCGCCTGGCGGAATGATGCGCCCCATCTGGTCGTGGCCACCACCTACGCCGGGTCCGAAGTGACCGATATCCTTGGTGAGACGGAAGCCCGGGTGAAAACCACACGCCGCGACCCGCGCATCCGGCCCGAGGCGGTGATCTATGACCCCGAACTGACCCTTGGCCTGCCCGTTGCGATGAGCGTTGCCAGCGGTCTGAACGCGATGGCCCATGCGATCGAAGGGCTTTATGCCACTGACGCCAATCCCGTGACCTCGATGATGGCAGTGGAAGGGATTGCCGCCTTGCAACGGTCGCTTCCCGGCATCTGCCGCAACCCGGCCGATCTGGGCGCGCGCAGCGAGGCGCTTTATGGCTCGTGGCTGTGCGGCACGGTGCTCGGCGCCGTGTCGATGGCGCTGCATCACAAGCTTTGCCACACGCTGGGTGGTGCGCTTGACCTGCCCCATGCCGAAACGCATGCCATCCTGTTGCCGCACACGGTGGCCTTCAACGCGATGGCAGCTGCAGAGGCACTTCAGCCGGCCGCAAGACTGTTTGGTGGCGATCTTGGCGGCGGTCTTTACGATCTGGCCACATCGCTGGGCGCGCCCCGGGCGCTTCGGGATTTCGGCGTTGGCCGCAGCGATCTGCCCCACATCGCCGACCTGGCCGTCAAGAACCCCTACGCCAACCCGCGCGAGGTGACGCGCGACGGCATTCTCGCTCTGCTCGAGGCCGGCTGGGCTGGTTCCCGGCCCGCCCCGATCTGACCCGGGCCAATCTGACCTGAAAGGACATGCGATGACTGCTCAACCCGCCATTGACTACTTCACCGAAAGCCATTCGATCGAGGCTGTGAACGGACGGATGGGCAAGGCCACCGACCCGCGTCTGGCCCATGTGATGGCCCGGTTGGTGACGCATCTGCACACCTTCATCAAGGATGTGGACCTGACCCAGGCCGAATGGGCGGTTGCAATCGACTTCCTGACCCGCACTGGCCAGATCTGCGATGGCAACCGGCAGGAATACATCCTTCTTTCGGATGTGCTGGGCGCCTCGATGCTGGTCGATGCGATCAACAACCGCCGCCCGACCGGCGCTACGGAAAACACCGTGCTGGGGCCGTTCCATGTGGACGGCGTGTCGGAATAGCGTGACCGATCTGGAGGGCACCCCGCTGGAAGGGGTGCGGATCGACGTCTGGTCCGACAATGAGGATGGTTTCTATGACGTCCAGCAGCCCGGGGTTCAGCCGCGCCACAACAACCGCGGTGTGTTCGTCACCGGGCCTGACGGGCGCTACTGGTTCAAGGGGATCAAGCCCGTGTCCTATCCTATCCCCGACGATGGCCCGGTGGGGCAGATGCTGGGCCATCTGGGCCGACACCCCTTCCGCCCCGCGCACATGCATTTCATCGTAAGCCGCGAGGGTTTTGAAACCGTCGTCACCCATACCTTCGTGGCGGGCGATGACTATCTGCAATCGGATGCCGTCTTTGGGGTAAAGCAATCCCTGATCGCGCCGTTCGAACCTGTGGTGGGCGGCGATACGAAGTGGCGGTCGACCTTCGATTTCGTGCTGAACAGGGGGGAGGCGCAATGACCGCAGATCGCACAGGCCCCCGCATCGCCTTCTTGGGAACCGGGGCGCAGGGGGCGTCCATCGCCGCCGATTTCGCGCTGGCCGGGCTGGATGTCACTTTCATCGACCAGTGGCCCGCCCATATCGAGGCGATCCGCGCGAATGGCATCACGGTGAACCTGCCCACGCGGCAGATCAATGCCCGCGTGCCCGCGCTGCACCTGTGCCAGGTCGCGGAAATCAAGGAACCCTTCGATCTGATCTTTCTGGTGGTCAAGGCCTATGACACCACCTGGGCCACCCAGCTGATCAAGCCGGTCCTCGCCGAGGATGGCTTTGTGATCGGCCTGCAGAACGGCATGACGCATGAGGATATCGCCGCCGTGGTGGGCCGCCACCGGACCCTTGGCGCCGTGATCGAGATTGCGTCGAACATGTGGGTTCCCGGCGTGACAAACCGGCAGAACGACCACGACGAGTCGTGGTTTGCGATGGGTGCGCTTGACCCTGCGCAACAGCACCGCGTCGAAGCCGTGGCCGACATCCTGCGCCATTCCGGCCGGGTCGAGGTGACGGATGACATCCGCTCGGCCAAGTGGATGAAGCTGGTGGTCAATGCCGCCGAGCTGATCCCGTCGGCCATCATCGACACCGCGCTCAACGACGCCGCCCGGGCGCCCGGGATGCTGGAGGTGATGCGCGAAGCCGGGTACGAGGCGATGCAGGCCGCCCTGTCCGATGGGGCCACGATCATGCCGATCATCGGGATGCCACCCACGATGAGCAACGATCCGGAACGCTATGTCGACGAAATCCTTGACGAAGTCCTGCGGACCTTTTCGCGTGAGGATACGTTGACCACATCCCTGCAGGACTGGCGCAAGGGCCGCCGGGCCGAGGTGGAAGAGGTGAACGGCTGGGTCGTGAACACCCTGCGCGCGCATGGCCGCGATGCCCCGGTCAACCGGCGGGTGGTCGAGATCGCCTTGCAGATCGAGGCGGGCACGCTGGCCCCCCGGCCGGAAAACGTCCACCTGCTGACGGAACGCTGATCCGGGGGCCATGATGCCGAACGTGAAGATCTACGTCGACGAAGGCCTCTATCCCGCTTGCCGCGAACGCCTGGTCGCCGCTCTGGGCCCGATCCTTGACATGCTGTGCGCGGACCTCGCCGTTGACCGGCCAGCCTGCCAGATGGCGGTGATGCCGGTGCTGGCGATGCCCGGCCTGCCCCCTGTCAACGTGGAACTCGCGATCATGCCGCGCCCCGAACGCACGCGGGTGGTGTTGCTTGGCGTCTGCGCCAAGCTGCGCGCGATGGTGGGTGCGGCAACCGGCGGCCATGTCGCCATCCGGGTCACCACGCTGGACCCCGAAACCTACATCGCCCTGAAATAGGACGCGACGACATGGACAAGACACTCCCTGATCTGGCCACCGCCGTTGCGGGCATCCGCGATGACATGACCGTGATGATCGGCGGCTTTGGCGGATCGGGCGCTCCCATCGAACTGATCCACGCGCTGATCGACCGCTTCGTCGCGACGGGCCACCCGAGGGGCCTGACCGTCGTCAACAACAACGCCGGAAACGGCCACGTCGGCCTTGCCGCCCTGATCGAGGCCGGGATGGTGGCCAAGCTGATCTGCTCTTTCCCGCGTTCGGCCGATCCGGTCGTCTTCACCGAACGCTATCTCGCCGGAAAGATCGAGCTTGAACTCGTCCCGCAGGGCACGCTGGCCGAACGCATCCGCGCCGGCGGGGCGGGGATTCCGGCGTTCTATACTCCCACCAGTTATGGCACCGATCTGGCCAAGGGCAAACCGGTCGAGGTGTTCGAAGGGCGCGCTTACGTGCAGGAACGCTGGCTGAAGGCAGATTGCGCGTTGATCAAGGCGCATCTGGGCGACCGTCTGGGCAACCTGACCTACCGGATGGCCGCGCGGAACTTCAATCCGCTGATGTGCATGGCCGCCGCGACCACCATCGTGCAGGTCAGCCGCATCGTCGCCCCCGGTGAGATCGACCCCGAGGCCGTCATCACCCCCGGCATCTTCGTGCAGGGCGTGGTGGAGGTGCCAGACCCCGCGCAGGAGGAAGACCTGAACCGCGCCGGTGCGCGCTATCCACTGGTGGCGGCATGAAACTCTCTCCCGCCCAGATGGCATGGCGCGCGGCGCAGGACATCACCGACGGCGCCTATGTCAACCTTGGCATCGGTTTTCCCGAAATGGTGGCGAAATTCCAGCCGCCCGGACGCGAGGCGATCTTTCATACCGAAAATGGCATCCTTGGCTTTGGTGAGGCCCCGCCTGCGGGGGCCGAGGATTGGGACCTCATCAACGCCGGCAAGAAGGCGGTAACGCTGAAACCCGGCACGGCCTTCTTCCATCATGCCGACAGCTTTGCCATGGTGCGCGGCGGGCATCTGGATGTGGCGATCCTTGGCGCCTATGAGGTGGCCGAGACCGGCGATCTGGCGAACTGGTCCACCGGGCCAAAGGGCGTGCCTGCGGTGGGCGGGGCGATGGACCTTGTCCACGGGGCCAGGCGCGTGGCGGTGATGACCGACCACGTCACCAAGGACGGCAAGCCGAAACTTCTGGAACGCTGCACCCTGCCGTTGACCGGGGTCGGATGTGTGACCCGCGTCTACTCCAGCCATGCGGTGATCGACATTGTCGGCGGGCGCTTTGTGCTGCGGGAAAAGCTGCCCTCGCTGAGCCATGACGCGCTGCAATCGATGACCGGGGCCGTCCTGCATCTGGACGGCCCCGTCGCTGATCTTGTCGTGCCCGACCTGTGAAAGAAGCCCTGCCATGACCGATGTCTTCATCTGCGACTATATCCGCACCCCCATCGGCCGGTTCGGCGGCAGCCTGTCCTCGGTCCGGGCCGATGACCTGGGCGCCGTTCCCCTGCGCGCGTTGATGGCGCGCAACGCAGGCGTGGACTGGGCTGCGGTCGAGGATGTGATCTTCGGCTGCGCCAATCAGGCGGGCGAGGACAACCGCAACGTGGCCCGCATGTCGGCCCTTCTGGCCGGGCTTCCGGTGACGGTGACCGGCACCACGATCAACCGGCTGTGCGGCTCGGGGATGGATGCGGTGCTGGTGGCCGCCCGGCAGATCAGGGCGGGCGAGGCTGACCTGATGATCGCGGGCGGCGTCGAAAGCATGTCGCGCGCGCCCTTTGTCATGCCGAAGGCCGAAGCCGCCTTCAGCCGCAACGCAGAGATTTATGACACCACCATCGGCTGGCGCTTCGTCAACCCGCTGATGCACGCGCAATACGGCGTCGAATCGATGCCCGAAACTGGCGAGAACGTCGCCGAGGACTTCGCCATCTCTCGCACCGATCAGGATGCCTTTGCGCTGCGCTCGCAGGCCAAGGCATCGGCGGCGCAGGCCAACGGGCGGCTGGCGGCCGAGATCACACCGGTGACCATCCCGCAGCGCAAGGGCGATGCGCTGGTGGTGGACCGCGACGAACATCCCCGCGCCACGACGATGGAGGCTTTGGCCAAACTTGGCACGCCGTTCCGCAAGGGTGGCACGGTGACGGCGGGCAATGCCAGCGGGGTCAACGACGGAGCGGCGGCGCTGATCCTGGCCTCGGCAGCGGCGGCGCGGACATACGGGCTGACGCCGATTGCGCGGGTTCTGGGCGGGGCCACGGCAGGGGTGGCGCCGCGGATCATGGGCTTTGGTCCGGTACCGGCCAGCAAAAAGCTGATGGCTCGGCTGGGGCTTCGGCAGGCCGACTTTGACGTGATCGAGTTGAACGAAGCCTTCGCCAGCCAGGGCCTTGCCACCCTGCGCGCCTTGGGGATCGCCGATGACGACGCCCGCGTCAACCCGAACGGCGGGGCGATTGCGCTTGGTCACCCCTTGGGCATGTCCGGCGCGCGGATCACCGGAACCGCGGCGCTGCAACTGGCCCTGACCGAGGGACGCAGGTCCCTGTCAACCATGTGCATCGGCGTGGGCCAGGGCATCGCCATCGCGCTGGAGCGGGTCTGACAAAGGGCATCACAATCGCAGCTGGCTGCATCATGAGGGAGGAAATGGATCATGGCTGAACGTGTCTATGGCATGCACCATATCGGCATCACCGTGCCCGATATCGAACAGGGGATCGCCTTCTTCAAGGCCGTCTTCGGCGCGGTCGAAGTGTTCCGCACCGGACCGTTTGACGTGGACGAGGCGTTCATGGAACGGCGGCTGGGAACGCCCCCGCACACCCGCATCCGCGATCTGGTTTTCCTGCGCTGCGGTGCAGGAACCAATGTCGAGCTTTTTGAATACAGTGGCGAGGACAGTTCTGCCCGGCCCCGGCGCAATTCCGAAATCGGCGGCACGCATCTGTGTTTCGAAGTGGAGGACGTGTTCGATTCCGTCGAACGCCTGCGCGCCGCGGGCATCGAATTTCTGGACGGTCCCAACACCGTGACCGAAGGGCCGCTGGCGGGCTTCAACTGGATCTACTTTAACGCGCCATGGGGGCAGTCCCTGGAAATCGCCAGCTTTTCTGCACTGGGGTATGAGAAAGACACGCCTGAGCGCATCTGGCGGGCGAAGTCTCGGGGCTGACACGGGACCAGACTGCATCTGTTCCACCCGGATCCTGAACGTGGGCGACTGCAAAGGGTGCGTTCGCCCACTCCACGACGGGGAAAACGCAGCAGGAAACGTTCGCTTTCACCTGACAGACAGGTGGGGTCAACGCCGGTAGGCCCGGCAATCCGCATGAACATTTGCCGGGTGTTCCGGCGCAATGGCAGCCAAGGTCAGATCATTGTCCGAACGCGGCCTGAAGGAAGGCAAGGATCGGATCGAACCCGAAGATTGCTTTGCCCAGAAGTTCAAACCCTATGATCAAAAGCGCCCAGGTGATGACCTTGTAGAAGGTCGCCTCGCTGACCATTCCGACCGTCTTCTTGCCGACATAAACCCCCACAATCGCCGGCACCATCAGATAGACCGCAGTCTCCAGGCTGCCAAGGCTGACCTGCCCTGTCATCCAATAGGGGCCAAGTTTTGCCAGATTGAGCGTGGCGAACAGAATGGTCGTTGTGCCCGCATAGCTCAGCCGATCAAGCCGCAGCGGTTGCACGTAGGTCTGATAGGGCGGGGCGCCTGCGTGACTGATGTAACTTGTGAAGCCGGCAAGACTTCCCCAGAAAAGGCCAGAAAACAGTTTGGGTTCCCGAGCCGGGCCCGTGCTTCCACGGCCTGTCAGCATGTAGATCGCAAACATGATGCCGATGCCACCAACCAGTCCGGTGATGATGCTGCCGCCGCCCGGAAGATTGGCGTTGATCCAAGGAATGAACGTCCACCCAAGCCCGATGCCAAGCAATCCGGCCGGAATCATGATTTTGAGGACACGTTGGTCATAGCTGTGCCGATAGGCCCACAATCCAAAGCCATCGCTGATGAGGTAGACCGGCAACAACAATCCCGCCGCCGTAAGCGGGTCAACCGCAAGGCTGAGCAGCGGGACGCTCAGGTTGCCGATCGCTGACCACCCACCTTTGGAAAAGCCCACGATCCACGCAACCAGAACAGCCACGCACCAGAATTCCCAACCCTGCAAGATACATCCTCGTTGACTGCGTGGGGTAGTTGCCACACGGCGGCGATCCACACTAGCATCTATTGTGTGGATAGCGACGACCCTGTTGCGTGAAACGCCTTAGGTCCGGACTTCCCCTTTGCCCGGGCAGACCTGTCCCAGGGCTTCAGTGACGGGTATGCCGAGGGCTGTGAAACCGTTCAGGCCGGAAACCCGAAGTTGGAACGCGGCACTTGACGGTCGAAGTCTCGTGGCATGAGGCGCTGGCCAAGCAGTTTGACGCGGGGCACCTTCGTTTCGACGCGGCTTTGGCGGTGTCGGGTTTCCGGGGTTTGGCGTTCCTGCGGGGCGGGGTGATCGCGGTCGCGCCTCAGGGTGCGCAGTTCTCGATGGCGATCAGAAAACTGGTCGCTTCAGGGGTTGTCGGCATTCTGGTCGCCGCGCAAATGTCTGCTTCAGCCCGTGGCCTGACTTGCAGCTTCCTTGGGCCACCAACGATATCGCACCGGACCAGCGGGGTGCGGGCCTTGCAGGTGTTGTGTTGAAGCAAACCGGCGGTTGGACGGTCGGGATGCTTGCCAATCATGTCTGGTCCATCAGCGATGAAGACGAGTTTGGCGAAAGCTCCAAGACTTTCGTGCAGCCCTTCCTTGGCTACACGACCAAAAGGGCAACTTCCTATGGCATCAACACCGAGGCTCAGTACGACTGGATTGCCGAGGAATGGTCGGTCCCGATCAATCTGACCATAGGGCAGATCATGAAGGCGGGCGGCAAGCCGTTGCAACGGACCGCAGGCGTCCGCTACTGGGCCGACAGCCCGCCCGGCGGACTGCAGGACTGGGGCGCACGTTTTGTCGTGACTTATCTGTTCCCAAAGGGCTAAGCCAAGGCACGGCGGGGAAAGACATGGCGACGGCCCAGACTATTTTCGGACGACTTCTGCGTGAACCCCTGGTTCATTTCACCATCCTTGCCGGGTTGCTTTTCGGCCTGCTGTCGGAACCGAACGCCTCGGACCCCGGCACCGATGCTACCCGGATCGTGATCTCAGGCGCCGAGGTCGAGCGGATGGCCACGGCCTGGGAACAACGCTGGCAGCGGCGGCCAAGCAAGGACGAACTGGCCGGGCTGGTCCGCGAAGCAGTCAGGGAACAGGTGCTTTACCGTGAGGCGCTGTCCCTGGGGCTTGACCGTGACGATGTGGTGATCCGCCGCCACCTGCGGCAGAAGTACGAATTCGTCACCCAGGATCTGGCCTATGACACCGATCCGGACGAGGCGACGCTGCGGGCCTATTACGACGCCCAGCCCGACCGGTACGTCCAGTCCGCCCAAGTGTCCTTCCGTCACATCCTGTTCAGCACGGACCGCCGCGGTGCGGCAGCCGAGGCGGATGCCGCGCAGGCGCTGTCTGATCTGCAAACGGCAACGAACCCGGACGCCGCCGACCTGCTTGGGGATGCCACGTCATTGCCGTCGGGTTTCGACGGGATTAGTGCCGATGAGGTCGAGGCCGTCTTCGGCCCGGACTTCGCCGCGGCACTCTTGGGCCTGGAACCGGGACGCTGGTCCGGCCCCATCCCCTCGGGCTACGGGCTGCACCTGGTCTGGCTTTCCGAGAAACGCGCCGGCGGTCCCATGGCCTTTGATACCGTGCGGCAGCGCGTCAGGGATGACTGGGTTTACGAACAGCGCGCGGCAGCAAATGACGCGATCTATCTCAAACTTCTGGACCGCTACGACGTGGTGGTCGAACCGATCCCATCGGCAGGCCAGGACAAGGGGGATGGCTCATGATGCGCGGCCTGCTCGTGGCGCTTGCCGCGATGCTTGGCGTTGCACACCCGCTGGCGGCGCATGAATCTCGCCCGGCATTCCTTGATGTCCGCGAACTTGCTGCCGGACAGTACGAGGTGGTCTGGAAGCGCCCGATGCGCGGGGACTATGTCATCGGCTTCACCGTCGGCTGGCCGGAAGGGTGCACGCCGACGATCACGACCGAAAATCAGGTGCCGGGCGCAAACATTACTCGAATGCTGCTGGATTGCGGCGAAACGGGGCTGATCGGCGGCACAATCACCATCAACCGCCTGCCTGAAACCAGCGCAGAAGTCCTGGTCCGGGTCGAGTTCGCCGATGGTGCCAGCCAGACCCAGCTTCTGCGCCCGGCCTCGTCTTCGATGATCGTCGAAGGCCCGCGCAGCGCCTTGGCCGTGGGGGCGGAATACCTGCGTCTGGGCTTTGACCACATCCTTGCCGGCATCGACCATCTGCTTTTCATCCTTGCGCTGACGCTGATCGTCGGGGGAAGCTGGAAACTGGTGAAGACCATCACCGCCTTCACCGTCGCGCACAGCATCACCCTTGCCCTGTCCACCCTTGGCGTCGTGCGGGTGTCGCAAGCCCCGGTCGAGGCCGCCATCGCCCTCAGCATCGTGTTTCTGGCCCGCGAGCTCTTGATGCTGCGGCAGGGGCAACCCGGGCTGACCTCACGGATGCCATGGCTTGTGGCCTTCATCTTCGGGCTTTTGCACGGGCTGGGGTTTGCCGGCGCGCTACGCGAGATCGGCCTGCCGCAGGGGGATATTCCCCTTGCCTTGCTGGCGTTCAATCTGGGCGTCGAGGCGGGGCAACTGGCCTTTGTCGGCGCCGTGCTTGTGGTGCTTGGGGTCGGCAGGCGCATCTATTCCGACACGCTGCCAAAATGGCTCGGGGCAGTCCCGGCTTATGGAATCGGCACCGTTGCCGCGTTTTGGACCTTGGAACGAATCATGAGTTCGTGATTAGACTGACGAAAGCCCCGAAAGGAGACGACCATGACGTCGACGACACTCCGCAGTTTCGTGCTTGCCGCCCTTACCGTCAGTCCGGCCGCTTTGCCTGTCTACGCGCAGGGAGATATCGTGGACACGCACGGTCACGATCTCTCCGCACTGGATGTCCAGAACAAGAAGCCGCCCTATTCACCCAATGCCGGGCGCAATTTCCCGGACCGGCCACTGTTCGGCGAGACGCACCTGCACACGACCCTGTCGTTTGACGCAGGCACCTTCGGGGCAATCCTTGGTCCGCGTGATGCTTACCGCTTTGCCAAGGGTCAGGAGATCGTCTCGAACACCGGCCAACCCGTCCGCATTGCCCGGCCGCTGGATTTTACGGTGGTCACCGACCATTCCGACAACATGGGCTTCTTCGCCGAATTCGCGGCCGGAAACCCCGACATCCTTGCCAACGCGACGGCAAAGGGCTGGTACGATCTCTTCAAATCGGGCAACGGAAAGGAAGCGGCGATCCAGATCATCACCGCCTTCTCGAACGGCAGTTTCCCGACTGACATCATGTCGCTGCCCGGCACCAAGCTGTACCGGGACACCTGGAAAGACATCATTGCAGCCGCCGAGGAAGCGAACGAACCAGGACGCTTCACGGCGATGATCGGTTATGAATGGACCTCGCAATTCGCCGGAGGGGACAACCTCCACCGCAACGTGATCTACCGCGACGGCGGCGATCTTGCGGTGCAGATGGACCCGATGGTGACCTTGCCCCCGTTGGGCAGCCAGAACCCGGTCGACCTGTGGAAATGGATGGGCGCTTATGAGGACAAGACCGGCGGTGACGTCCTGGCCATCGCGCATAACGGCAACCTGTCCAACGGCCTGATGTTCCCGACCATCGAACAGTTCGGCAAGCCGATAGATGCCGAATACGTCAAGGAGCGCGCGAAGTGGGAACGGATCTACGAGGTTACCCAGACCAAGGGGACCGGCGAGACCCATCCCAGCCTGTCCCCCAACGATGAATTCGCCGACTTCGAAATCTGGGACAAGGGCAACCTGACCCTGACGGCTGCCAAGACGCCCGACATGCTGGAACGGGAATATGCACGCTCGGCGCTGTTGAACGGGATGAAGCTGGAAACCCAGTTCGGCACCAACCCCTACAAGTTCGGCATGGTCGGTTCGACCGACAGCCACCTTGGATTTTCGTCCTTCGAGGAAGACAACTTCTTCGGCAAGACTGTGTCGATGGAACCGGGGCCAGAGCGGATCGGCAACGATTTCATCAAGACGCCGATTGGTGCGATCAAGGAATGGGAGGTCGGCGCCGCCGGTCTTGCTGTCGTCTGGGCGACCGAGAACACCCGTGCGTCGATCTTTGACGCGATGGAGCGCAAGGAAACCTACGCCACCA
>JAPLPF010000163.1:34507-41213 GCA_026400325.1 Rhodobacterales bacterium
ACGCCACCACCGGCACCCGCATCACGGTGCGGTTCTTCGGCAGCTGGGATTTCGTGGCGGACGATGCCAACACGCGACGCCCTGCGCAGGTTGGCTATGCCAAGGGTGTGCCGATGGGTGGCGACCTGGTCAGCGCGCCTGACGGCAAGGCCCCAAGCTTCCTGGTCGCTGCGCTGAAAGACCCGATCGGCGCCAATCTTGACCGGGTGCAGATCGTGAAAGGCTGGATCGACGCCGACGGCAATGCGCAGGAACGCGTGTATGACGTGGCCTGGGGCGACGCCGATGCCCGCCAGCCGGGTGCCGATGGCAAGCTTCCTTCGGTTGGCACGACCGTGAACGTGGCCGAAGCCAGCTTTACCAACACCATCGGCGATCCCGAACTGATCACCGTCTGGTCAGACCCGGAGTTCGACCCGGCGCTGAAAGCTTTCTATTATGCCCGTGTGATCGAAATCCCGACCCCGCGCTGGACTGCCTATGACGCAAAATACTTCGGAGTGACACCGGCGGATGACGTTCGCATGACCATCACCGAGCGGGCCTATACGTCGCCGATCTGGTACTCGCCAGCCGGATGACGGTGTTGAAACGCAGGTGACAAGCCATGGGCTATGCGCCGGATCCGGCTGGGATCTGGCGCGCGACAGCGCCTTGCGGGCACCGCGGAGCCGCAACCCCACGATCGGCAACACCGTCCCGATCGTGGGGATGAAACCAGGCAGGGTGTCACCAGCCCGTCACCCGAAGTGCAACCGGAAGACGCTGCCTGAGGGCGGGCCAGCGTTGGGGATCGGATCGTACCTGCCAGACGGGCGATTGCGCTAAAGGCTGTTGATCGGCACTTTCAGAAAGCGCTTGCCGCTGTCGTCAGGGTCGGGCAGGTGGCCTGCGCGCATGTTCACCTGCAGGGACGGAATGATCAGCTTCGGCATGGAAAGCGTGGCATCACGCGCCTCGCGCACTTGCACGAACTGGTCTTCGGTTATGCCGTCCTTCACATGGATATTGTGGGCATTCTGTTCTGCCACGGTGGTTTCCCAGCGGATTTCCCGGCCGTTCGGACCATAGTCATGGCACATGAATAGCCGCGTGGCGTCGGGCATCGACAGCACGCGCTTGATCGACCGATACAGCGTTCGCGCATCGCCACCCGGAAAGTCCGCGCGTGCCGAGCCGCCGTCGGGCATGAACAGGGTGTCACCGACAAAGGCGGCATCGCCGATGACATGCGTCATGCAGGCGGGGGTGTGGCCCGGCGTGTGCATGGCAAAGGCGTGCAGTGACCCGATCCGGTAGGTATCGCCATCCTTGAACAACCGGTCGAACTGGCTGCCGTCGCGCTGAAACTCGGTCCCTTCGTTGAACACCTTGCCGAACGTGCCCTGCACGACGGTGATGTTCTCGCCGATGCCGATCTTGCCGCCCAGCTTGCCCTGAATATAGGGCGCCCCGGACAGATGGTCGGCATGGACATGCGTCTCGATCAGCCATTCCAGGGTCAGCCCCTGTGACTGGATGAAGTCGATGACGAGGTCAGCCGAGTCATATGTGATCCGCCCGGCGGCGTAGTCCATGTCCATCACACTGTCGATGACAGCGCAGGACGTGCTGGCCGGATCGCGCACCACATAAGTCACGGTGTTGGTCGCCGCGTCGAAAAAGGCGCTGACCGCCGGCTTGACAGCCAGATCAACAGGGTGCGGAAGAGGGGCGATACTGGTCATGCCGTGGGCCCTTCTGTGGCGTGGTCGTGAGGTTTCAGGCGGTTTGACGAAGGTGCAGGGACTTGAGCCGTCGGGCCAACAGGATGCCACCCCCCATGCAGATCAGGAACAGGGCCGTTGGCCATGGGGCAAAGCCCAGGGCAGGAATCGCGCCACCGGGGCAGAAGCCGGAAATCCCCCAGCCGACACCGAACAAGGCTGAACCTCCGATCAGGGCAGCGTCGATGTTCGTCGTGGTCGGCAGGTGGAACTTCGTGTCGAAAAGCGGAGCCTGCCTGCGACCGAAGATGACGCGATAGCCAACCGCAGTCGTCGCAAGCGCGCCGCCCATGACAAAGGCAAGACTTGGATCCCAAGTGCCCAGCGGGTCGAAGAAATTCAGGACCTTCGCGGGATTTCCCATGCCGGAGATCGCGATGCCAAGGCCAAATATCAGGCCGGCGACAAGGGCGGAAAGCTGTCGGTTCACTGGATCAACCTCCAAAGCCGTGGCGGATCAGCGTCACGGTGGCAAAGGTCGTCACCATGAAGGTTACTGTCGCAACCAGCGATCTTGGCGACAGCCTTGCCAGACCACACACCCCATGCCCGGACGTGCAGCCAGATCCGTACGTCACGCCGACGCCGACAATGAACCCGCCCAGGGCAAGGATCACGCCTGTGGCCGGTGCGGCAAAGCTGAACTCTGCCCCAAGGGCCACTGCAATCGCCGGCGCGGCAATCGCCCCTGCCAGAAAGGCCAAGCGCCAGGTACTGTCGGGGTTCCGTGGGTCAAGGACGCCAGCAAAGATCATGGTCATGCCTGCGATCCGACCATTGAGCGCCATCAGGATCACTGCAGCCAGTCCGATGAGGATTCCCCCGAACAACGAAGCCAGAGGGGTAAAGTCGGTCATCATGTGTTCAGGTCCCGTGTTTGCAGACGAAGGGTGGGTAAAGGCGTTTTCGGGGGTCAGCGTCTGCTGTAAGGGCAGGCCCGAGTCGCCCGGAAAGCCGCAGACGACGTTGAAGCAGGTCCGACAGCCAACATTACCGACCTCCAGGATCCATGCGATATCTGCTGTGCGTCTGCATATACCAAACCGAGGAAAAGATGAACAGGGATGCTGCCCGATTGCAGGCGCCGCGCCTGTCGCCGGGGCAGACCGCAGTTCGGCCAGCGAGGGGCCGAAGTCAACGTTTGACCCGGCGTGAACTCCAGTCCAAACGATGCTCGCCGGGTCAAGAACCGGCCACCACTTTCGGGCCCTTTCGCGTTTGAACAGGCCCTATGCGCCAGACGCACGGACTTGTTAATCCGCGTCGCCTCGCTCCAGGAACGGCCCTGCGCCATGCTGTTCTTGCATGAAACGACCGTTTTCCGTCGCACATCAATCCGGGCATGCCGCCAGCGAAAGCCGACCGGCCGGGTGTGCTGTGGTCTGCGACAATCATGACGTGATGGAACAATAGATCTTGTGTACCGGTTCAGTGGAGTGCCAAGCGTTCTGGGTGCCTTTCGGCACAAAGAAGGTATCGCCTGCCGAAAACTGGCGGACCGTGCCTGATGCTTCAGTCAATGTCACAGAGCCGGATAGAATGTGCATCAATTCATGGTGGGGAAATTCGGTGCGCTTGCGGGTCCAGGCGGTGCTGTGCCAAAGGCCGAGTTCAATGCGTCCGCTGGCCGACTGATACAGGGTTGTGGCCAACTGGTCAGGCGCACCGGAGTCAGGACGTTCCGCACCGGGTGGTGAAAAAGGCGACAAGGGCGCTTGCGTGTCGGTCTTGAAGATCGGGCAGTCCCCGTCGCTGTCCGGCGCGTCGCGATCTTCGAAAAGCAGCATGATCTTGCGGGCATAGGTCGCCTGATTCCAGATGCAGCGTCTGCCTTTCGGAATGAAGAATGTCTCGCCCGCTTTGACCACGGTTTCCGCGGTCTCTTCGATAAGGACAATTTCGCCGCTTACAACGATCATGAATTCGTGGACAGGCCAGCGCATCCAGCGCCCGAGGTTTGCCTCGGACTCCCAGATCCCGACGGTCAGACCCGCTGACTTGTCGTCAAACAATATCTGGCCCCGTGAGTCGCGCGCACCAGACGAGATCTCGGTTTCCGGAAAGATCGGCCAGTTCGGCAGTCGCGCACTGACATTCAAAGACAGAATTGAAGGTGCGGGCAACCCATCCTCCATTGTCCAATGTACGGCAGCGCGTTGATGTCAATCGTTGAAGCAGCCCAAACTGCACCCCGGCGATTGCGCATGCAGTCGCTTTGGGGTGCCGGGCAATTCCAGATGATCGCAGCGCCCGACAAGTAAACCTGCGCAAGCATGGCGGCAACCGGCTGGTCTGGCAAGTCCGACGACGGATACCGCCCCCGGCTCAGACCGACAGGCAGACGTATTTCAGTTCCATGTAGTCGTCGATTCCATGGCGGCTGCCCTCGCGGCCTAGGCCGGACTGCTTTACCCCGCCAAAGGGCGCCATCTCGTTCGAGATCAGGCCGGTGTTCACCCCCACCATGCCGTATTCCAGCGCCTCCTGCACCCGGGTGATGCGGCCGATGTCGCGGGCGTAAAAGTAGCTTGCCAGCCCGAAGATCGTGTCGTTCGCCATGGCGATGACCTCCTCTTCCGTGTCGAACTTGAAGAGCGGAGCCAACGGCCCGAAGGTCTCTTCCTGTGCGACCTTCATGTCCGGTTTCACCCCGGTCACCACGGTCGGTTCGAAGAACGATCCGCCAAGCGCATGACGATGTCCGCCCAGCACGACCTTGCCGCCGCCTGCCAGAACGTCGGCGATATGCTCCTCGACCTTGTCCATCGCCGCCTCGTTGATCAGCGGGCCGGTGGTCACGCCGGGCAAAAGCCCGTCGCCGATGGTCAGCTTCTTCACGGCGGCGGTCAGCTTTTCGGCGAAGGCGTCATAGACGCCGGCCTGCACGTAGATCCGGTTCGCGCAAACGCAGGTCTGGCCGTTGTTGCGGAATTTGGAAATCATCGCCCCTTCGACCGCCGCATCCAGATCGGCGTCGTCAAAGACGATGAAGGGGGCGTTGCCACCCAGCTCCATGCTGCATTTCAGCACCTGGTCGGCAGCCTGCTTCAAGAGGATGCGGCCCACTTCGGTCGATCCGGTAAAGGTCAGCTTCCGGATCAGCGGGTTCTCGCAGAACTCCTTGCCGATGTCCGATGACCGTTTCGAGGTGATGACCGAGAACAACCCGCCCGGAACCCCGGCGCGTTCCGCCAGCAGCGCCAGTGCCAGCGCCGAAAGCGGCGTTTCAGCCGCTGGGCGGGCAACAAAGCCGCAACCGGCGGCAAGTGCGGGCGCGACCTTGCGGGCGATCATCGCGTTCGGGAAGTTCCAGGGCGTGATCGACGCCGCGACCCCGATCGGCTGTTTGAGCACATGGATGCGCTTGTCGCGCTGGTGGCCCGGGATGATGTCGCCATAGGTGCGCTTGGCTTCCTCGCCGTAGAACTCGATATAGGACGAACCATAGGCGATTTCGCCCTTGGCTTCCGCAACCGGCTTGCCCATCTCGGCTGTCAGGATCGTTGCCAGATCGTCCTGGTTCGCCATGCACAGGTCAAACCAGCGGCGCATCACTTGCGCGCGTTCCTTGGCCGTGCGCGCAGCCCATTCGCGGTGGGCAGCATGCGCGGCCTTGATGGCGCGGGCGGTCTCGGCGCGGCCGAGGTTCGGCAGGAGGCAGATCACGTCGCCCCGCGCCGGATTGGTGACGGCAAAGGTCGAGCCGTCGTCGGCATCGATCCATTGTCCGGCGACATAGGATTTGGTGACCAGAAGCGAGGGGTCTTTCAGCAGCGACGCAAGGTCGGTGACGGAATCGAGCATGGTGGGCCTCCATTGATTGCAGATGGCCTGCCATGCTGGCGACCGGATGTCCAGTTTTCCAGTTGGGGTCCGGCCAGGTTTTGATCAAATTTCCGTCTTCACGACCTGACGCGCAAATCTTTTCGAGAATATCTGCACGTTCCTGCGAAGGAATTTGGCCCGGACCGACCGAAGCGTCTCAACCGTTCGCCTGCATCCTGTCAATGTAACTGCGCATTTCCTCGGCCTCGTGGCGGGCATCCCGCAGGCC
This sequence comes from Rhodobacterales bacterium, assembly GCA_026400325.1. Taxonomy (GTDB): domain Bacteria; phylum Pseudomonadota; class Alphaproteobacteria; order Rhodobacterales; family Rhodobacteraceae; genus Tabrizicola. The sequence continues at coordinate 40,328 of JAPLPF010000163.1, forward strand.
CTCCATCGCGGCTTTCAGCTCGGCTTCGGTCTGGTTGATGTGGGTCATCAGCTCGGCCTCGCGCTGTTCCAGATAGGCCAGGGCCTGGTCGCGCAGCTCTTCCGCCTCGTGCAAGGACTGGGCCAGCTTGTCGAGTTCGGCCATGTCACCCCCCTGAACGCGCGTGAACCGGTGAAGAAGCCAGTGCGTGAACCAGCCCATCGCAAAGGCGACCAGCAGGATGATGGCAGTGGCGATCACGAATTCGGTGCGGTTCATTGGCTTTCCTCGGCCTCAAGGTCTTCTGGCCGTGGCAAGGGACGTATCGTCTTTTCCGTCGGCGCAACAGAGGGGCTGGTATCACCCGAGAAGTCCGGGGCCGGCCCCGTCGGCGAGCTGCCTGCGTCGCCGGACATCGCAGCAGCGGCGGGTGTTGCGACACCGGTTTCGGCCAGGTCGGCGTCCGGGCCGGGGAGGATCGCTGGGTCAGTCCCTGCGGGCTCTGTGGGGGTGGCCCCGGGCTCTGCCGGTGTTTCCAGCCGGGCTTCGGCACGTTCGGCCCCGCCGGCGCCCATTGCCACCGAGCCAGCGGGCACCCCCTGCAGGACAAATTCGATCCGGCGGTTGGCCTCGCGCCCTTCTTCGGTGTCGTTTTCGGCAATCGGCCTGGCTTCGCCATATCCGACGGCGGTCATCCCCGAGATGTCGACCCGGCGTCCTTGCAGCGCCAGAAGGACCGCTTCGGCCCGCGCCTGGGACAACGCCTGATTGCCGCCTTCCGACCCCTGGGCATCGGTGTACCCCCCGATCTCAAGCTGCATCGGCGGGCAGGCGACCAGGATTCCGGCCAATTCGTCCAGAACCGGGCGGGCGGCCGTGGCGATCTCGGCCGAGGCCGGGGTGAAGG